>NZ_LOSX01000028.1:0-27271 GCF_001521985.1 Burkholderia sp. RF4-BP95 | reverse complement strand
TCAGCTCGCGGCCATCAAGCGCCCACACTTATCGGCTGTTAATTTTTAAAGAGCATTTCTGCGAGAAACCTGGAGTTTCTCAGCAGCGCTGCGTTTTCAGCAGCAGAGAAGCGAGATTATCAACCGTTTTTTAAAACTCGTCAACAACTTTTTTAACTACTTCATTGCGACGACTGCGGTTTAATTTCGTATGCACTGGAGTCGATAAAACCGACTTCAACAGCACCGCTTCCCTTCTTCCCCCCCGCGCTGCGTTTCCGTTAGCGCGAAAGAGGCGT
Organism: Burkholderia sp. RF4-BP95; assembly: GCF_001521985.1. Lineage (NCBI taxonomy): Bacteria > Pseudomonadati > Pseudomonadota > Betaproteobacteria > Burkholderiales > Burkholderiaceae > Burkholderia > Burkholderia sp. RF4-BP95. The sequence goes on along the minus strand of NZ_LOSX01000028.1, from coordinate 26,993 downwards.
GATTCTAAGCACCTGCCCCAGTCTCCGCAACCCCCTTTGTGAAATATTTTTGACGTGCTATGCCGGGAGCCGCTGAGCCGCAGCCGCGGTCATAATAAGCAACACGGCAGGAGCAGCCCCTCGGTCGCCCGTGAACCGCCCCGCCGCAGCGAACTCAACCTTCCGTCGATTACCGCCCAACCATCGCCCTCACCACGCCGTCCCGCCGAATCAGTCCGTGATACAGCGCCGCCGCGAAATGCGCGAGGAACGTCAAGAAGAACAGATAGGCCAGCACGCGATGCGCGACCCTGAGCCAGGCGAACGTCACCGGATCAGCCGACACAATCGCCGGCAGCTGCACGCCACCGCCCAGCGTCACCGGATACCCGCCTGCCGACAGCATCGCCCACCCGATCAGCGGCATCGCGAGCATCAGCGCGTACAGCACCAGATGCGACCCATGCGCGGCAACCTTCTGCCACCAGGGCAGATCCTCGGGCAACGCGGGCGGCTTCGATACGAACCGCACCACGATACGCACGCAAACCAGCGCCAACACGGCAATCCCCAGCGGCTTGTGCAACGCCACCAGGAAATCGTGCCGCCCCGAAACCGACGCCACCATCCCCACCCCGATGAACAGCATCGCGACGATCATCGCGGCCATCACCCAATGCAGCAGCCTCGCCGGCAAGCTAAACGTCGTCGTCGCCTTCATCATCGTCCCTCCGCACTCAGTCGCGCCGCGCCGGCCACGCCGGCTTCTTCACTCGTCCGGCGCAGATACGAATCCGCATACGCCGCGGACCGCGCCGCCAGCAACGGATCCTCCGACACCTGAATCCCCTGCGGCAACACCGTCGGGTCGTAATTCACGTCCCGGCACGGCCCGCTGTCCTGCGCCTCCACGCGATCGAGCACGAGCGTCCCCGCGTCAATCGTCGTACGCTGCGCGGGCCAGGTCTTCGTCGCGTCGTCCACCGGGTCGCCGGGCTCCGCCAGCGTGACCAGCAGCTTCCACTTCTGCGCACCCTCCGCGATGCGCCGCGTCAGGTCCTGCTGCAGCACGTTCGGATCCGCGGCCGTCGCGACGTCGCCGGCGCCCGTCGTCTGCTCCGGCACGACGCGCCACCTCACCGCCTGGCGCTTGCCGGCGGCGTCGACGAAGTAGAACGCGTTCAGCCCGTAATAGCTTTCGGTGACGTAGCTCGCGCTCGGCTTCGCACCCTTCACCCAGGCGCGGAATGCGGCCGTCTCCGGATGCGCGCCGAAAAACGCCTTCACCTTCGCCGGATCGGGCTTACCCGTCGCCGGATCCGGCCGGGTCGCCAGCAACTGCGCGTAGAACGCCTTCGGCGTCGCCACCGGAAACACCGGCATCGCGTTCATCCCGGTCCGCCATTGCTGGCCGTCCGGCGCGGTGAGCTTCAGCGCGAGGCTGCGGATCGGCACGCTGCTGTCGGGCGCATACGGATTCCCGCCCGGCAGCGCGAAGCGCCCGACCACGGGCGTGCGCACCGCCTTGAAGAACGGCGCGACGGAATATGCGCTCGCGGCGCCGTTACCTTCGAAGTAACCGGTCACGCACACGCCCTTCGCGTGATTGCGCCGGAAACCCGGATGCTCGCCGCCGGCCGTCTGCAGCGCGTCGACGAGCCGGTGCGGGGTCAGACGCGCCGGCGCGAGCCAGCCGCCAACATACCCGAAGGCCACGGCCACGCCGGCCACCGCGCCGCCGATCACGGCCCAGCGCCACCACCCGCGCCCGGGTTCGCGCGGCGGCGAAGAAGAGGAAGATTGCTTCATGGATGCACTCCCGATCGTCAGATCATTGTCGAACGCGTGTAGGACGCCACCCGCGCCGCTTTATTCCATCAAGAAATTTTTCGTATGCTGACGGAATAAGCGGCGCCGACCGGCGTCCTACACGGCATCTCCATGCTTATCGGCTCGCGCCCCGGCCATGCCCTCAAACGCCCCCGACGACGACGCATTGCGCGAACTCATCCCCAGGCTGCGACGCTTCGCGCTCTGGCTGGCGCGTGACGTCCACGCGGCCGACGATCTCGTCCAGTCGACGCTCGAGCGCGCGCTGTCGCGCTGGGCGAGCCGCCGCGACGACGCGTCGCTGCGCAGCTGGCTGTTCACGATCCTTTACCGGCAGTTTCTCGACGGCAAACGCAGCGCGAAGCGCTACGCGTGGCTGCTCGGCCGCATTCGCGACGACGACGAAGCGCACTGGCCGTCCGCCGAACGCGAGGCAACCGCGCGCGCGACGCTCGAAGCGTTCGGCCGGCTCTCCGACGAGCAGCGCAGCCTGCTGCTGCTCGTCGCGGTCGAGGGCTTCACGTATCAGGAAGTCGCCGACCTGCTCGACGTGCCGATCGGCACCGTGATGTCGCGACTCTCCCGCGCGCGCCGGGCACTGCGCCAGCTCAGCGACGGCGAGCTTCCCGCTCCTTCTCTCCGCTTGATGAAATGAACACGCTCCGTCCCGACGAACACGATCTCCAGGCCTATGTCGACGGCCAGCTCGACGACGATGCGCGCGCCGCGGTCGAGCGATATCTCGCGCTGCATCCGGAGAGCGCGGAACAGGTGAAGCAATGGCAGATGGATGCGCGGCGGTTGCGGGCCGCGCTCGAGAGCGTGCGGATGCCTGGCGAGAATCCTGCGCTCGATCCGGCCGCGATTCGTGCGAAGCGTGCGGAGCGCTCGCGGGTGCGGTTCGCGATGGCGGCTTCGTTCGTGTTCTGTATCGGGCTCGGGACGTTTGGCGGGTGGCAAGCTCGTGGGTGGAACGCGGCGCCGCCGATTGCGCCGATGAGCGATGCGGTCGAGGCTTACCGGATGATGGCGGTCGATCAGACCGCGAAGGTGGATTTCCGGCCGACGGGTGCGAAGGATTTGCAGACGTGGCTCACCCGGCGCATGGGGGCGTCGGCGAGGCTGCCGGATTTGAGTGCGGCCGGGTTCCGGCCGGTTGGCGGGCGGTTGTTTACGACGGACAGCGGCGCGACGGCTGCGATGGTGCTTTATGAGGACGACGCCGGGCGGACGCTGAGCTTCTATCTGCGGCCGGCGGAATCGAAACATCGGCTGCTGCCAGCCGGGCAACGTGTGGATGGGTCGTTGCTGGCGCGGTATGGGTCGGTGAATGGGCTCAACTTCGCGGTGGTCGGGCCGGTGGATAATTTGGGGGAACAGGCTGTCGTGCGGGCGCTCGATCAGCAGATTTGATCGGGGCTATGCACGGCCGGTGCGCGGCTGTTACGCGCTGCCTGCGGTTCAGCCGAGGCGGTTCGATCAGCCTGATGGCGCTCACGCTCACCGTTCGGGTCCACAGCGTTTGGATTCGCTTTCGCGGTGGTTATACACATCGTGAACATCGTCGCGATGCAATCGTGAATGGACGCACCTTCTTTGCTTTCGATGTCACAGGGTTTGGCGTCGTTTCAGCGCGGGATATCCACATCGGCCGCAACGGCTTGGCATGCCATCTCTTGTCGAACCCCTCACCCTTGAGGGGCACAGCATTTCGAATGCCTTTGGGCGGGGATATCCACGCCGCCCTCACCGCGCTGGTACACAGGATTTCGATTCGGCTGCTCTCGGGTTGTTCATATGCGCGCGGGCGCTTCAGATCAATGTTGCCCGGTGGGGTGCACAGCGTTCCTGATTGTTTTGCGTGCCGATTGTCCACACGCAACCATCGGGCGCTACGGCGGCACGGACGTCACTTGGTCGAGTAAGACCCGAGAATCTCGCCGGTTTCCGGGGACACGAATAGGCAGCCTTCAGACCGAGCAGCGTCGCGGTATCGAGATCGACGGAACACCGGCGGATGGTCCCGAAATTCAGCTTGGCCATCCGTCCCCCTGAGACATTGCGCTCAACTTACGCTTCTTTCTGCAAGGCCATCAATTCCCTTAAGCAATCAGCACACGTTGCCGTCAGTAGTCCGATGGCTGCTTCCATCGACTCGTCGTCGTTAAAGTGGTAGACACCCCCTCCTTCGTGCGTACCGCCCAGCTCGCGCACTTTCGCCTCTTCGGATTCCAGCATGTAGCCGGGATACTCGATTTCGTGCCGCACGAGCAGCAGCGGGACGATCCGACGGCCGCCCTTCCAGTTGCTGCGGTCGTTAATGAGGTCGGATACGGTCCGCGTCACGAGCTCGCCGCCTACATGTCCGTGGGACAGGCAATTCATCAGCGGCATCGCGTCACCTGTTTCCCCGAAGCTGCCGGTGGCTTCGCGCCTGCCTCGAGAAAATACGACGACTCGTCGGGAATGACGCCATCCACGTAACGCCTGTCTTCCCACAGCAAGCGCCATCGCGTGCGCACGGCCAGCTCCATTGCATCTCTGACCTTCGGCGCTCGCGTTCCTCTGCCCAGGTAATTGAAGCACCCCCTGTTCGGGAACACGCGGCAACCGCCCACCGGCACGATGCCAAGCCACTTCGATCGCTCGACGGTAACGGGTTCCCAGATGCCGTCGCAAGGCACTTTGTCGCCGGACTTGATCATCACGCCGACTGGTTCCGGAATCTCCTGCAAGTCCTCCGGAAACACCGGATACGGCAGCGTGTAGAAGCTGTGTTCGTATGCATGCGGTGAAAGCAGCAGCCCAACCGAGCACAGTTGTGCGAGGTCGGTATATCCCGGCTCGAACGGCGCATACTCCATCTGGTATTCCGATGCGTGCAGCAGTCGAACAAGCGCATCGACCTTCGGCGGGTACGGGGCAACCTGCGCACCCCGATCCCAGTAATCCGGATGAGGGAAGAAATACGCATTCAGATGGTTGTACCGAGCAACCGCATATTGCAGCGGCTCACCGCGCCGCCAGACGAACCGGTGCCCTCGGGCCAGCTCGGATAACCCTCGATCGTAGGCCGCAAGGATCTCGAAGATCATCGGCAGATTATTTGCCGGCATGGGCTCCGGATCATCCGCGGACTGGTTCTTCACAGCGCTCTCATATTCATTCGCGAAGATCGCAAACGCATCACGCTTGCGCTTCCAGAGCGAAAAGCTGGTCAGGCGTTGAAGCAGCCAGACGATCCTGCGCCGCGTCGTGTCATCCGTCATGTCGTGCGACTGTGGCGTGTTTGTCATAACGGATCCTCGTGCAACTGCGGCCACATCGGGCATATGCATCTGCGGCGCAGCCAGCAATACCTGTCACCAGCCTCACATTGACGGGTGCCTTCATCGATCGTCGGGATCGAACCTCATGTTCAATCGCTCTTGTACCGACAACGATTCTGAACCCCGGCGATTCTACAGACACGAGCGTTCGAGCTGGTCACAGGCTTCGACTTCCATTGCTCCGTCTGCCGGACGAAGTGCATGCCGTGCCCGGATCACAGTCGGCGGACTGTGCTTATCCAAAGGTGTTAACAGAGTTCGTATACATACGTAGTGATAGTTAACAAGCTCGGTGCCTCACAGTGGATAACCTCCGTAACGCCCTGAATTTTCAAGACGAATCGGAACGCATAACCACCGGCGATGCACACGCAAAACTCTGTGAAGCACAGAACAACTTTTCGTCGATTCACAGCCACGCCGACATATCCTCAATCGTTCCACTGTGAATCCAGAGGCTTGCCGGACGGTTATCCAGAGGGCAATGTGGATAACATCACAGCGCATCGACACGTTTTACTGTGATGCGAAGCAGTGAAGCCAACGTGCCCGGCATCGCGAGACTCCATCGATCCTCGACACCCGCACACGCCCGATTCAAAAAATTTTCACGAAGGGACTTGCGCACCTCAAAAACCCTCTCTATAATTCGCGGCTTCTTAGGCTCGTAGCTCAGTTGGTTAGAGCACCACCTTGACATGGTGGGGGTCGTTGGTTCGAATCCAATCGAGCCTACCAACGAACAAAATGAAGGGGTCTGGCAGTGCGCATTGCCTACGGGCAATCCGGCTCGCCAACATACAAACGCCACGCGGCAACATCGCGTGGCGTTTTTCTTTTTGCGGTCGAAATAGCCAATGCATGCGCGCGATGCTTCATGTGCGATACATGCGAGACCGGCAGCCAGCAATCGACAAGACAGGGCGCAAAGCCCCCGCTCGTCAAGCATCAATGCAGATGCTTCAACTTGTCAGGATTCCGCACGACATAGATCGCGACGATCTTCCCGTCTTCGATCTCGAGCGCCGTGGTTTGCAACTCGCCGTCGGCCTCCAGCGTGACGAAACCCGGCAACCCGTTGACGAACCCGGCCCGCACGAGCGTCGACGCATGCGTCGCGAACAGTTCTGCCAGGTATTCGTGCACCTTCATCACACGCTCGAAGCCGAACACCGGCTTGCCCGCGGCCGAGCGCTTGCCGCCGCCGTCCGAATGCAGGCTCACGTCCTCGGCGAGCATCGCGCCGAGCGCGCGCATGTCGCCGCTGCGTGACGCCGCGAAGAACGCCTCGGCCAGCTCGATCCCGCGCTGCTTCTCGACATGAAACCGCGGCCGCGCCTCGCGTACATGCGTGCGCGCGCGCGCCGCAAGCTGCCGGCATGCGGCCGGGTCACGCTGGATCGTCGTCGCGATCTCGTCGAACTCGAGGCCGAACACGTCGTGCAGAAGAAACGCCGCGCGTTCGAGCGGCGAGAGCCGTTCGAGCGCGAGCATCAGCGGCAGCGTGACGTCCTCCTGTTCATCCTCCTCGACGACCGGCTCCGGCAGCCACGGGCCGATATAGGTCTCGCGCTGGTGCCGCGCGGACTTCAGCTGATCGAGGCACATGCGCATCACCATGCGGCGCAGGAACGCCTCGGGCACGCGCACCTCCGTGCGATCGACGTCCATCCAGCGGATGAACGCCTCCTGCACGATGTCCTCGGCGTCCGCGACGGAACCGAGCATCCGGTACGCGACGCGGATCAGCGTGCGACGCAGCGGATCGAAGCTCGCCGCAGCGTCGTCCCGGTCTTCGGTGCTGCCCGCGGCCGGATCGAGGTCCGTCATCAGGCCACCATCTTCGCGGCAGCAGCTTTCGCTTCAGCCGGATCGATCCACAGCCCAAAGCCGACGGCCAGCCGGTTCCAGCCGTTGATCACGTTGATCATCACCGTGAGTTTCACCTGTTCCTCCTGGCTGAAATGGTCGTTCAGCGCCGCATACGCGGCTTCGTGCGCGCCATGGCCCTCCGACAGCCGCGTGAGCGCGTCGGTCCAGCCGAGTGCCGCGCGTTCGCGGTCGGTGTAGCAGGGCGCTTCGCGCCACGCGGCCAGCAGGTTGATGCGCTGCTCGGTCTCGCCTTGCTCGCGCGCCTCGACGGTGTGCATGTTAAGGCAGTTCGCACACGCGTTGATCTGCGATGCGCGGATCTTGACCAGCTCGATCAGGGTCGGCTCGAGGCTCCCGGCAGCGGCGACCGATACGGCCATCCAGTTCTTCATCAGCGCGGGGGCGGCGGCAAACGGATTGAGTTTCGCAGTCATGGTTCCTTCTCCTTTCGTGTGGGTTCCGGTGATATGACGAGCGAGACCTCCGCGCGTGTGACATCGATGCGAAAAATTTTTCAAAAGCCGGGAAGCGCACGGAGGGCACGGCAGTTGAACATCGCACCGACGGCCGCGATGCCAACGTGCGGATCGTGGCCGATATCGACTGCGTGACGCCGTCCCTCCGGTGTGCCCGGTCGTCGACCTTTCATGCGTGCCGCGCGGCTGTCATGAGGCGACGGTAATGCCGACGCGCAGGCATGCCCTTTGCGATCGACCTCTCGGCCCCGCCATCACGGGCATCGACGGCTCGTTACGCCGCCGCCGCTCGAAGCGCGAGTGCTTTCATTTGTCTTTCGTCTTCGTTTCGCCCGAAATCCGATTCGCGACGTTCACATTTCTGGCCCATACTGTTCTGCACGGGCAGATGAAGTGTCACCGCATCAGCGGCCCGGCGCGCGCGCCGGCTGCCCGACGACGCAGCATTGAAGGTCGCACGTCAGCCGCGCGCATCCGAGCGCAAGGCTTTCCTTTTTCCGGCAACGCAACGCAGCGAATCGCGACGTGGACGGTAAACCGATGAGCCTCCTTGCATCCCAGCTTCAGCGCCGTTATCAGGACGTGCGCGCCCATAGCGTCGCGTTGACGGCGACGCTGTCCGCCGAAGACCAGGCCGTGCAGTCGATGCCCGATGCGAGTCCGGTGAAATGGCATCTCGCGCATACGACCTGGTTCTTCGAAACCGTCGTACTGATGCGCCGCGTGCGCGGTTACGCGCCGTTCGACGACGCGTTCCAGTTCCTCTTCAATTCCTATTACGAAGCGCTCGGCCCGCGCCATCCGCGGCCGCAGCGCGGGCTGCTCACGCGTCCGTCGCTCGACGAGGTGCATGCGTACCGTCGGTACGTCGACGACGCGATGCTGCGCGCGCTCGACGGCGCCGATCCGACGATGCTCGCCGCGATCGCGCCCGAGATCGAACTCGGCCTGCATCACGAACAGCAGCATCAGGAGCTGATCGTCACGGACATGCTGCATGCATTCTCGTGCAACCCGCTGAAGCCCGCGTTCCGGCCGCGCAATGGCACCGACGGGCATGCGGCCCTGGCCGCGGGCGATGCCGGCCCGTTGCGCTGGCTGCAACAGCCGGGCGGACTCGTCGAGATCGGCCACGACGGCGACACGTTCTCGTTCGACAACGAACGGCCGCGCCATACGGCGCTCGTGCGTCCGTTCGAGATCGCGAACCGTCTCGTGACGAATGCCGAATTCGCGGCCTTCATCGCGGACGGCGGCTACGCACGCCCTGAATACTGGCTGTCGGACGGCTGGGCGACGGTGCAGCGGGAAGGGTGGCGAGGGCCCGCTTACTGGATTTCCGACGACGACGGTGAGCCGGAAACCGTACACGCATGGCGCGCGTTCGGCCTGCACGGCGTGGAGCCGCTCGCGCCCGATGCGCCCGTGTGTCACGTGAGCTTCTACGAAGCGGCCGCGTACGCGGAGTGGGCCGGTGCACGCCTGCCGACCGAATTCGAATGGGAAGCCGCAGTCGGCGCGGACGGTATTCAGCAGATGCTCGGGCACGTGTGGCAATGGACGCGTTCGTCCTACGAGCCGTATCCGGGCTTTCGGCCGCTCGCGGGAGTCGCCGCCGAATACAACGGCAAGTTCATGGTGGGCCAGCAGGTCCTGCGCGGCAGCAGCATCGCGACGCCGCCGGGGCACGAACGGCCGACGTACCGCAATTTCTTTCCGCCGGCCGCGCGCTGGCAATTCACGGGAGTGCGACTTGCGCGAGACGTCTGATCTGACGGCCACGAGCGGTGGCCTGCAACCCGCCCGCGATTCGCGGCCGAGCGCGTTCGAGCGCGATCTGATCGACGGACTGTCGCGCACGCCGCGCAGCATTTCGCCGAAATACTTCTACGATGCGGCCGGCTCGGCGTTGTTCGACCGCATCTGCGAGTTGCCCGAGTACTACCCGACACGCACGGAACTCGGCATCCTGCGCGATCGCGCGGCCGAGATCGTGCGGCGCGTCGGCCCGCATGCGGACATCGTCGAATTCGGCGCGGGCTCGCTCGAGAAGATCCGCGTGCTGCTCGACGCGTGTGCGGACAACTACGCGAACGCGCCGGCGCGCTACGTGCCGATCGACATCTCGGCCGACTACCTGCACGGCGCCGCCGCGCGGCTGCGTGCCGCGTATCCGTGGCTCGACGTCGCGCCGATCGCGGCCGACTACACGAAGGCCGAGCAACTGGCCGAACTGACGGAGACGCCGCGCCGGCGCATCGGCTTCTTCCCCGGCTCGACGATCGGCAACTTCTCACCCGAGGAAGCCGACGCGTTCCTGCGCGACGCCGCGCGGCTGTTGCGCGGCGGCGGCCTGCTGGTCGGCGTCGATCTCGTCAAGGACGCGCGCACGCTGCATCGCGCGTACAACGACGCGCAGGGCGTGACTGCGCGGTTCAACCTGAACCTCCTCGCTCGCGCGAACGCCGAGCTCGGCGCGGACTTCGATCTCGACGCGTTCTCGCATTACGCGTTTTACGACCGGGAACGGCAGCGCATCGAGATGCATCTCGTCAGCGATATCGCGCAAGCGGTGCACGTGCGTGGCCACGCATTCCGCTTCGAGGCGGGCGAGCACATCCACACGGAGAACTCGCACAAGTTCACGATCGACGGCTTCCATGCGATCGCGCGCCGGGCGGGCTTCGAGCCCGACACCGTGTGGACCGACGCGGACAATCTGTTCAGCGTGCACTGGCTGCGCAGCGTCGACGATATCCGCGCGTGACGTCGTTCGATCGGCGCGCACGGCGTGCGTCGCCGGCGCGCTTTTCGGCAAAAATTCCCGCCTTTGCCGATTCGATGCGCCGTCGCAACGGCGTGTCGAATCGCCCGCCACCCTTGTCCTGCAAGGCTTTGCGCCTCCCCGTAAACGTCCGTTACCGGTCTCGCAGACCGGTTTCACCTGTGTCGGCGCCCCGTGCCTAGACTCCGAACCGTAGTCACATGACGCACGACACGTGCAGGGAGTCGCGAAATGAGCAAGAAACTTATCCTCGGTGCAGTTCTCGGTGTAGCGGCGCTGGCAGCTTCGGGTGTCGCATCGGCCCATGTCGACCTGTCGGTCGGGATCGGTGTGCCGGGCGTTTATGAGGCGCCGGCGCCGGTCTACGTGGCGCCGCCTCCGCCGGTGATGTACGCGCCGGTGGGTTACCGCGACGACGACTGGCGTGCGCGTCAATGGCGTGAACACGAGTGGCGTCGCCGTGAATGGCGCGAGCACGAGTGGCGCGAGCGCGCCTGGCGTGACGGCGACGGCTGGCGCGGCCGCTGGAATTGAACCGGGCGACCGGCTCACGAGAATACTGATCACGACGACAAGAGGAGAGTGATCGCATGATGCCCATTCGACACATCAGGTCGTGCGCGGCGGCCGTCGTCGTTGCGCTCGCAACGATCGGCAGCGCGCACGCGGCGGGCTGCATGAAGGGCGCGGTGGTGGGCGGCGTCGCCGGCCACTACGCGGGACATCACGCCGTGGTCGGCGCGGTCGGCGGCTGCATCGTCGGCCACCACATGGCGAAGAAGCACGAGCAGGAGGTGGCGGCGCAGCGCAAGGCCGCCGCGCAGGGCGTACAGCCGGCGCAGTAAGCGCGCACAACGGCGGAAACGGCGAGACGGTGCCGTTCCCGCCTTTCATCTCCCTTCGTCCGACGACGGCCGGCCACGCAGTCCGCGCACGCGTCCGGCATAGCGCATATTGATCTGACGAATGCGCATCTCGCGCACCGTTACGATCATTTACAACGTCGAGTCGCGCGGAAACCGCGTGTTCCTAGAATGCAATCATTCGAACACGCTCCAGGGAGCAAACAATGAAAACGCAACGATATCTGTCTGTACTGGCCGCCGCGCTCCTCGCACTCGGTGCCGTTTCCGCGAATGCGGCAGCAGGCGGCAACGGTGGTGGTGGCGGCAACGGTGGTGGTCACGGTGCCGGCGGCATGGGTGGCAACGCGGGCGGCATGTCCGCCGGCCACATGAGCGGCGAAGCACTGAGCAACTCGAACAGCGTGCACGCGGGCGACCGCGACAAGGGCCTCGCACGCGCAGCCGACCGCTCCGACACGATCGCCGATCGCGCAGGCACGCAGCCGGGTCACGGTCACGCGCATACGCACGGCCATACCGCGCATGCGTCGACGTCCACGCATCACGCACATCGCAACGCATTCGGCCGCACGCTGTAACTGCGGCGCACGCATGTGGAGAAAGGGCGCTTCGGCGCCCTTTTTCGTGGCGGGGAGAAAACGGAGGTGCTGCGCACCGCGATCGCATCGACCCCGATTTGCAACCAGCCGTAACCACACGCGCGAACCCGCGAGGATACGAATCGCTTTCATCCGTATGACAAGCGGATTCATCGCAGCCGGATCGATGAAACGAAAAAAAGGGCGGCTCGTCGCCGCCCTTCGTTTCAGCGTCCCGCGCCCGCCAGCGGCGCGACGGCTGTGACCGGCTCGAACAACGCATCGGCCTGCCTGACGCGCACGAATCGCGCGGCCTCTCCGCCGTCCACCAGCGCACGGAAATGCGCCTCGCCGCACACGAGCTTCGCGCGCTCGTGCTCGCTCGTCACGTCGCCGTCGGCATTCGGCGTATCGACGACGAAATACAGCCGCTCGCCGCCGTCCTGCTCCGCGAGCACCGCCCAGTCCGGGTGATAGCTGCCGAGCGGCGTCGGCACGCGGAACCACGCGGGCAGCTTCGCGTACAGCTTCACGCCGTCGTGCGCTTCGAGCGCATCGGCGAACGCACGCTCCGCGTCGGTCTCGCACACGACGGCCTCGTGGATCGACTTCCGCGCATCGGGCCGCAGATTGCGCAGATAGCCGGTCAGCGCCTCGCTTTCGAACGACTCGAGCGCATGCACGTGGCGCTCGCCGAGCTTGCGGTACGCGATGCCCGCAACCAGCGCGAGCCGCTTGCAGCGGTTGATCGCCTCGGCGGCCAGCGCGATGAACTGCTGCGGATTCACGCGGAAATCGTCGAGCCGGCCGCTGTCGGCCAGGATCGTCGCGAGCGAGCGGCGCGTGAGCTGCGTGCGGTCCTGCAGTTCGGTGAGCAGGTCGGGCAGCGGCAACTCGCCTTCGTCGATCAGCACCGTGCCGGCGCCCGCCACCTCGATCGCCTCGATGCCGGCCTTGCCGATGTCGATCTCGGCCTTGCGCCATTGCAGCCGTGCGCGCGCGATGTCCGGCGCGTCGCGCAGCGCGGCCGTGCAATCGCGCACGAGCTTCGCGTTGTCGAACTCGACGCTGTACACGGTGCGATGGCGGATGCGGTCCCACAACGCGCGGAAGTCGTCGCCGAACACGACGGCCTTGCCCGAAGCATCGCGCCGCAACGCGATCGCGCGACGCTCGTCCGCATTGCGCACCGCGAAGCGGCCCGACAGCTTGCGCAGCGTCGCGACGATCGGCGCGCGCAGCGTCTCGAACGCATCGGGCAGCACGAGCGCGCTCTGGCGCAGCGCATCCTTGAGCCGGTCGAGCACCTTGCCCTGCGCGTCGACGTAGCCCTGCTCATGCAGATGCGTCCACAGCACGCGTGACAGCTCGATGCCGAGCGCGTGCGCGGGCCCGTCGCCTTCCTGCAGCGGCAGTGCCGCGAACTGGTGCTCCTCGACGATCCCGAAGCGAATGCCCGTATCGGCCTCGATTTCCTTCTGCAGGTTCTCCGCGAACGACTCGTAGCGCTCGGTCGCGATCACGGTGAGCGTGTTGACGCCCGGGTCGCGCACGCGTTCGCCGTCCTGGTCGACCGCGAGGCGCAGCCCGCGGCCGAGCGTCTGGCGACGCTCGCGTTCGGTCTGGATGTCGCGCAGCGTGCAGATCTGGAACACGTTCGGGTTGTCCCAGCCTTCCTTCAGCGCCGAATGCGAGAAGATGAACTTCAGCGGCGTGTCGAACGACAGCAGCGCTTCCTTCTCGCGCATGATGAGGCCGTACGCGCGCTCCGCGTTCTCGCGCGCCGCGGCGCTGCTTTCGCTCGTGTCGGTCCAGCCGCCCTTGCGGTCGATCGAGAAGTAGCCGTTATGTGCGCGCTCGACTTCGAGCGCGACGTCGACGCCGTCGAACAGCGCACGGTAGGCCGGCACGCGCGCCGCGCGCGCATATTCCTCTTCGAAGATCAGCGCGTAGTCGCCCTTCACGGGCATCCCGTTTTCGTCGTAGCGGCGATAGCGCTCGACCGAATCGACGAAGAACAGCGACAGCACCTTCACGCCGCGCTCGGCCAGACGCAATTCCTTGTCGAGATGCTCGCGGATCGTGCGGCGGATCATCTCGCGCTGCACGGCGAGCGTGTCGATGTCGCCGAACGCCTCGCCGAGCGACAGGAACGCCTCGCCTTCCGGATGGCGCAGCTCGACGTATTCGGCACCCTTCACCGCATGCACCTCGCCGATTCGCAGCCCCGCGTACAGCGCGCGCCTGGTCAGGCGTTCGAGATCGTCGCCGTCGGTCGCCGACACGATCTGGCGCTTCACGCCGGCCGCGGTCGCGACGTCGAGCTCGATGCGCGCGCTGATCGCGCCGCGCCGGTTCGACACGCCGACGAGCCGCACGTACGGCTTGTTGTGCGCATCCTCGACGATCGCCGACGCGATCTCGATCTGCTTGACGAGCTTGCGCTCGTACGCGTCGACCGCGTCGAGCCGGTACACCATGTGGTGGCGGTCGACGTGCGTCGCCGAATAGCGCAGCGTGCAGAGCGGCGCCATCGCGGCGAGCGCTTCGCGCCCGCGCCCCTCGAGCCCGCCGTCGACGCTTTGCGGCTCGTCGACGATCACGATCGGCCGCGTCGCGCGGATCAGGTCGATCGGCTTCTCGCCGCCGGTCTTCTCGCTGTCCTTGTAGAGGTTGTTGATCTCTTTCTTGTTGATCGCGGCGACCGTCATCACCATGATCTGGATCGCCGCGCTCGCCGCGAAGTGGCGCACCTGGCCGAGCTTCGCGGAGTCGTACAGGAAATAGTCGTACGGCACGCCCGCGTACAGCGCGCGGAAATGGTCCTCGGTGATCGAGAGCGTCTTGTGCACGCCTTCCTTGATCGCGATCGACGGCACGACGATCACGAACTTCGTGAAGCCGTAGCGGCGGTTCAGCTCGAAGATCGTGCGCAGGTACACGTAGGTCTTGCCGGTGCCGGTCTCCATCTCGACGGTGAAGTCGCGCGAGCCGGGCAAGCCGGACGGCGGCAGCCCGCCGCGCAGCTGCACGTCGGCGAGATTGCGCGCGAGCGCGTCGTCGGTCAGCGACAGCCGGTTGCCGACGCCTTGCTCCGACACCGCGAAGCCGAGCGAGCCTTGCGCGGCGGCCGTCGTGCCGGGCGCGGCGTTCGCGAGCACGCTGAAGTCGCCGCGATACGATTCCTGGCCGCGAAACAGGTCGCAGACGGCGTCGATCGCCTCGCGCTGGTAGTCGAGATCCGCTTCGAAATGCAGCCGCATCACAGGCTCCGCACGCGCTTCACGCCGTGCTGTTCGAGCAGCGCGGCGAGATTGAGCTTCGCGACGTCGTCGACGAAGCCGCTGTCGCGGAACAGGCACGTGACGTCGCGCGTCGCGCCGGTCGCGTCGAGCAGCTCGACGATGCCGTCGGCGAGCGGGCCCGCGTCGTCGCGCGAAATGCGCGCATCGAAGCACGCGACGATCGAGCGGCCGATCAGGTGCACGGTCTTGCCCGCGACCTGGTGATGCCCGACCGGCGTGCACAGGTCGAGGCCGAGCTTCAGCGTCAGCTCGGCGAGCAGGTCGTCCTCGCTGCGGCCGGTCTTCACGTGCTCGACGGACGCGAAGAGCGCGTGGTCGAAGTCGTCGCGGCGCGGGTCCCACTCGATCACGTTGGTCGTGTCGAGCCGGTACACGCGGAAACCGAGATCGCCATAGCTTTCCGGATAGTCGCGCGCGACCTGCTGCGCGGTGCGGCGCAGGCGTTCCTTCGTGATTTCCGCGAGCGTGAGCGGCTTCTTCAGCTTCGCGCAGAAATCGGCGGCCGCCAGCTGCGTCTTGTCGCGGCGGTCGAGCGCCTCGGGCAGCTGCACGAGGATGTAGCGGCGCGCGCCGCCGTCGGTCGCGTTCACCTGCATCACCGCGTGGCCGGTCGAGCCGGAGCCGGCGAAGCAGTCGAGCACGATGTCGTCGCCGCGCGTGCACCAGCCGATCACGGCCGCCGCGAAATCGACCGGCTTCGGCTGGTCGAACGGGATGCCGAGCGTCTTCAGCAGCGCGTCGTCGGAGCCGGCGAACGGCAGCACCGACGGCACGTTCTCGTACATGTTCTCGTCGAGGTAGTAGATCCGCTGCGGCTGCGTGGTTTCATCCGGACCGAATTCGATCTGGCCGCGCTCGATCAGCGCCTGCATCGTCGCGGGCGGGTTGCGCCAGCCGCGCGCCGGCATCGCGCACGGCTTGCCGGTGACCGGGTGGATCAGCGGCGTGAAATACTCTTCCGGCGCCTTCTTCTTGTTCGGCCACGCCATCGACACGAGGCGGTACACGCGCCCGTCGGCCGACAGCCGGTCGTACATCACCTCGCCGCCCGACAGGTTGGTCTGCGCCTTCATCCACGCGCGGTAGGCCTTTTGCGCGTCCTTCGCGTTGCCGCTGCGGTACACCGCGTCGTGCGCGGCATCCAGCATGCGCTGCGCGTTGCGCTTCGGGCGCTTCAGCGGCGCCTGCTCGAGCAGCGTCTCGGCGTTGCGCGCGAACAGCACGAGCGATTCGTGCTGGTACGCGACGCCGCGCGCATCGCCTTTCGGGTTGCGCTTGTCCCACACGGCGACGCCGAGCTCGTTCTCCTCGCCGAAGATCTCGCGCAGCATCAGCACGAGCGCGTGCACTTCATGCTCGTCGATGTGCACGGCGATCAGCCCTTCGTCGGACAGCAGCGCGTGCGCGAGCTTCAGGCGCGGATACATCATGTTCAGCCAGTCGGTGTGGAACCGGCCGTTCGCCTCGGTGTTGGTGCTGCGCTTCACGCCGCCGTCGGTCTGGCCCGTCATCGCCAGGTAGTGGCGGATGCTGTCGCTGAAGTCGTCCGGATAGACGAAATCGCTGCCGGTGTTGTACGGCGGGTCGATGTAGACGAGCTTCACCTTGCCCGCGTAGCTCTTGTGCAGCAGCTTCATCACGTCGAGGTTGTCGCCCTCGATCACGAGATGGCGCGTGTCGTCCCACGCGACGCTGTCGCCGGGGCACGGACGCAGCGTGCCCGTCGACGGCGTGAGCGCGGCCTGGCGCGCGCTGCGCTTGCCGTGCCAGTGGAAGCCGTAGCGCTCGTCGGCGTCGCCGACGGTGCGCTCGCCGACCAGCGCCTTCAGCACGTCGACGTCGACCGACGCGCCGTCCGGGCCTTCGGTCACGAGTTCGGGGAACAGCGCCTTCAGGCGCGCGACGTTGTCGGCGGTGAAATCCGTCGACATCGCCTGCGGGCTCGCCGCATCGAGTTTCTGCATCGTTTTTTCCATCGGAGCCCGGCCGCGTGCGCCAGGACGTCGGGCGCACTCACGGCACCGGCGGCAATGGCCACCCGGGCAAACCCGAAACGCTATCGAGTCGGTCGGCGCAGGTCAAGCACCGATGCGAGGCGATCGTGCGTGCATCGGCCGCGATCGCCCGTCCCACGGGCCGCAAGCGGCTTCGGGCCGGTTGTCGCGGCGCCGGCCGACCGCCGTGTCACGGGGGCCCAGCACGGGCCGAAAACGACGAAAAAAAGGGCACGGTCGGCGCAATGCGCCGACGTGCCCGCATGGAGAATCCCGAACGAAGGGCACGGCGGGGCGCGGCGCGCCCCGGCCGCGGGGTCAGAAGCGCGTGCGGATGCCCGAGGTCAGTTCGAGCTGGTTCTTCGCGCCGAACGTCGACGACACCTTGTAGCCGCCATGCAGCTTCATGTAGTCGCCGGCCAGGTACAGTTCGGTGCGCTTGCTCAGGTGATAGAACACCGACCCGTAGATCGTCTCCTTGAAGCCGTTGCCGACGCCGTTGGTCAGGCTGAATGCGCCGAGGTTCGCGTTCGGCGTGAAGCCGTCGGCGTTGTACGCGGCGTTCTTGACGCGCATCTGCTGGTAGCCGAGCTCGTAGTCGAGCGCGCCCTTCGGCGCGATCTTCATCGACACGGTCCACGAATCGTCGTGGCGCTGGCCGAGCGAGCCCTGGTCGCCGTTGTAGCGGAAGTAGCCGGCATTCAGGCGCACGATGCTGAACGAGTAGTCGCCGCCGACCGAGAACGTCTGGTTCCTGAAGCCGTTGTGGTTCACGTGGTTGTAGAAGCCCGACACGGCGAACGGCCCGCCGTTGTAGCCGAGCGCGACCTGGTATGCGGAGCCGGTCGCGAACGAGGTCGAGTTGCTGAACTGGTAGCCGGCGCTCGCGAAGATGCCGTTGCTGAACAGCTTCTTCCACGCGAGGCCGTTGTTGTAGCGCGTGCCGGTCGGGCCGGCCGCGTAGAAGATCATCTGCTTGAAGTTGTTCGAGTTGGTCCAGCCGCCTTCCTCGGTCGTGAGCTTCGCGGAACCGTACGCGTCGCCGTAGATCGCCGATGCGTCGCGCGCGATCGTATTCTGGAAGCCGGCCGTCAGCTTACCGAAGCGCTCGTCCTCGACGCCAACCCACGCGTCGCGGTCGAAGATCTGGCCTTCGTCTTCCATCTGGCCGTTCGCGACCACGAATTCGCTTTCGAGGCGGAAGATGATCTTCGTGCCGCCGCCGATGTCCTCTGCGCCTCGCAGGCCCCAGCGGCTGCCGCTGAACCACGGTTCGCCCTCGTTGCCCATGCCGATCACATGATTGCCGTTCGCGTCGGCGTGGGTCCGGTAGGTCGGAAAGCTCAGGTCCATCAGGCCATAGAGCTGCACGCTCGACTGCGCGTGCGCCTGGGTGCCGGCGCACAGGCCTGCCGCCGCGATGGAAAGGGCAAGGGTTTTTCGTTTCAAGATCGTCTCCTCCGAGCTGCCGCATTGAAATCTGTTTGTTGGCAGTACGTAATGTATGCCAGCTGTTGCCGGCCACAGCGAGGGGGCCGACATGTAGCATCGTAGAGGGTGAAATCCTTCACGCCGCTTTCCCGGAGGAAAGAATCGGATCGGTGAAAACACCGAACGCGCAATAATCGCGAATCGGGCAGGCGGGCGGACGCGGGCGCCTGCCGACACGTTACGTGCTACGAATCGACGCCGGAGGCGGGGCCGTCAGTCCTGCGCGTTCTTCTCGCGCAGGATGTAGCCGAGCCCGCGCAGCGTGATGATCTCGGCCGTGCTGCCCGCGAGATGCTTGCGCAGCCGGTGGATATAGATGTCGATCGCATCCGCGCTCGGTTCGTCGTCGAGGGCGAACACGCTGTCCATCAGCCGCGCCTTCGACACCGTCTTGTTTTGCTGCAGCATCAGCGTTTCGAGAATCGCATGCTCGCGGCGGCGCAGCGCGAGCACCGCGTCGCCGCAACGGAATTCGCGCGTGCCGAACGCATAGACGAGATCGCCGCATACGAGCTGCGTCGTGCCCACACCGGCCTGCCGGCGGATCAGCGCGCGGATCCGCGCGACCAGTTCGCGCGATTCGAACGGCTTGACCACGTAGTCGTCGGCGCCCGCGCCGAAGCAGTCGACCTTGTCGTCGACCGAGCCGTGCGCGGTCAGCATCAGCACCGGCACGTTGTCGTTGCGGCGCCGCAATCGCGCGAGCACTTCCTTGCCGCTGATGCCGGGCAGCCGCATGTCGAGCAGCACCGCGTCGTAGCGTTCGGTTTTCAGTACCGTGTCCGCGCGTTCGCCGTCGCCGACGCAGTCGACCGCGAAATCCTCGCCGCGCAGCAGGTTCACGATCCAGTGCGCGAGTTCGGCGTTGTCTTCGACCAGCAGGAGTTTCATGGCGACTTCTCTTCAGGCGTATGCGGGCAGCCGCACGGTCACGACGATACCGCGATTGCCGGCCCCCGGTGCGAGCGACGCGCTGCCGCCGTGCGCCTGCGCGATCTCGCGGACGATCGCGAGGCCCAGGCCCGAGCCTTCGGTGTCGGCCGACACGCGGTAGAACCGCTTGAACACGTGCGGCCGCGCTTCGGCCGGAATGCCGGGGCCGTTGTCGACCACGTCGAGCACGACGGCGTCGCCGTCGCGCCGCGCGGCGACCGTCACGCAGCCGCCCGGTTGCGTATAGCGCACCGCGTTGTCGACGAGGTTCATCACCAGCGCGGTCAGCAGGCTGTCGCTGCCCGCGACGTCGAGCCGTTCGCCGAGATCGGCGCCGAGGTCGATGTCGCGCTGCTGCGCGAGCACGATCGTTTCCTCCAGCACGCTCGATACGACGGCGGCGAGATCGACGCGATGCGTGAGCAGCGTCGACGGCGTCGCTTCCGCGTGCGCGAGCAGCAGCAGCTTGTCGGTCACGTCGGCCATCTTGCGGCTGCTGCGCTGCATGCTGTCGAGCACCGACGCGAGTTCCCCGTCGTTGTGCTCGCGCTGCCGCGCGTACTGGATCTGCGTATCGAGCACGGCGATCGGCGTGCGCAACTGGTGCGCGGCGTCGGCGATGAAGCGGCGCTGCGTGGCCGTGTGCGTATTGAGCCGCGCGATGCACTGGTTGATCGCGTCGACGATCGGCCGCAGCTCGTGCTGCAGCCGCTCCGGGCGAATCGGCTCCAGCTCCATCGGCCCGCGGTCGGCGACGTCGTCCTTCAGCTTCATCAGCGGGCGCAGCTCGAGCGTGAGGCCGAGATAGACGAGCACGATCGCGAGCACCAGCATCAGCGACAGGCGCACGAGCTGCGGCCGCCAGATCGTCGCGACCATCGCATCGTGCGAGCGCGTCGTTTTCGCGACGATCACCGTGACCGTCTCGATCTTGCCCTCGTTGTACAGCTGGCGGTCGTAGACCACCGCGCGCAGCGGCACGTCGTCGAGCGCCGTGTCGTACAGCGTCGGCTCGATGCCGTGCCGCTCGGGCAGGGCGAGCGCCGGATTGCCGGCGAGCAGCCGCTCGCGGCTGTCGATCACCTTGTAGTAGACCGAATCGGCCGACGGCGACTCGAAGATCTCCAGCGCGGCGGGCGGCACGTCGGCCGCGAGATAGCCGTCGCGCCATTCGACGTCCTCGCCGATCGTGCGCGCGGACGCGACGAGCGCGCTGTCCTGCACGAGCCCGGCCGTGGTCCGCGCGGTGTCGTACGACATCGCGCCCGCGATCAGCACGAACACCGCGAGCGGCAGCAGCAGCCACCACAAGAGCCGTCCGCGCAGGCTGTGCGCCATTCCTTCTCCTCAATGCCGAACCGCGCCGGGGCAACCGGCGCGGTTCGGGCGTGTGATCCGATGCGTGCGCTGCTCAGAACGCGGCGGGGCGCCACTTGAGCAGGCGCTTCTCGAGCCAGGTCAGCAGATAGTCGGCGGCCAGCGCGACCACGGCCAGCACGATCATCGCCGCGAACACGCCGCTCGCGTTGAACGCGCCCTGGGCGGTGGAGATTAGCAGGCCGATGCCCTGCTTGGAACCCAGGAATTCGCCGACGACCGCACCGACCAGCGCGAAGCCGAAGCTCACGTGCAGGCTCGCGAGAATCCACGAGAGCGCGGACGGGATCACGACCGACGTGGTGATCTGCCGGCGCGACGCGCCGAGGATCTGCGCGTTCGCGATCAGGTAGCGGTCGGCTTCGCGCACGCCCTGGAACGCGTTGCCGAACACGACGAAGAACACCATCACGACGGCCAGCGCGATCTTCGACGCCATCCCGAGGCCGAGCGCGATCACGAACACCGAGCCCAGCACGACGCGCGGGATCGAGTTCGCGATCTGGATGTACAGGCCGAACACGTCGGCCATCAGCTTGTTGCGGCCGAGCACGATCCCGCAGATCACGCCGGCGACCGAGCCGATCAGGAAGCCGATCGTGGTTTCCTCGAGCGTCACCCAGACCTGCGTGAGCAGCGGCCCCTGCGACGTGCCGTTGACGAACCAGTCCTGGATCTGCGCGAAGATCAGCGTCGGCTGCGAGAAGAAGAACGAATCGATCCACTTGAGCCGCGCGGCGAGTTCCCAGCCGCCCAGCACGACGACGAGCACGGCGATCCGCAGGCCGATGATCAGTTGCCGGCGGCGGCGCAGCCGGGTTTGAGCGGCGCGCGACTCGTCCTCGAGCGACGTTGCCGGAATGGCGGTGGGGGGAAGCGTCATGTCGGTCATGCTCCTGTCCTGTCCTTGCTGCTGTCAGCCGATCTGCACTTCTTCGCGCAGGTCGTGCCAGATGTCCTTGGAAATTTCGATGAAGCGCGTGTCGTAGCGAATCTCCGACGTGACGCGCGGGCGCGGCAGGTCGATCTCGTACACGCGCTTGAGCGTCGCGGGGCGTGCGGTCAGCACGAACACGCGGTCGGCGAGCGCGATCGCCTCCTCGAGGTCGTGCGTGACGAACACGACCGAGCCCTTGTTCGCGGACCACAACTGCAGCAGCTCGTCCTGCATCAGCGTGCGCGTCTGCATGTCGAGCGCCGAGAACGGCTCGTCCATCAGCAGGATTTCCGGCTGGTTGATGAAGGTTTGCGCGAGCGCGACGCGCTTGCGCATCCCGCCGGAGAGCTGATGCGGGTAGTGCTTCGTGAACTTGTCGAGGCCGACCTTGCGGATCCATTCCTCGGCCTGCGCGTACGCGACGTCCTTCGAGCGGCCGCGAAACAGCGGGCCTGCCGCGACGTTGTCGATTACGTTGCGCCACGGGAATACCGCGTCGGCCTGGAACACGAAGCCGATGCGCGGGTCGATCCCGTCGACCGGGCGGCCCATCACGCGCACCTCGCCCGACGCCGGCTTGAGCAGGCCGGTGATGAGGTTCAGCGTGGTCGACTTGCCGCAGCCGGTCGGCCCGACGATCGCGATGAACTCGCCGCGCGCGACGTTCATGCTGAAGTCGCGCAGCGCGACGGTGGCCTTGCCTTCCGGCGAAATGAAGCGGCACGACACATTGCGAAACTCGATCGCCGGTGTGCTCGGGGAAACTGCCTGATTCATCGCATTCGTCCTGCGGGTGAGGAGGGCGCCGCATCGTGGCGACGCCGGGCCGGTCAACCGGGCCGGAACGGGGAACGCGCGGCGGCGGGATCGCCGCCGCCGGCGCCTGTATCGCTCTCGATTACTTCGCGTTCACGAAATCGTTGGTGTAGGTGCGCGCCAGGTCGATGTGCTTGCCCTTCACCGACGGGTTGAACGCCGACAGCACCTTCAACACAGTTGCCGGGCCGTCGGCCGGCATCTTCGCGTCGGCCGTGTACATCGGCAGCGACGCCTTCAGCGCCGACACATACAGCGCCTTGTCCTTCTGGTAGTCGGCCGGCATCTTCGCGGCGATTTCCTCCGCGCTGTGCGTGTGGATGAACTGCATCGTCTTCGCGAACGCGTGCGCGAGCTTGGTCGCTTCGGCCTTGTGCGAATCGGCCCACGCCGACTGCACGTACAGGCTCGCGGCCGGATAGGTGCCGCCGAGCGCGGCGCGCGTGCCTTCCAGCGTGCGCAGGTCGACCAGCACCTTCGCGTCGCCCATCTTCTCGAGCGCGGACACCGTCGGCTCGGTCGTCATGCCGGCGTCGATGCGGCCCTGCTTGATCGCGGCGATGAAGCTCGCGTCGGCGCCGACCGGCAGCATCGTGTACTGCGTCGACGTCACCCCGTGCTGCAGCGCGAGGTATTGCGTGAGGAAGCTCGTCGACGAGCCGAGGCCCGTCACGCCGAGCGTCTTGCCTTTCGCGTCGGCCATCGACTTGAAGGTGGGGGCGGCCTTGGTCGACACCATCTCGACCTCGCCCGGCACCTGGCCGAACACGGCGATCGCCTTCACTTCCTTGCCTTTGCTCTGCAGGTCGATCGTATGGTCGTAGAAGCCGACGACGCCCTGCACGGCGCCCGCCAGCAGCTCGTTCTCGGCATCGACGCCGGCCGGCTGCGACAGCAGTTCGACGTCGAGCCCTTCCGCCTTGAAGTAGCCGAGCTCCTGCGTGAGCCGCGCGGGCAGGTAGATCAGCTTGGCGATCCCGCCGACCATGATCGTGACCTTGCCGCCGTCGTCGGCGAAGGCGGGGTGAGCGGCGAGCGCGCAGCTCAGGCTGGCTGCAACGGCGAGGGTGCGCAGGATGGGTCGCATCGGGGTCGTCTCCTTCGTTGTATTCGTTTGGCGCGATGCTTGCTGCATCGTCCTGACGAGTATAGGGAGGCGAAACCTTCCGCTACCTTTCGCGGTCCGGCGATTCCTTTAGGGGTTTTCCAGCAACCTATGACAGCGAGGGGACTCGGAGGCGCCGGAGTTTGTGGCCGCAGCACGTGACTTCATCTCAAAAATTGCGTGTCGTTTTGAAGTTGGGTAGAAGAGAAATATTTCATTTCTCTTACGAGGCGCGTTGTCATGCGAGATGCACTGGGCCGCGACATGGTTCGTCTTGGTGACGTGACCGACCACGGTGGCAAGGTTGTCGAAGCAACCGACGAATTGAAGCACCGTGGGATTGCCGTATCGCTGGACGGCCACGGCGTGATCTGCCCGAAGTGTGGTGGCGTTTTCCCGCTATTGGCGAGCGGCCCGCGCACGCATCGGGGTCGACGCGTGGGTTATCTCGGCGACAAGACCGGTTGCGGCGCCACCGTAATCGGCGCGTGAACGACGGGAGATTGTCAATGACAACACTCAATCAAGCCCGCACGCTGGCGATTTCCGGTGCGGCGCTGCCGACCTATGGCGTTGACGGTTTGCCGGTGTTTGCTCCGGTGCGCCTGCAAGGCACCGAAGCGATCGGTCGCATCGACGCATGCCGCTATCTCGTCACGCTGCGTACCGACGATGCATACGCGTTCTCGCCGAGCGTCACCGCCAATCTGGATCTGGATCGGATAGTCGGCACGGAAGTGACCGTCTCGATCCAGCTCGAGGGCAAGGGGCAATTTGTTTCCGGTCTCGCGGGCAATGCGGGGCTCGGCAACATCGGCGCGGGCATACGCGAGATCACGGCACTGGTTACCGAGGCGCGGGTCGCCGGCGCGGACCGCCATTCGATCCTGTACGAACTCGAACTGCGGCCCTGGCTGTATCGCGCGACGCTCACCCAGGACAGCCGGATCTTCCAGGACATGAGCGTGGTCGAGATCACGGACGCGGTGCTTGCGAAGTACCCGTACCCGGTCGACAAACGTCTGGCCGGCGCGTTCCACGGCCTCTACCCGAAGCGCGACGTGCAGCGCCAGGCGTTCGAGACCGACTGGGCCTTCCTGCAGCGGCTGTGGGAGGAATGGGGCATCTGGTGGTGGATCGACCATGACGGTGGCCACCAGCGGCTCGTGCTGTGCGATACGGTGGGTGGCCACCATTCGCACGGCGCGGCGTATGAGACGGTGCGCTACCTGTCGCCGGACGGCAAGCGAATCGATGAGGAACACATCCATGCGCTGTCGGTGACGAGCCGGCTGACGTCAGGCAGCGTGACGGTAGTGGATTACGACTACACGCGGCCGCGCGCGAATCTCACCGTCACCGAGGAGAGCCAGAGCGAGACCACGTGCGCGGATGGCGAGATCTACGACTGGGGAGACTACAGCCAGCCGCTGGCGGGCTCATCCGGCCTCACGGGAGAAGCCAACCACACCGAGCAGGAGGCACGGCACCTCGCGCGCGTACAACTCGAAGCGAGGCGCTGCGCGGGATTGCGCGCCAACGGTCGGGGTAATCTCCGCGGGTTGACGGTCGGCCGCACCTTCACATTGACTGGCTACTCGCAGCAGGCGGCGAATCGCGAATATTTGGTGGTGTCGTGCCGGCTCGATATCGAGGATGTCGGGGATCGCTCGGGCGCGGGGCAAGCGTATCGGTGCGAAGCGCAGTTCGAGTTGCTGCCCGCGAATGAGCCCTTCCGGCTCGAACGTAGTGTCCAGAAACCGCGCCTGAGCGGGCCCGAAAAGGCAATCGTCGTAGGTCCGGCCGGACAAGAAGTCTGGACCGACCGCTATGGTCGGGTAAAAGTCCAGTTCAAGTGGGACCGCCAAGGCAAATTGGACGAGCACGCGGGCATCTGGCTGCGCGTGCTGTCGCCGTGGCAGGGCGGCGACATGGGGGCGACGCTCCTGCCTCGGATCGGCCACGAAGTGGCGGTGATGCACTACTACGGCGATCCGGACCTGCCGGTGATCGCAGGCAGCCTGGTGAACGCTTTCCGGCAACCGGCGCTGGACCAGCCGGCGAACCAGGCGGTCGCGGTGCTGCGCGGTCGCGAGTTCCATGGCACGGCATCCGGCCATGTCGCGATCGACGATACGCAGGGGCAAATCCAGACGCAGATTGCGAGCGATGCCGGCAGCTCGGTGCTGGCCCTGGGCAACCTCCGGCGCATCGTGCGGAAGACGGGCAGGGCAGACGCGCGCGGAAAGGGCTTCGATCTGCGTACCGATTACTGGGGCGTGGTGCGCGCGCTGATGGGGCTAGTCGTCTCGACCGACGGCCAGCCGAACGGTGCCGGCCAGGCGAAGGAAGTCAAGGCGGGGTTGGGACGATTAACGCGAGCGCGTGAGCTGCAGGAGAGCCTGTCTGGTCTCGCGCAGCAGCACGAGGCGCAGCAGCTCGGCGCGGATCAGAGCGAAGTCGCGAAGGCGATCAAGGCGCGCAACGATGCGATTCGGGGCGATGTGCCGGCGGGCGAGAACGACTTCCCGGAGTTGAAGGAACCGGATCTGGTGCTGGCGAGCGCGGCAGGCGTCAGCGTGGCGGCCGAGCGTAACGCTCACGTGGCGAGCAACGAGGACGTTGCCGTGACGAGCGGCCGTCACGTGGCGCTCGCAGTGGGGCAATCGTTGTTCGCGAGCGTGTCGAACGCGTTCTCGCTATTCGTGCACAAGGCGGGGATGGCGCTGGTCGCGGCCGCCGGGAAGGTACGCATCGAAGCGCAGGCCGACGGCATCGACCTGAAAGCCAGGCAGTCGATTCGCGTGATGAGTACCGCGGACAGCATCCAGCTCCACGCGGCCAAGGAAATCGTACTGCACGCCGGCAGCACCCAAGTGCGCATCAGCGACGAAGGCTACACGGTGCGCACGGCAGGCGCGCACACGATCCATGCGGGCAGCCATCAGACGGACGGACCGCAGGGGACCGGTGGGGGCTTCCCGCCATTCCCGAAGTCCGGGCCGGGCCAGCTCGAAGTGTTGCGCCATTACGTGACGGATGCGCCGGTCGAGAAAAGCACCTTCACGGTCACCGACAGCCTGGGTACCAAGCATAGCGGCACGCTTGATGCGTCGGGCCGAGCGGTCGTGAGTGGTTTGGCCCCGGGTGCGGCCCAGGTGACATACGAACGCGATTCGCATGACTCGTGGGTCATGTCCAGCTATCTCAGACCACCCCGATGGCAGCCCGAAGGCGTGGCCTGATCTGAGCCGCCGTCGCCGCGTCTGACGCCCGATTTCGAATACGCAGAACAACACCAAGAACAACATGGCCAATCC
>NZ_LOSX01000027.1:0-260147 GCF_001521985.1 Burkholderia sp. RF4-BP95 | reverse complement strand
ATGGTCAAGCGCGATGCGAAGCGCGGGCTGGCGTCGCTGTGCATCGGCGGCGGGATGGGCGTCGCGCTTGCGGTCGAACGCGATTGAGCCAGATCTGACGATATTGCACGCGGGCGGCGCCGGCCAGCACCGCCCGCGTGCGCAGCAACCTTCGCGCGGAACAAGCAGCCAACAACAAGCGTGAAGTTCCGGTGCGCCGTGCCCGCCTCGCGGGCGCCAGCGCATCGCAGCGGTGGGGCAACAGCATGTGCCATGCCGTCGCTCCGCATCATTGACTACTTTTTTGTCGGTAATTCATAGGATGACTAAGCGAATTGCAGTTGTGACTGGTGGAATGGGCGGCCTCGGCGAAGCGATCAGCATCCGGTTGAACGATGCGGGCCACCGGGTCGTCGTCACGTATTCGCCGAACAACGCGGGCGCCGATCGCTGGCTGACGGAAATGCATGCGGCCGGCCGCGAATTCCATGCGTATCCGGTGGACGTGGCCGATCACGATTCGTGCCAGGAGTGCATCGACAAGATCGCCCGGGACGTCGGCCCGGTCGACATCCTGGTGAACAACGCGGGCATCACGCGCGACATGACGCTGCGCAAGCTCGACAAGGTCAACTGGGATGCGGTGATCCGCACCAACCTCGATTCCGTGTTCAACATGACGAAGCCGGTCTGCGACGGCATGGTCGAGCGCGGCTGGGGACGCATCGTCAACATCTCGTCGGTCAACGGCTCGAAGGGCTCGGTCGGCCAGACCAACTACGCGGCCGCGAAGGCCGGCATGCACGGCTTCACGAAATCGCTCGCGCTCGAGATCGCGCGCAAGGGCGTGACGGTGAATACGGTATCGCCGGGCTATCTCGCGACGAAGATGGTGACGGCGATCCCGCAGGACATCCTCGATACGAAGATCCTTCCGCAGATTCCGGCGGGACGGCTCGGTCGACCCGAGGAAGTCGCGGCGCTGATCGCGTTTCTGTGCTCGGAGGAGGCCGGCTTCGTGACGGGCTCCAACATCGCGATCAACGGCGGCCAGCACATGCACTGACGCGCGGCGGCCCGGGCGGCGTTCGCGCGCGCGTCCGGGCCGTGCTCCCGCTGTATCCAGCGCCGGGGCGACGCGCCAAGCGCGCGGTGACGGATCACGGACGCAGGTTCGCCGCGCATGCGGCGGCCCGTGTGCGCCCGCGCTCCGGCCACCGCGTCGCGGCACGCGCGCCGCACCGGCCTCGCATTCCGGAGGAGGCATGGGTGACACCTGGATGGGACTCGCGATCGGCGGCTCGGCACTGGCCGTCGCGCTGACGATGGCGATCGCGCTTCACTGGCTCGAGCGGCGCCGCGCGCGGCTGCTGCGCAACTTCGATCATCGCGATTGCTGGCTCGTCGCGTACGGCAAGTGCCTCGCGCGCGGGCCGGCGCGTCGCACGCGCAGCGGCGCGCGCTGACGGCGGCGGTGCGGCAACGGCGCGTTCGCGCGTCGTGCCGCATCGCGCGCATTCGTGTGCCGCGCGTGGAGCGCGGGACGCCCGCGCTCAATCGCTGCTTTTCGCCGAGCCTTCGCCCGAATCGTTCTTGTGGAAGATCCGCTTCGTCGTGCGCTTGGTGGCATCCCAGCCCTCGCGCGACGCATGCGCGATGCCGTGGCCGACCGTCTTCGCGGCGCTCGCGGTCGCGTGGCCGAAGCTGCGCGCGGCCTCGCCGGTCTTGTGCGCGGCTTCCTTCGAATCGCGCTTGATGTCCTGCTTCACTTCCGACATGTCCGCGTGCGCGATCGGGCTGATCAGCGCGAGAACGAACGCGGTGCAAATGAACTGACGTGCTTTCACGACCTGGTTTCCTTGGGGCTAGTCATCGAGGGTCCGCGCGGCCGGCAGGCGGCGGAACGAGTACGCCGGCCGCCGATGCATCGAGCATCACCACGGCGCGGCCGCCGAGCAGCACGCGCTCGCCGCAGTGCAGCGTGAAGCCGTACAGCACGGAGCGGTCGTCGCCGCCGATGCGCTCGGCGTCGACGGTCAGCGGCAGCTCGAACGTGTCGAGCCGATCGACGAACGCGTCGACGTTGCGCACGCTCGCCAAATAGCCGGCGCGCGGCCGCGCGGGTTCCGTCTGCGCGTGTTGCATACCGACCAGCGCGCCATGCACGGCCATCGCCTGTGCCGCGTATTCGATTCCGCAGACCGATGCGAGCCGGCCGCGCGAGCGCAGCGGGTTGTGCGGATCGCGATGGCTCGTCGCGCTGCAGCGGATCCGCTCGGCATCCCATGCTTCGACGCGATCGAGCAAGCACATCGCGCCGTCGTGCGGAATGTGCGCGGCGATCCATGCGCGATCGAGCGTGGCCGTCGTCAGCGCAGGCATCGGCATCGAGACGGGCGTCGTCATGGCGCGTGCTCCGCCGTGGGATTCGCCGGCGCGATATCGACCTGCACGCGTGCATCTTCCAGATAATCGAGCACGACACTTGCCGTGCGCCGCGCGGCGAGCGCGTCGAGCAGCGGCAGTGCGCGCGCGGCCGGATTGCCGGTGCGCAGCGCGTCGAGTTCGGGGTTCGCGAGCGTCGTCGCCGGCGCGTCGGTGAGCTGCACGTCGATGCGCGCGAGCGTGCGTTCGCTCGCGTCGGGCGCGAGCACGAGCGCGACGCCGAATGCGTCGACGATCGGCCGTACCGCGCGCAGCGGCTCCGGATAGTCGGTGTCGTAGGCGATCAGCAGGCTCGGCACGCGATCGACCGCGACCTGGCACAGGCTCTCGAGCAGGCCCGCGGCAAAGCTGCCGTCGTGCGCGCACAGCACGTTCGACGTCGCCATCGCGCGGGTCGCGATGCTCCAGTAGCCGGCCGGCGCGTTGTGCACGGAGTTGTGAAAGCGCGTGGGCGACAGGTGACGATCGTCGCCGGCGAGGGTCTCGCAGATCGCGTGGCAGTTCTGGCCGTCGCCGCCGGACGCGCTGAACACGGTCGCGAGCGTGGCGGCATCGCGCCCGCTCGCGGCCGCCGCCTCGAGGCCGACCGCCAGCGCGACGCGCACGACGGGGCCGGTGCGGCGGCGTTCCGCCGGCGGCAGGCTGGCGGGCGGCGGCAGCACGGTGCGCGTGCTCGCATAGGCCGCGCGGCCCGCGAGCACGTCGGCCGCGTGCGGCCAGTCGTTCAGTCCCGGCCCGACGAGGCCGACGCTTTCGATGAAGGCGGTGAGGGTCATGTCGGCTCCCCGCGGCGGGCATGCTCGGCGCGGCCGAGGATCAGGCTGCAGTTCGTGCCGCCGAATCCGAACGAATTCGACAGGACCGCACGCACGCGGGCGTCGCGGCTCGCGAGCACGTAGTCGGCGGCCAGCGCCGGGTCGGGTTGCGTCGTGTTGACGCCGGCCGGCACGAACTGCTCGCGCAGCGCGAGCGCGGCGACGACCGCTTCGAGCGCGCCGGCCGCACCGAGCGTATGACCGGTCGCCCCCTTCGTCGAGCTGCACGGCGTGCGCGTGAGCAGCGCGCCCACGGCGCGGCTTTCGGCGGCATCGTTGCTGGGCGTCGCGGTGCCGTGCAGGTTCACGTAGTCGATGTCGCCTGCAGCGAGGCCGGCGGAGGCGAGCGCCTGTTCGATCGCGAGCTGGGCACCGAGCCCTTCCGGATGCGGCGACGACATGTGATGCGCATCGCTCGATTCGCCGACGCCGAGCAGCAGGATCGCGTCGTCGTCGAGCGCGGCGCGTGTATCCGGCGCGCGTTCGAGCAGCGCGAACGCAGCCGCTTCGCCGATCGAGATGCCGTCGCGCGCGACGTCGAACGGCCGGCACGGCCGGCGCGACAGCAGTTCGAGCGAATTGAAGCCGTACAGCGTCGTCAGGCACAGCGAATCGACGCCGCCGACGACGGCCGCGTCGATCAGCCCCGCTTCGATCATCCGTCGCGCGGAGCCGAACACCTTCGCGCCGGACGAACACGCGGACGAGATCGCCATCGCCGGCCCGCGCAGCGCGAAATACGCGCGCACGAACGCGGCCGGCGAATACGGGTTGTGCGTGTGCGCATAGCGGAAGCCGGCGGGCAGCGCGCCGCTCGCCGGATCGCGTTGCGCGTATGCGCGCTCGGTTTCGAGGATGCCGGACGTGCTCGTGCCGATGAACACGCCGACGCGCGCGGCGCCATGGCGCGCCACGGCCGCCGCGACGCGCGCGTCGAAGCCGTCCTGGACGAGGCCGAGTTGTGCGAGGCGATTGTTGCGGCAGTCGAAGTCGGCGAGATCCGTGCGCACGGGATGCGTATCGACACCGTCCACGGCGCCGATCCAGGTGTCGAGATCGGCGCGTTCGAAGTCGCACGGCGTGAGCCCGCCGCGTGCGTTGCGCAGCGCGTCGAGGGTCGCATCGAGGCCGCTGCCGATGCAACTGGTGGCGGTGAAGTGCGAGAGCAGGAGAGGTTTCACGAGGGTCGTATCCGGTGGCCGGAACGGGCGCCGCAGCGGGGCTGGCGGGCGCGCCGGGCATGGTCAGATTTTATCAAACGGGGGTGCCGGCATGCCCGGCTGGCCGGGCGGTTCGGGCGCGAGCGCGGCGCGCAGCGTGGTCCAGTGCAGCTGCGCATCGGCGGCCGCGCGCAGCAGCGCCGGCAGCACGTCGAGCACGACCGGTTCGCCGCGCGCGTCGCGTGCCGCGTGGCCGTCGTGCACGAGCAGGATGTCGCGCGGCGCCAGTCCGTCGAGCAGGCGGCGCGTGACGAGGTCCGCGTCGCGCGCGCGCGTGTCGAAGCCGCGGCGCGTCCAGCTGGCGAGCTGCAGGCCGAGCTCGCACAGCACCGGCTCGAGAAACGGATTGCGCAGGCCGGCCGGCGCGCGGAAGAAGCGCGGGCGCGTGCCGGCGATCTCGGTCAGCGTCTGCTGCGCGGCCGCGATTTCGCGCCGCAGCGCGGCGGGCCCCGACAGCGAGAACGTATGCCGGTGCCGCTGGCTGTGATTCTCGACCGCATGGCCGCGCGCGACGATCGCTTCGATCCACTTCGGATGGCGGCGCGCGAGATCGCCGATGCAGAAGAACGTCGCGCGCGCATCGTGACGATCGAGCAGGTCGAGCACGCGCGGCGTGACGTCGGGGTCCGGGCCGTCGTCGATCGTCAGCGCGATCCGGCGGCCGGCGCCGGCCGGCAGGCGCGTCCAGTTCGGTCCGAGCAGCGCGCTGCGCGGCCACAGGCCGGCGGCGGTCAGCGCGAGATGCGACGCGACCACGCCGCCGGCGGCCCACGGCCACGCAGCCGGTTGCGCGACGACCGCCGCGAGCGCACCCGCGTGCAACGCCGCGGCGCCCGCGATCAGCGGCGTCGGTTTCCAGCGGCGCGCATCGCCGGGCAGCCCAGGTGGAATGGACGACGGCGCGTTCATGCGCGGGCTCCTGTCAGGTCGGGACGAGCGCTGCTCGTCGCCGCGGCGCGCGGCGCGAGAATCGCGGCGAATG
This sequence comes from Burkholderia sp. RF4-BP95, assembly GCF_001521985.1. NCBI lineage: Bacteria > Pseudomonadati > Pseudomonadota > Betaproteobacteria > Burkholderiales > Burkholderiaceae > Burkholderia > Burkholderia sp. RF4-BP95. The sequence goes on along the minus strand of NZ_LOSX01000027.1, from coordinate 254,706 downwards.
CGAGCGCGAGCATCGCGCCGGGGCCGACGGTCAGCCCGAAGGTTTCGAGCAGCGGCACGCGCGACAGCGCGAGCAGGCCGAAGCCGGCGACCGTCGCGAGGTTCGCGATCAGCAGCGACACGAGCGTGTACGGCGTGACCGGTTGCACGTCGTCGCGCTTGCAGAAGAACAGCGCATAGTTCGAGCCGACCGCGACGATCAGCAGCATCCCGACGAGATGCAGGATGGTCAGCGGCACGCCGGCGAGCGCGAAGCCGGCCGTCACCACCAGCACGGCCGCGACCAGCGGCGCGAGCGCGCGCACGACGCGGCGCGGCGAGCGCAGCGCGATCAGCAGCAGCACGGCGATCGCCGCGAAACCCGCGAGCGACAGCCGGATGTCCTCGTGCACATAGTTCACGTACAGGCGGTCGGCCTCGGCCTTCATGTCGACGAACAGCGCATCGGGCACGCCGGCGCGCGCGACGGCCGCGCGGATCGGCGCGGCGTCGAGCGCCGACGCCGACGCCGTCGAAGCTGAGCGTGCGGCATCCGGCGCGCGCAGCGGCAACATCGCGCTCCAGCGGCCCGCGCGCTCGGTCAGCAGCGCGTCGACGGCGAGCGCCATCGACGTGCCGCGCAGGTCCGCGCGCGTGATCGGCGGCGCGTGGCGTGCGGCTTCGACATCGGCGATGAACGGTGCGAACAGCTCGGGCCGCACCGAGATCGGCTGGTTCGCGACGGCCGCACGCATGCGCGCGGCGAGCACGTCCGCGTCCGGCAGGCTCGCCTGGCGCGCGCGCTGCGCGGCGTCGCTCGGCAGGTAGCGCGCGGGACTTTCGAAGCCCGCGAGCGTGCCGCGATCGACGAGCGGCTGCAATTGCGCGGCGACCTGTTCCGCGCGTTCGAGCGCGGCCTGTTCGGTCGGCGCGGAAATCACGACGAGGTAGCGCACGTCCGGCGCGCCGACATCGGCGCGCAGGCGTGCGTCGAGGGCCTGCGCGCGGGCGGGAACGGGGCTCAGCGCCGCAAGCTCGCGGCTCCACAGGCCGTCGCGATGCAGCACGAGTGTCGCGCACGCGGCGAGCACGAGCACGGCGAGCGGCCAGCGCAGCCGCGGCGCCGCAGCGGCCGCACGCGCGAGCACCGCGCCGACGCGCGACACGTCGCGAATCGCGACGTGCTCGCCGCGCAGGTGAGGCAGCACGAAGCGCGTGACGAGCGCGGCGGCCGTCAGCCCGGCGATCGAGTACAGCCCGAGCTGCACAAGGCCGGGAAAACCGGAGAACAGCATCGACGCGAAGCCGCACACGGACGTCAGCACGCCGAGCCGGATCGTCGGCCAGTACGCGGCGACCCATGCGCGCGTCGCGTCGGCGGGCCGCGCGGTGCCGCGCGCGCCGACTTGCGCCGATTGCACGAACAGGTAGATCGAATAGTCGACGGCTTCGCCGATCAGCGTCGTGCCGAAGCCGAGCGTCAGCCCGTGGACCGTGCCGAACGCGACGCTGACCGCCGCGATGCCGGCCGCGATGCCCGTCAGCACCGGCAGCAGCCCCAGCGCGAGCGTGCGCGGCGAGCGGTACAGCGTCAGCAGCAGCGCGACGATCAGCACGACGCTCGCCGTCGACAGCCGCTCGACGTCGCGCCGGATCGTGTCGCGCGTGTCGACCGAGAACACGCCGGGGCCGGTCATCGCGAGCGTGTACGCGGCGCGGTTCGGCAGCGCCTGCGTCGCGGCGGAGAACGCGCGGCGCACCGCGTCGATCGCGCGCGCCTGCGCGTCGGTGTCGGAACCGGCGGCGGCCGTCTGCACGACCAGCACCGCGCGCGTGCCGTCGCGCGACACCCACACGCCGTCGCGCATCGCGGGCTGCGCGCCGCTGTCGAGCTGGTCGACGAGCGCGGTCACTTCGCCGGTCGGGTCGCGCGGCAACATCGCCTTCGCGACGAGACCCGCCGACGAGCTCAGCAGGTCGAGGCTGTCGCCGAGCGCCTGGTGCAGGCCGTCCGCGCTGAAGCGTTGCGGCGAGACGGCCGGGCTCAACAGGTAACGATGGTCGAACACGAATTGCCGGTCGCGCGCGTCGTTGACGGCTTCGCCGTTGTTGATCGCCGAGAATTGCCGGTCGGCGCGCAGCGTGCCGGCGACGCGCCGCGACAGCGCGGCGCGCGTGGCCGCATCGCCGCCGTCGATCGCGACGAGGATCAGCCGCGACACGATGCCGTCACGCAGTTGATCGACGAGCACGCGCTGCCCGGCGCTCGGCGCGCGCGGCAGGAACGCGGACAGGTCGGCCGTGAAATTCGCGCGGGCGATCGCGATCCCGCACGCGACGAGCGCGAGCAGCCACACGAGCACGGCCCGCTGCCGCCACGCGGACGGGCGGTGCGCGACGGGGGCGGTCGGCCGGGTGCGCTCGTCCATCACTTCGCCGGGACGGGTTGCAGGCGCATCGTCGAATGATCGCCGTCGGCCTGCTGGATCGCGACGCTGCGCAACACGTCGCGCGAGCCTTCGAGCGTGATCGTGCTGACGACCTTCAGCATCCGCGAATCGAGCGGCGTGAGCATCAGCGTCCAGTCGTCGCCGCGACCGGCGAGCGCGACCTTGTAGACCTGCTCGAGCGCGTAGCGATTGCCGGCGAGCGTCGCGCGGATGCTGTCGATGAACGCGCCGAGCTCCGGATAGCGCGCGAGCGCGAGCGTGTATTTGCGGTTGTTGCGCTCGACGGTGAGCATGTCGCCGTCGACGACGAGATGTTCGGGCTTCGGACTGAGCGTGTGCTTCTCGAGGTGGTCGGGCGCGACGAACACGAGTTCGCCCGACGATTCGAGCGGTTGCGCGGCGATCGACAGCGACTTCGTCTCGGTGAACGTCGCGCGTCCGGACTTGTGCTGCGCGAGCGTCGACATCAGCCGGTCGAGGGTCCACGCCGAACCGGTGTCGGCCGCGTGCGCGGGCAGCGCGAGCGCGACGGCGGCCGCGATGGCGAACGTGCGCGCCGAGCGTCGCAGCGCGGGCGCGGACGGCAGCGGGAGCAGCGACAGGAAGCGGAGAACGGCGGTCATGCGTCGGAATCCCTCGTGGCGGACAGGCCGGCGCACGCGCGCGCATCGTCGCGGCGCGCGGCGGCCGTGCCGGTCTGCCAGAAATCGAAATAGTTGAACCAGTTGTACGGGGCCGCGCGGCAATACTTGTCGAGCAGCGCGACGTAGCGCGCGAGCGCCGCGTCGACGGCCGCCGCGCGCGCGTCGCGGCGCACGTCGGAGAAATCGGCGAGTGTCTCGAAGTGCACGTCGTAGCGGTTGCCGTCGCGATAGAGGCCCGTCATGAACAGCACCGGGCGCCGCAGCATCGCGGCCATGTACAGCGGCCCGAGCGGAAACGCGGCAGGTGCGCCGAGCAGCGGCAGCCGCCGCAGCGAGGTTGCCGCATCGTCGAGCAGCGTGCGGTCGGCGAGCATGCCGACCATGCAGTTCGCGTCGAGACGCTCGCGCACCTTCAGCATCGAGTCGACCTGCCCGAGCGGAATCACTTCCGGTTTCGCGGCCGGGTTCACGGCGGCGAGCGTCGCGTTGATCTTGCGCGCGTTCTCTTCGAACATCGTGACGACGACGCGCAGGTCCGGACGCGTGCGGCCGATCGCGCGAACGACTTCGAAGCTGCCGAGGTGCGCGCCCATCAGGAATGCGCCGCGCCCGCCCGCGAGCGCGTCGTCAACCTGCGTTTCGCCATGCAGCCGGATGTCGAACAGGTCGAAGCGGCCGTTCATCAGGTAGATGCGGTCGTGGATCGTCGCGGCGAACGTGAACACGTGCCGATACACGTCGCGCCAGCGCGCGGGACGGCCGAGCGCGCGGCGCAGATAGTCGCGCGACGCCGAGCAGGCCGCCGGCGAGAACAGCACGAAATAGGTCGCGATGGCATGCAGCACGACACGCGACGGCTGCCGGCCGAACCGCAGCGAGATCCAGGTCATCGCGCGCAGCAACGCCGCGTTGCTGCGTTCCTGGCGCTCGGCCCACGCGGTGCGCTTCATGGCCGTGCACCGTCCTGCGCGGCGGCCGGCGCGGACAGCACGCCGGTGGCGACGTCGCGCGCGCCGGCGCGCAGCGTGAAGCGGATCGCGCCGCCGGCCGCCGCATCGAACGCGAGATCGAGCGGCTCGCCGGGCGCGACCGGGCTGAGGAATTTCGCGGAAGCCAGCCGCCACGTGTGCAGCGGGCGGTTCAGCGACGCGCCGAGCGCGGCGATCGCGTGATCGAGCAGCACGACGCCCGGCACGATCGGATGACCGGGGAAATGACCGGGCAGCGCCGGGTGATCGGCGGGAATCGTGAATGCGAGCGGCGTATCCGTCTCGGCGCGCGCGCTCGCGTCGGCCGCGGCGGCGCGCGTGTGCCGTGCGACGAGCGCGGCGAGCACGTCGCGCGGCAGCTTGCCCGTTTCGTTGCGCGGCAAGGCGTCGACGAATACGAGCGGACGCGGCATGAAGGCGGGATCGATCCGTTCGCGCAGCGCGCGCTGCAGGTCGGCCGCGGCGAGCGTCGGCGCGACCACGAGCGCGACGAGCCGCGTGACCGGTTCGCGGGGTGCATCGGCGTCGGCTGGTGCGGCATCGTCCGGCATGAAGAACACGCCGTCGACGACGTCGGCGATCGCGTTCAGTTGGTGATTCAGATAGGCGAGCGACGTGCGCTTGCCCGCGATGTTGACGAGGTCCGCCTTGCGGCCGTGCAGCAGGAACCGGCCGTCGCCGAGCAGTTCGAGCGCGTCGCCCATCGGCACGGGGGTTTCGACGTGTCCGCCCGACGCCCACACGGTCGGGCCGCTGTCGTCGCCCGCGGCGTCGCGGCCCGGCCCGTCCTGTGCCGCGCGCGCGTCGAGGCGGATGCCGGGGAACAACTGCCACGTCGCGCCTTGCGACGTGCGGCGCGTCGCGATCTGGCCGGTCTCGGTGCTGCCGTAGATCTCGACGAGCGGCGCATCGAGCGCGGCCTCGGCTTCGCACGCGAGCTTTTCCGACAGCGGTGCGGTGGCCGACAGCACGAGCGCGGCCGGCGGCAGCGCATGGCCGGCCGACAGCAGCGCGCGCAGGTGAATCGGCGACGTGACGAGCACGCGCGGCTGCGGGATCGCGGCGAGTTCGTCGCGAATGTCGACGGGGTAGAACGGCTGGCGGTTGCTGAATGCGAGGCCGCCGATCAGCGCGAGCAGCACCGTCGACTCGAAGCCGTACATGTGTTGCGCGGGCACGGTGCCGATCAGCGTGGCCGCGCGGCCGTCGAGCAGGCCGAGGCGGTCGGCCGCCGCGCGCACGCAGCCGACCAGGAAGCCCCAGGTCTTGCGGTGCGGCACCGGCGCGCCGGTCGAGCCGGACGTGAACACGTACGCCATGATGCGCGACGCGTCGATCTGCTGCACCGCGAACGGCGCGTCGTCGAGGCGGTCGCCGGGTGCGGCGTCCGGATAGGCGAAGCGCGGCAGGTCGATCGTGCAGTCCGGCGCGTCGTGCAGACAGAACGCGTCCGGTGCGAACGTCGCGAGCTGGCGCACCATCTCCGGCGTGTGCGTCGACGGCAGCAGGCTGATCCTGCCGGCGACGAGCGCCGCGCACAGGCTGACCGCGAAGCGGTAGCGATCGCGGCACACGTTGAACACGTGACCGCCGGCGGGCAGTGCGGCGGCCACGCGCGCGACGTCGGCGACGAACGCGCGCACGCTGACGGGCGTGCCGTCGCGCCAGGCGATCGTCTGGTCCGGCGAGGAATGGAACACCAGCGGGTAAGTCGGCATAAATCGGCTGAAGCGGGAGACGGTGGCCGGCGCGGCCGCGATGCAGCGCCGCGCCGGCCATGAATTCATCGTGACGGCTGCGTCGACGCGCGGTATGCGCGCACCGCGTCGACCATCCGCGGCCGCGCGTCGTGCGGCAATGCGAAGCGCCGGCACGCATGCTCGGCCGCGAACATCACGGCGACGAGCGGCAGCGACAGGTAGTTCGCGAACGTCGACCACGCGACGATCGGCGCGGTCGCGAACAGCAGCGTGGACACGGTGGCGATCGCGACGAAGAACAGCGTCCATGCGAGCGTGATGCGCCGCGTGTAGCGCGCGACGGCCGGCGTGATCGTGCCGTGGATCATCGTCGCGAAGCGCGTGCACAGCGGCACCTGGCCGGCCGCGAGCGTGCGGCCGAACAGCAGCGCCATCGCGAGGTTGAAGCTCGCGTGCTCCAGATACAGGCCCCATTCGAAATGGCGCGCGAGCGGGGCGCGCGCGGCCCACAGCGCGGCGGCGGCGAGCAGCCACGCCGGCACGAGCCATGCCCGCTTCGGTGAGCGCAGCGCTGCGCCGAGCGCGAGCAGCAGCGGCGGCACGAGCGCCATCGCGAGGCCGAAGCCGTGTGCGCCGGGTGTCGCGGCCGCATAGTGCGCGCCGATCTGGTACGCCGCCACCGCAGCGACCGCGCCGACGCCGCGTGCGATGCCGAGCGGCGAGCTCATCGCGGCGCTCCGGGCGCGCGGCGCGTGCGTGCATTGCCGTCGTCCGTGGCGGCACGGCGGCGGACGGGCGGGCAAACCGGGGCGAGGCGAATGGACGGGCGCGGCATGGCTGCTGGAAACATCGGGCGGATCGGGGGGGCCGGACGCGTTCGTCGGGCCGTCAAACATCATATGAATGGTGGCCGGGACGCGTGTCCGGGCCGGCTGTCATGCACGCACATTTTAGGGCCGCGGCGCGGCGGTTCGAGGTCGGCGCAGCCGGGTTTTGTAACCGAATGTATGGCAGCGAACTGAACCTTTCGCGGCGGCGATTCATTTCCGCCCGAAGCGGCTCAAGCGTCTGCTGCGATCGGGTCCCGAAACCGGCCGCGGCGGGGGCCTTCAGTCTGTAACCATTCCCCGTATACGTGCCGATACCCATCGTCTAGAATCCGCGTAACTTTTACAAACGACCCCCAATAACGCAGGCGGGGAAGCCGGCAGACGCCGGAGGGACGGAGATTGGCGCGCGCTTCGCACGCGCCGGGCGTGCACGACGATTGCCGTTTCCGGGCGCCTCCCGCCGCCATGGGCCGCCTGCCCGCAAGCATGATGAACGCACTGGAACAAGAGCTCGCCACGCTGATCATCGGCGAACTGAATCTCGAAGACGTCCCGCTCGAAACGGTGACGGCCGGGACCCCGCTGTATGGCGAGGGCTTCGGGCTCGACTCCATCGACATCCTGGAAATCGCGCTGCTGATCTCGAAGAAATACGGCTTCGAGCTGCGCTCGGACAATCCGGACAACCAGAAGATCTTCGCGACGCTCGGCGCGCTTGCCGAGTACGTCGCCGCGCATCGCACCAAGTGACGGCGGCGCGCGCGAACGCGACGCGGCACGCAGACGATGACGGCACGCGGCGGCGGCCGCTGGCGAACCGCGGCCGCGTCGATCGAGAGGAAACGCGATGAACGGAGCAAGGCGATGCGGGCGCTCGTAACGGGCGGCAGCGGCGCACTCGGGCAGGCGATCTGCACGGCGCTCGCGCAGGCCGGCCACGAAGTCTGGGTGCACGCGAACCGGAATCTCGCGCAGGCGGAGGCGGTCGCGCAGCAGATCGTCGAGGCCGGCGGCACCGCGCACGCGCTTGCATTCGACGTGACCGACGCCGATGCGACGCTCGCCGCGCTCGCGCCGTTCATCGACGACGCACCGGTGCAGATCCTCGTCAACAACGCGGGCATTCACGACGACGCACCGATGGCCGGCATGTCGCGCCGGCAGTGGCACAGCGTGATCGACGTGACGCTCAACGGTTTTTTCAACGTGACGCAGCCGTTGCTGCTGCCGATGATCCGCACGCGGCGCGGCCGGATCGTCAACATCGCGTCGGTCGCCGGCGTGACCGGCAACCGCGGGCAGGTCAACTACGCGGCCGCGAAGGCGGGGCTGATCGGCGCGACGAAGTCGCTGTCGCTGGAGCTCGCGTCGCGCGGCATCACGGTGAATGCGGTCGCGCCCGGCATCATCGAATCGCCGATGGCCGCCCCTGCGTTTCCCGCCGAACGGATCAAGCAGCTCGTGCCGGCGCAACGCGCGGGCCGGCCCGACGAAGTCGCGGCGATGGTCGCGTATCTGGTATCCGATGCGGCCGCTTATGTGACGGGACAGGTGCTGTCCGTCAACGGCGGGCTTGCATGACGACGCGCGCGGCGTCGGCTTGACGCGAAGCAACGGCGCGCAACGCGGCGCGTGGCCACGATGCCGCGAGCCCGCACCGCATAGTGAGGAAATCGAAGTGTCAGTGCATCCAGTCGACGCCGAACGGCGAGCGTGTTCCCTGTCGTCCGCCACGACCGCGGTCGCGCGCGAACACATGACGGGCGGAGCCGCCGCATCGCGCGCGGGCATCTCGCCCGCGGCGAACGGCGGCAACCGTGCGCTGCGGCTCGTCCGGATCGATCATGCGCGGCTGGCTGCGCTGCTGCACGATGCGCGGCAGCGCGGCGACGCATTCGACCGCGTGTTTCCCGGTGCGCTGGGTGCGGTCTGCATCGGCGCGGCCGGAGCGCCGACCGATGCGATGGCCCGCATGCTCGCCGCCGCCGCGCCCGACCTGCCGCTCGCACCGGTGCAGATGGCGCTGCTCGACGCCGGCGGCCACGCACGCGCCGGCGCGGTCTGCGAAATCTGGCAGTGCGACGCGCCCGACCTGCGCAGCGAGCGGCACGGCGCGCTGCAGTATCGCTTCAGCGAAACGGCGGGGCTCGTATTCGGCAGCATCGTCGTGCAGGAAGAGCAGGAAGCGGCCGATGCCGATCGCGACGGCGGCACGCCGCTCGAGCGCGCGACACACGATGCATACCGCGCGCTGTTCGACGCGCTCGATGCACTCGGCATCGCGCATCCGCTGCGAATCTGGAATACCGTGCCCGCGATCAACGCGCTGCAGTTCGGGATCGAGCGCTATCGTCAGTTCAATATCGGCAGGCAGCGCGCATTCGACGCGTGCCGTCGCGCGCTGACGGGCAGCGTGCCGGCGGCCTGCGCGCTCGGCTCGGTCGTGCCCGTCGCGGGCGACACGCCGCCCGCCGCGCCGCTCGCGATCCATTTCATCGCGACGCGCACGCCGGCCGATCCGGTCGAGAATCCGCGCCAGGTCAGCGCGTATCACTACCCGGCGGAGTACGGCCCGCGCGCGCCGACGTTCGCGCGCGCGGCCGCGTGGCCCGGCGACGATGCCGCGCCGTTGCTGTTCGTGTCGGGCACCGCCAGCATCGTCGGGCATCGCACCGTGCATCGCGGCGACGTCGTCGCGCAAACGCGCGAGACCATCGCGAACCTGGCCGCCGTGCTCGAGCAGGCCGCGCGGCAAGGGCACGGCCCGTTCGCGCTCGCCGACCTGAACTACCGCGTCTACGTGCGCGACGCCGGCGATGCCGCGGCGCTCGCCGCGATCGAACGCGCGCTGCGCGATGCAGCGGGCCCCGGCGTGCGGCCGTTGTTCGTCCACGCGGACGTGTGCCGCGACGATCTGCTGGTCGAGATCGAAGCGAGCGCCGGCCATCCGCTGGAGCACCTGTCGTGAAGCGCGCGGCCCTGTCACTGCGCGAACGCGACGTCGACGAAGCCCGTCGGCAGTCGCCTGCAGGTCATAAACTTTTGTCAGGATCCCCGTCTTCGCAATCGGCCGTTCCCATGTCCAAGCTGCACGCCTCGTCCACTCATCTCGTACTGATTCCGAGCTACAACCCGGGCGTCAAGGTCGACACGACCGTGCGCAACGCCCGCGCGCAGTGGAACCCGGTGTGGGTCGTCGTCGATGGCAGCACCGACGGCAGCGCCGAGCGGCTGCAGGCGATGGCCGCGCGCGACCCCGGGCTGCGCGTGATCGTGCTGCCGGAGAACCGCGGCAAGGGCGCCGCGGTGCTGGCCGGGCTCGACGCGGCGGCCGCAAGCGGCTTCACGCACGTGCTGACGATGGACTCCGACGGCCAGCATCCGGCCGACCTGATTCCCGAATTCATGGCCGCGTCGCAGGCGGCGCCGGACGCGATGGTGCTGGGCCTGCCGAAGTTCGACGCGAGCGCGCCGCAACTGCGCGTGCAGGGCCGACGGCTGTCGAACGGATGGGCCGACCTCGAGACGCTATGGGCTGGAATCGGCGATTCGCTGTACGGCTTTCGCGTGTACCCGGTCGCGCCGCTCGCCGCGATCATGCATCGCCAGCCGTGGATGCGCGGCTTCGACTTCGATCCGGAAGCGGCCGTGCGGCTGTGCTGGGCCGGGGTGCGGCCGATTCGCATCGAAGCGCCGGTGCGCTACTTCGGCGCGCACGAGGGCGGCGTGTCGCATTTCCACTATGGCCGCGACAACGTGCTGCTCGCGTGGATGCACCTGCGGCTCTTCGCCGGTTTCGTGGTGCGGCTGCCGATGCTGGTCGCGCGGCGGCTCACGCGCCGGTCGCGTTCGACGTTCAGCCGGTCATCCGGCCGCGGCGATTGATGAGCTGATTGCCGTCATTTCGCTGAGCAATCGCGTCGTTAGTTTCGAATCGCTGCGCAATCAAGTTGTCATTTGATGTAAACGTCTGGTAATTTTCTGCCGGATTATGCAAAATCGCCGCTCCTAAATACAACTACCGAGGGATCCGGGATGCATATCAAGAAAGCGGCGGCAGCGTGTGGCATGGCGTTCCTGTTGAGCGCATGCGGCGGCGTGCAGAATCTCGACGCGAACAGCCTGACGTCGGCGGGGACCAGCCTGTTCAAGGCGGCGACGCTGTCGGACAGCGACATCGCGGCGCTGTCGAACGACTCGTGCAAGGCGAGCGACGCCGAATCGAAGATCGCCGCGCCGAACAGCGCGTATTCGAAGCGCCTGACGAAGGTGATGAAGGGCTTCGGCGACATGACGCTGAACGGCCAGAAGATCAACTACAAGGTCTACGTGACCAAGGACGTCAACGCGTGGGCGATGGGCAACGGCTGCGTGCGCGTGTACAGCGGCCTGATGGACATGATGAACGACGACGAACTGCGCGGCGTGATCGGTCATGAAATGGGCCACGTCGCGCTGGGTCACTCGAAGAAGGCGATGCAGACCGCCTACGCGGTCAGCGCGGCGCGCACCGCGGCCGGCGCGGCATCGCCGGGCGTCGCGGCCCTGACGAGCTCGCAGCTCGGCGACATCACCGAGAAGTTCATCAACGCGCAGTTCTCGCAGACGCAGGAAAGCGCGGCCGACGACTACTCGTTCGACCTGATGAAGCAGAAGAACATGAACCAGAAGGGCCTCGTCACCGCGTTCCAGAAGCTCGCGCAGCTCGATGGCGGCAAGAGCTCGATGATGAGCTCGCACCCGTCGTCGGCGAGCCGTGCCCAGCACATCCAGGATCGCATCGCGAAGGGCAGCTGATCGCCGTCTGGTGCGCCGGCCGCGTCCGGCGCCCGGGATGAACGAAACCCCACGCTCCTGCGGGCGTGGGGTTTTTGTTTTTCGGCGAACCGGAAAGCGGCCGCGCCGCTTGCTTACGGCACCATCCCCGGCAGCACGTAGGCCTGCACGAGCGTGATCAGGCCGACGATCACCGCGAACAGCAGGCTGTGGCGCACCGTGAAGCGAAACAGCTCCGATTCCTTGCCGACGAGGCCGGTCGCCGCGCATGCGACCGCGATCGACTGCGGCGAGATCATCTTCGCGGTCACGCCGCCCGTGGTGTTCGCGGCGACGGCAAGCGTCTCGGGCACGCCGAGCTGGTGCGCGGTCGCTTGCTGCAGCGAGCAGAACAGCGCGTTCGACGACGTATCCGAGCCGGTCAGGAATACGCCGAGCCAGCCGAGGAACGGCGAGAAGAACGGGAACGCGGCGCCGGTCGCGGCGAGCATCAGCGCGAGCGTCGACGACATCCCCGAGTAGTTCGCGACGAACGCGAACGCGAGCACGAGGCCGATCGACAGGATCGGGCGCGTGAGTTCCTTCAGCGTCTCGCCGAACGTGACGAGCCCGTCGCGCGGCTTCATCCGCAACAGCGCCATCGAGATCAGCGCGGTCACGAGGATCGCGCTGCCCACCGCCGACACGAGATCGATCTTCAGCACGGCGTCGAGCGCCTTCGGCGTCGCGGCGATCGGCGCGGTCTTCACGACGAGCTGGTCGAGCCCGGCCACATGGAACTTCAGGACGGTCGACGCGAGCGCGCCGTGCGCGGCGAACAGCGCCTTGAACGGCGCGATGCTCCACACGGTGACGACGGCCGTCAGGATCAGGAACGGCGACCACGCGCGCACGGTCTGCGCGAGCGTGTACGGCGACGCCTGTCGGCTTGCGCCCGAACCGACGCCGCCCGCGCCGAATCCCGCGAGCGCCGCGCCGCCGCCGGACGCGACGAGGCCGCCGGCCGTCTGCTTCGCGCTGCTCGGCTGCCAGACCTTCAGGAACGCGGCAAGCGACACGAGGCTGACGAGCGACGACGTGATGTCCGGCAGCTCGGGCCCGATGTGGTTCGACGTGAAGTACTGCGTGATCGCGAAGCTGCCGCCGGCGACGAGCGCGGCCGGCCAGGTCTGCCGCACGCCGCGCAGCCCGTCCATCATGAACACGAGCCAGAACGGCACCGCGAGCGACAGCAGCGGCAACTGGCGGCCGGCCATCGCGCCGATGTGGAACGCGTCGATGCCGGTCACCTGTCCGGCGACGATGATCGGAATGCCCATCGCGCCGAATGCGACCGGCGCGGTGTTTGCAATCAGACACAGTCCGGCCGCGTGCAGCGGCTTGAAGCCGAGGCCGACGAGCAGCGCGGCCGTGATCGCGACGGGCGCGCCGAAGCCGGCCGCGCCTTCGAGGAACGCGCCGAACGAAAAGCCGATCAGCAGCATCTGCAGCCGCTGGTCGTCGGTGATCGCCAGCACCGACGCACGGATGATGTCGAACTGTCCCGTCTTCACGACGATCTTGTACAGGAACACGGCCGCGACGATGATCCACGCGATCGGCCACAAGCCATACGCGAAGCCGAAGCCGGCCGCCGCGAGCGCCTGCGGCACGGGCATGCCGTAAGCGAGGATCGCGACGCCGAGCGCCAGCAGCAGCGTGATCGCGGCGGCGACGTGCCCCTTCATCCGCAACGCGGCGAGCGCGACGAAAAAGAAGATGATCGGGATCGCGGCGACGAGCGCCGACAGCCCGAGGCTGCCGAGCGGGGTGTAGATCTGATGCCAAACCTGCATGGGTGTCTCCTCCATGGATTGCTATCGGTACGGGTTTGAAAGCGAGGGGGGGCTATTCGGGCTGGCCGCGTGCGCGCAGCAGGTCGGACAGGCTGCGCGGCGCCGGCTCGAGCGGTGTGCGGTGCTGCGTCCAGCCCATTTGCCTGGCCGGTGTCAGCGCGCGCAGCCGCGTCGCGGTCCAGCGGAATGCGCGATACGCGCGCGGATGCGCGAACGCGCCGGACCAGAAGCGCCACACGAGGTCTTCCGCGCGGTTGTAGTTCGCGCCCTGGCCGCGCAGCGGATGTGCGACGGGTTCGTCGGGCTTGCGATTCGCCTCGGTGCGCAGCCGCACGAGCAGCTCCGGGATCGGAATCCGGACCGGGCACACCTCGCCGCACGCGCCGCACAGCGTCGACGCGGTCGGCAGGTCGGCCGTCGCGTCGAGGCCGAGCAGGTGCGGCGAGATGATCTTGCCGATCGGGCCCGGGTAGGTCGTCCCGTATGCGTGGCCGCCGATGCGCGTATAGACGGGGCAGTGATTCATGCACGCGCCGCAGCGGATGCATTGCAGCGTCGCGCGCAGCTGTTCGTCGGCGTAGGCCTGCGTCCGGCCGTTGTCGAGCAGCACGAGATGCAGCTCGCGCGGGCCGTCGCGTTCGCCGTCGCGGCGCGGGCCCGAGATCAGGTTGAAGTAGGTCGTGATCGCCTGGCCGGTGGCCGAGCGCGTCAGGAGGCTCGACAGCGGCACGATGTGCTCGAGTTTCTCGACGACCTTCTCGATGCCCATGATCGCGACGTGCGTGTCGGGCACGGTGGTCGACAGCCGGCCGTTGCCCTCGTTCTCGACGAGCCACAGCGTGCCCGTGTCGGCCGCCGCGAAGTTCACGCCGGACAGGCCGATGTCGGCTTCCGCGAATGCGCGGCGCAGCGCGCGCCGGCCGGTCTGGATCAGCTCGTCGACGTCCTCCGTGTAGCGCGTGCCGGGGATGTGCTCCTCGAACAGCTCGGCGATGTCGCCGCGCGTCTTGTGGATCGCCGGCATCACGATGTGCGACGGCTTCTCGCCCGCGAGCTGCACGATGAACTCGCCCATGTCGGACTCGATGCAGTCGACGCCGTGATCCGCGAGGTAATGGTTCAGCTCGATTTCCTCGCTTGCCATCGACTTGCCCTTGATCACGCGGCGCGCCTTCTTCGCCTGTGCGATGCCGAGCACGATCGCGTTCGCGTCGGCGGCCGTCTCGGCCCAGTGCACGTGCACGCCGGCCGCCGTGAGCTTCGCCTCCAGCCGCTCGAGCAGCGCGGGCAGTTGCGCGAGCGCGTGCTGCCGCACGGCTTCGCCGAGATCGCGCAGTTGCTCCAGCTCGGTGTCGTCGGGGAACTGGGTCGCGCGCTTGCCCTGCAGGAAGTCCATCGCGCCGCGAAAGCTCCGGCGCAGCGCGGGATCGTCGAGCGCGGCGCGCGCGCGGGCCTTGAAGTCGCCGGGGGCGACGAATTGCAGCGGTTGGTCGCTCATCGCGGCAGGTCCTGGCAGGCGGTTGCGGTCGGTTCGGTGACGATCACGACCCAGAGGTTGCGCGGCCCGTGTGCGCCATACGCGAGGGTCTGCTGGATGTCGGAGGTCTTCGACGGGCCCGACACCAGCACGACGTTGGTCGGCATGCCGGCGTGCCAGCGCTCCGCGTGCACGGCCGCGTGGAGGTCCGCGTGCAGCGTGTTCGCATGGACGAGCGCGACGTGCAGCGGCGGCACCAGCGATACCGTGCGCGGCGTGCCGGCATCGGGCGCGAGCACGACGGTGCCGGTCGCCGCGATGCCCGAGCGCGCGACGGTGAAGCCCGCGTCGATCGTGTCGAACAGCTCGGCTTTCCACGCGTCGATCGGCCGGTCGAACGGCACCGGCGCGACCGCGTCGGGCAGCGCACGCGCGAGGGCCGCGGATTCGGCGCGGGCCGGGTCGAGCAGCAGGCGGCGCACGCCGGCGTCGGCGAGCCGTGCGGCAAGCTGCGCGGGCCATGCATCGGCGGTGGCGCACCAGACGTCGGCGTGCGACGCGGCGAGCGCGGCCTGCATCGTCTGCACGAGCGCATGGGAATCGGGGGTGACCGGTGCGCGGCGCGCCGCGTAATGCGTGTCGATGCGCGCATCGAGGGCGGGCGCGGCGTTCGCGGCGACGCCGGGCGCGGCGGCGCGCAGGCGCGCGAGGATGGCGTCGCGCGCGCTCATTGCGCGTCTCCGCGCAGCGAGCCGGCGCCTGCCGTGCGGCGCCACAGGAAGCTTGCGAGATGCTCGACGGGCAGCGTCGCGCCGGCCTTGGTCGCGGCGTGGCCGATGTTCAGCAGGCAGCCGCAGTCCGCCGACACGAGCCGGTCGCAGCCCGTCGCGCAGGCCGATGCGACCTTGTCGTGCACCATCGCGCCGGAGATGTCGGGGTGTTTCAGCGAGAACGTGCCGCCAAAGCCGCAGCATTCCGATTCGCGTTCGTGTTCGATGCGCGTGACGCCCGGCAGCGCGTCGACGAGCGCGACGCCGTGCACGCGCGTGCCCATCTCGCGGCGGGCCGCGCACGACGTGTGCAGCACCACGCGCTCGTCCGGGCCGGCGTTCGTGTCGATGCGGTCGAGCCGCACGTCGAGCACATGGACGAGGAATTCGGCGAGTTCGTAGGTGCGATCCGCGATCGCGCGCGCCTTCGGGCCGTGCATGGGGTCGTCGGCGAACAGGGCCGGCCAATGGTGCCGGATCATGCCCGCGCACGAGCCGGACGGCACGATCACGGGCCACGGCTCGGCGAACAGATCGAGCTGCGCGGCCGCGACGCGGCGAGCCTCGTCGGGATTGCCGCTGCTGTAGGCCGGCTGCCCGCAGCAGCTCTGGCCGCGCGGATAGTGGACGGTCAGGCCTTCGCGTTCCAGCAGGCGGACCGCGTCGAGCCCGGCTTCGGGGACGAACAGGTCGACCAGGCAGGTCGCGAACAGATAGACGTGCGCGGGGGCGGCGGCGGGGTAGTGCCTTTCGTTCATGTCTCGCTCCAGGGTGCCGGCCCGGCAAGCGAATGCGGGACGACGATTTCGCTGCATAATTCCCGCGACGGCGCCGCAGCTCAAATTGGTTGGGCCAATCGGCGCGGCGGGTATTCCGATGGGGGAGACGGCGATGGCGGCGATGACGGCACGGGGCCGGACCGAAGTGGTGATGCGCAAGATCGAGACGGCGCTGCTCGACGGCACCTGGCCGGCCGGGGCGCGGCTGCCGGCCGAGCGCTTGCTCGCGCAACAATACGGCGTGGCGCGCAATACGGTGCGCGAGGCGACGCAGCGGCTCGTCGCGCGCGGGCTGCTGCAGAGCCGGCGCGGCGCGGGCGTGTACGTGACGGACCAGTTGCGCGCGGGCATCGCGTCGCCGTGGGGCCAACTGGTCGCCGATCACCCGGCGCTGCGCGACGACATACTCGAATTCCGTCGCGTGCTCGAAGGCGCGACCGCGTATTTCGCCGCGCTGCGCGCGGATGCGAACGACCGGCGCCGGATCCGGACGCTGCTGCGCGAGCTCGAGACCGCGTACGCGAACGACGACGCGGCCCTCGAGGCGTCGACCGACGCGAAGCTGCACGAGGCGATCGCGCTGGCGTCCCACAACACGATGTTCCTGCACCTGCACACGAGTGTGATCGGGATGCTGCGCGAGCACATCTCGATCAACGTCGCGGGGATGACGACGCACGACGAGCAGGCGTCCGAGCTGCTGTTGCGGCAGCACCGGGTGGTCTGCGACGCGATCTGCGCGCACCGGCCCGAGGAGGCGCGCACCGCGATGCAGACCCATATCGACTACGTGCGCAGCCACTTCGAGCGAAGCGGCCACACGCCGTGAGATTGGTTGGACCATGGATGCCGCGTGCCCGTCTGGCGGGCAGGCCGCGGGCTGCCGTTCCCGGATGCCCGCGCCGGCCGCGCGCGAGCGGTTCACGGCGCCGCATGCGCGAGCCGCGCGATTGACCGGTTCATCGGGCGCCCACTAGAATCGATTGGAACCACCCGTCAGCCGCACACCGCGGCGATTGCGGACCTGTTGATCCGCCTGTCGAGGAAGTTTCCGTGCTTACGTCTCTGATCCGGCGCGCGCCGGCCGCGCTCTCATGGCGCGCCGCCTGCCGCCCGGCCCGCGCGCTTGCCGTCTGCGCGCTGCTGTCGCTGGTCGCCGCCTGCGCGACGCATCCGCCCGCCACCACGCTCGATCGCCCCGTCTCGCACGCGTTGCCGACCGATACCGCGACGCCGCTGCGCACCGCGCTGGCCGCGCCGGAAGCCGCGCATCCGGGGCAGTCGGGCTTCCGGCTGCTGCCCGACGGCGCGACCGCGCTGCAGATGCGCATCGCGCTCGCGCGCGCGGCGACGAAGACGCTCGACATGCAGTACTACATCGCGACCGAGGACACGACCGGCAAGCTGCTGCTCGGCGCGGCGCTGTATGCGGCCGATCGCGGCGTGCGTGTGCGGATGCTGGTCGACGACCTGAATTTCCGCGACATCGACCGCGTCATGGCCGGGCTGAATACGCATCCGAAGGTCGAGATTCGCGTGTTCAACCCGTTCGGTGCGTCGCGGTACGGGATGGTCGAGCGCACGGCCAATTCGCTGACGCGGCTCGACAGCTTTACGCGGCGTATGCACAACAAGGCGATGATCGCGGACAACCAGATCGCGATCGTCGGCGGCCGCAACCTCGGCGACGAATACTTCAGCGCGAGCCCGACGCTGCAGTTCCGCGACCTCGACGTGCTCGCGGCCGGCCCTGTGACGAACGACATCTCGACGAGCTTCGACGACTACTGGGCAAGCGCGAGCAGCTATCCGCTGCGGGTGCTGAATCATCAGAAGTTTGATCCGAAGGATCTCGACGCGATGCGCGACGAGCTGCGCGACCACTGGCGCAAGAACGCCGACCCGTACAACGCGAAGCCGCTGAACGCGACGCCGCTCGCGCAGCAGATCGCGCGCGACGAGCTCGAGCTGGTGTGGGCGCCGGCCGAGTTCAAGGTCGACACACCGGACAAGGTCATGCGGCCGAGCGGCGCGTACGTGAGCCCGCCGATGCAGCGCCTCGTCGAACTGACGCGCGACGCGCAGCAGGAATTCCTCGCGTTTTCGCCATACTTCGTGCCGCACGACGCAGGCGTGAAGATCCTCGGCGACACGGCCGCGCGCGGCGTGCGCGTCGCGATCCTGACCAATTCGCTCGCCGCGACCGACGCGGTCGCCGTGCAGGCCGGCTACGCGCCGTACCGCGTGCCGTTGCTGCAGCACGGCGTCGAACTGTACGAATTCAAGGCGCGGCCGAACCCGCCGCGCGCGGGCCTGTTCGGCTCGCGCTCGCGTGCGAGCCTGCATGCGAAGGCGTACGTGATCGACCGCAAGGTCCTCGTGATCGGGTCGCTGAACCTCGATCCGCGTTCGGCGTACCTGAATACGGAACTCGCGCTCGTGATCCACAGCCCGAAGATCGCGCAGCAGGCCGCGGCGATCTTCGCGCGCGTGACGCAGCCCGACGAAAGCTATCGCGTGAGCCTCGCGACGCCGGCGGGCGGCGGCACGCCCGAACTCGAGTGGACCGGCACCGACAACGGCGAGCCGGCCACCTATCACGTCGATCCGCATGCGGGGCTGATGCGCAACCTGATGACCGGCCTCTTCATGCTGCTGCCGGTCGAAGACCAGTTGTAAGGGCCGGAACGGCTCGGGCCAAACCCGCGATACCGGTGTGCGGGGAAAGGTGATATGGTTGTGCGCGCAACGATATGCGTATCGTGACGGGTGCCGCCGGACGGCTCGCGCAACGCGGGCCGCAGCGGTGCCGAACGATGCGCGAGCCGCCCGCGCGGCCGCCCCGCCCGCAACCGGAGTGCCCCATGCAACGTGTACCGAACCAGCCGTTCACGCGTCCCGCCCGCTTCTCCGAAGCCGAATGGCAGGCGCGCGTGCAGCTCGCGGCCGCCTACCGGATCTTCGACCATCTCGGCTGGACCGAGCTGATCTACAACCACATCTCGCTGCGCGTGCCGGGCGAGGACGGCCATTTCCTGATCAATCCGTTCGGGCTCCATTACCGCGAGGTATGCGCGTCGAACCTCGTGAAGATCGACATCGACGGCAATGTGATCGGCCATTCCGACTGGCCGATCAATCCGGCCGGCTTCACGTTCCACAGCGCGATCCATGCGGCGCTGCCCGACGCGCACTGCGTGATGCACGTGCACACGACGCCGACGATGGCCGTGTGCTGCTCGCGCGACGGCCTGTCGTTCTCGAACTTCTATTCGGCGCAGTTGTACGGGAAGATCGCGTATCACGATTTCGAGGGCATCACGGTGCACCTCGAGGAAGGGCGGCGCATCGTCGAGAGCGCCGGCGGCCGGCCGGTGCTGCTGCTGCGCAACCACGGGCCCGTGACGATCGGCGCGACGCTCGCGCAGACCTTCTCGTTGATGTGGCTGCTCAATCGCGCGTGCGAGGTGCAGGTCGCGACTCACGCGATCGGCGACGCGCTGCCGATTGCGCCGCCGGTGCTCGAGGGCTGCGTGCGCGACTCGCTGAACTTCGATCCGAAGCACGGCGCGGGGCAGGACGCATTCGACGCGTTGCAGCGCATCGTCGATCGGATCGATCCGGGCTATCGCGCGTGAGGGCGCGGGGTCGGCGCGACGTCCGACCCGATCGCCGTGGCGACAATCGATTCGTGATGCTTGACGGCCCGCGAAGCGGAGTTTGCCCGACGCATGCGTGCATGCCGCCCGGGCACGGGCAAAAAAAACGCGGCCGGATGGCCGCGTGAATACTCGCAGACTCCTTCGGACGAAGGAAACAAGCAACTGTGAGACGAAGTGTAGCGAAAGGCCGCGCATGGATTCAGGGCTCGCGCTGCAAAGGTCTCTTCCAGGTTCCGTCAGGCTGGCGGGCGACGCAGCGGTGCCGGATCGGCGGCGATCGACTACCATCATGGAACGTCCCCCGTCCGGGTGGCGTACCCCGTCGTACAAGGAGGATTCATGCCGAAGCTGCGTTTGCTCCAGGTGGCGTTGCTCGCGGGCGTCCTGGCCGCCGGCAGCGCCGCCGCCGAAACGGTGCGCCTGTCCGCCAATCTGCAGCCGTCGAGCGAAGTGCCGCCCACCGCGACCAAGGGCGCCGGCGCCGTCGCTGCGACCTACGACACGGCCACCCACATGCTGCAGTGGACGGCGACGTACGAACATCTCACGGGGCCGGCCACCGCCGCGCATTTCCACGGGCCCGCGCCGGTCGGCCAGAACGCCGGCGTGCAGGTGCCGATCCCGAAGGACGCGCTCGCGAGCCCGATCAAGGGTTCGAAGGAGCTGACCGACTCGCAGGTGACCGACCTGATGGCCGGCAAGTGGTATTTCAACGTGCACACGAAGGAGCATCCGTCCGGCGAGATCCGCGGCCAGATGATGCCGGCGAGCTGAGGCCGGCGAACCGCGCGCCGGCGTTTGATATAGAGGCTCCCGTCGAGCGGCGCGGTGACGATCGCACGTACCATCGTCACACTGCGACGATGGAGTGTGTTGGATGAGTTGGCAAAGCAAGTTCGCGTGCTGGCTGCTGCGCCGGCAGTTTCGTCCCGAGACCACGCGCCCGGTGCTCGACCCTGCCCGCGCGCGGCGCTTTACCGATCTGAGGATGATCGTGCCGCGTCGCGCACCGTCGGGCTACCGGCTGCGCGAATGCTACGGTCCCGGCGACGCGCCGCTGCGCGGCGAATGGCTCGAACGCACCGATGCGGCCGCCGCTCGCGGGCCCGGCCGCACGCTGCTGTACTTCCACGGCGGCGGCTACTACTTCTGTTCGACGAAAACCCATCGACCGCTCGTGTTCGGCCTCACGAAGCGCGCGGGCGTGCGCTCGTTCTCGCTCGACTACCGGCTCGCGCCCGAGAACCGCTTCCCGGCCGCGCTCGACGACGCGCTGGCCGCGTACCGGCAATTGCTCGCGCTCGGCACGCCGCCGGAGTCAATCGTGTTCGGCGGCGATTCGGCGGGCGGCGGCCTCGCGCTCGCGACGCTCGTCGCGCTGCGCGATCGCGGCGAACCGTTGCCGGCCGGCGCGATCCTGTTCTCGCCGTGGACCGACCTGGCCGGCACCGGCGACACGATGCGCAGCAACGACGGCCGCGACCCGATGTTCGCGGCCGCGGCGCTGCCGAAGGCGGCGAAGCTGTATCTGGGAGACGAATCGGCGACGCATCCGTACGCGTCGCCGCTCTATGCGGACTTCACCGGGCTGCCGCCGCTCTTCATCCAGGCCGGCAGCACCGAGGTGCTCCTCGACGATTCGCGCCGCGTCGCCGACAACGCGAAGGCGGCCGGCGTGCCGGTGGAGATCGAGGTGTGGCCCGACATGCCGCACGTGTGGCAGCTCTACACGCCGATGGTGCCGGAGTCCCGCGACGCGCTCGACCGTGCGGCCGCATTCCTGCGCCGCGTCGCGGTCGAGCGGGCGGTTCAGCGCGTGGGCGAGCCGTCGATCGCCTGATACGCGGCCTTGACGGCGATCGGGCCGTACTTGCGCTCGAGCCGGCGCACGGTGAAGTGGCCGTGCGCCATCTGCTGGAAGTGGTCGATGAACAGCGTGTTGACGGTCGCCCCCAGCACCGCGCCAATCGCCGGGATCGACTTCGCGGCCATCTGCTCGGTGACCTGCACCGAGAAACGTGATGCCACCGTCTGCACCAGCTTGAACACCGCCGCCGAGCTGTGCGCGGTGATTCCTTTCGTCGTGATGTCCGACGACGCTTTCGAAATCGCCTGCGCGAGCGCGCCGCGCAGCACGAAATAGCCGAGATCGGCGTCCTCTTCCCGCTTGTCCGCGTTGCCGCCCATGCCGAGCACGGCCAGGCACTGCAACTGCGTATCCACCGAGCCCAGGTCCTCGCCCTCGCTGCGCGCGATGTCGCACACCGAGCGGAAGATCAGCGTGGTCGTCACCGGCAGCTCGACCGGCAGCGCGAGGAAGCCGAACGCGCCGCCCGCCGCGCCGGTCGTCGCGACCGCGAGCTTGTGCAGCAGGTTGCTCGGCTTGTCCGGCTCGGCATCGGGCGTCTGCGGCTTGCCGAGCGTGCGCAGCGCGATGTTCAGGCACTTGCGCAGCGCCAGCTGCGTCGCGTCGTTGATCTTGCCGGTCGCGAAGTCGGGCAGCCGCGCGATCATCTTCTCGACCGGCGCGCCCAGCACGCCCGTCAGCTTCATCGTCAGCGACGGGCTTTCCAGCACCTGCTTCGCGCGTCGCAATGCGTCCTGGTCTTCCGGCGACAGCGTCGCGGCAGGCGTGATTGAAATCGGTTCCATCTTTCTCCCTGGCGGCCATCGGCCCCAAATCCGTCGCCAGCCTAGATTACTCCGGCGTGCTAGAATTTTGAGATTGTTTGACTCGTCAAAAGT
The DNA here is from genome assembly GCF_001521985.1 of Burkholderia sp. RF4-BP95. Taxonomy (NCBI): domain Bacteria; kingdom Pseudomonadati; phylum Pseudomonadota; class Betaproteobacteria; order Burkholderiales; family Burkholderiaceae; genus Burkholderia; species Burkholderia sp. RF4-BP95. Next base: position 232,071 of record NZ_LOSX01000027.1, on the reverse strand, counting down.
TGCATCAACAAAAAATGGCCGTCCATACTGCCGCCCACCATTCGAGCGGGCAAGTCCTGCCGTTCCGCGAATCGCTGCTGGCGATGATCGGGATCTCGTTCGTCACCATGCTCGTCGCGCTCGACCAGACGGTCGTCGGCACCGCGTTGCCGACCATCGTCGCCGAACTCAAGGGGTTCGACCTGTATGCGTGGGTCGCGACCTCGTACCTGCTCAGTTCCGTGATCACCGTGCCGATCTTCGGCCGGCTCGGCGATTATTACGGACGCAAGCCGTTCGTGATCGTGTCCATCGTCGTGTTTACCGGCGCGTCGGTGCTGTGCGGGATGGCCAACGACATGCTGTTCCTGGTGCTCGCGCGCGGCCTGCAGGGGATCGGCGGCGGGATGCTGGTCGGCACCGCGTTCGCGTGCATTCCCGATTTGTTCCCCGATTCCGTCGTGCGGCTGCGCTGGCAGGTATTGATGAGCTCCGCGTTCGGCATCGCGAACGCGGTCGGGCCGTCGCTCGGCGGGATCCTGACCCAGTCGTTCGGCTGGCGCTCGGTGTTCTACGTGAATCTGCCGGTCGGCCTGCTGTCGCTGTTCTTCGTGTGGCGCTACCTGCCGCATCTGCGCCATGTCGAGCACGACCGCAAGATGCGGCTCGACTGGCCCGGCGCGCTGCTGATCGCGCTGTCGCTCGGCGCGCTGCAGCTGTTCGTCGAATGGCTGCCGAAGTACGGCGTCTTGAGCTGGGCGTCGCTGCTGCTGATCGTCGCGGTCGGCGCCGGCGTCGGCTTGTGGCATTGGGAAAAGCGCTGCGCGCAGCCGATTCTGCCGTTCGACATGTTCGGCAACCGCGCGCTGTCGGCGCTGTTCGTGCTCGCGATCCTCGCCGGCTTCTCGATGTTCTCGCTGCTGTTCTACGCGCCGCTGCTGTTCCAGGGCGGCTTCGGCATGTCGCCGAAGGAGGCGGGGCTCGTGATCACGCCGCTCGTCGTGTTCATCACGATCGGCAGCATCATGAACGGCCGCGTCGTCACGCGCATCCGCAATCCGAATACGATGCTGCACGTCGGTTTCGTGCTGTTCGCGATCACATGCGCGGGCATCGTCGTGTCGACGCACACGACGCCGACCTGGGTGCTGATGGCGCTGATGGTCGCCGGCGGCATCGGCCTCGGCTTCGTGCTGCCGAACCTCACCGTGTTCGCGCAGCAGACGGCCGGCCGCGAGCACCTCGGCATCGCGACGGCGCTGCTGCAGTCGCTGCGCATGGTCGGCGGGATGATCGGCACCGCGCTGACGGGCACGCTGGTCAACCAGATGTATTCGAGCGGCGTGCGCGATGCGTTGTCGGGCGACCACGCGCTGCAGTGGCACGCGCAACTCGCCGATCCGCAGATCCTGATCGACCGCGCCGCGCAGGGCGGTCTCGTCGCGGAGCTGACCCGCGCCGGGCATAATGGCGCGCTGCTGCTGGAAGCGGCCCGCGAATCGCTGGTCGGGGCGATTCACCTGGGGGTCGCGATGGCGGCCGTCGTCGCCGTGGTGTCGGTGTGGCAGTGTCGCCGCGTGCCGCCGATCGCACTGCGGCACAAGATCGAACCGCATGTCGCGGCCGATTGAACGATTCACCGATTGAACGAGTAGGCATCAGCGCATGGAAGAACAGGACCGCGTCGCGATCTTGCAGCAATTCGGACGCACGTATCGCGCGTTCATGAGCGCGTTCGAAACGCACGTCGGGCAGCCGATGCCGCGCTGGCGCATCATGGTCGCGCTGCACACGATGGGCGGGCATTCGTCGCAGAAGAAGCTCGTCGAGGTGCTGCGCATCGATCCGGGCGCGCTCACGCGCCAGCTGAAATCGCTCGACGCGCTCGGCTGGATCGAGCGCGCGTCCGATGCCCGCGACAACCGCGTGACCAACGTCACGCTGACCGAAGACGGCCGCGCCGCGTTCGACGCGTGCCTGCCGCGCCGCAAGGCGTTTCTCGACCAGACGATGGCGCAACTGCCGGACGACGTGCTGACTGCGCTGTCGGGTGCGCTGGCGATGCTGGAGTCGCGGATCGCGGAAGTCGGCTCGACGCCGGCGCAGCACTGAAGGGCAGGGCGGAAGCGGCACGACGGGGCGCGCCCCGTCGACCGGTCCTGATCGGCGCGGCATGCGGGTCGCGCGAACCCGCCGCCGGCAGGCGTTTCACTTCATTTCATTCAGCTTCGTTCACAGCTCGATGCGCGTGCCCAGCAGCGCGAGGAACTGCGCGAGCCATGCCGGATGCGCGGGCCACGCGGGCGCGGTGACGAACGGCGCGTCGGTCACGGCCGCATCGACCGGGATGTCCGCGTATTCGCCGCCCGCGAGCTTCACTTCCGGCGCGCAGGCCGGGTAGGCCGAGATGCGCTTGCCGCGGATCACGTCGGCGGCCGCGAGCAGCTGCGCCGCATGGCAGATCGCGGCGATCGGCTTGCCGGCTTCGGCGAACGCGCGCACCAGCGCGATCACCTTCGCATCCAGACGCAGGTATTCGGGCGCGCGGCCGCCTGCGATCGCGAGTGCGTCGTAGGCCGACGCATCGACGTCGTCGAACGTCGCGTTCAGCGTGAAGTTGTGGCCGGGCTTCTCGGTGTAGGTCTGGTCACCCTCGAAATCGTGGATCGCGGTCTTGACCTTGTCGCCCGCGCGCTTGCCCGGGCAGACTGCATCGACGTGATGGCCGACGGCCTGCAGCGCCTGGAACGGCACCATCGTTTCGTAGTCTTCGGCGAAATCGCCGGTCAGGAACAGGATCTTCTTCGCGGCCATGGCTTTCTCCATTGAACAGCGTTGAGGGTCCGTTCGCGCCGCATGCGGCAGACGGCGCTGCGGCGGCGAAGCGGCCCCGAGGACGAAAGCGCAGTGTACTCCGGCCGCTTGAAGCGCGCGTGACGGCCGCCCCGCGCGGCGGCGGGGCGGGGCGCGCGGGGCGTCAGAAGAAGGTTTCGACGACTTCCGTCACGCGGAACTGCGGATCGAGGACGAGCAACTGGCGCCACTTGTCGAACGTCAGGCACGGGTGCGAGATGTCGAACGCGACCATGTCGCCGACCTTCACGTCCGCGCCCGGCGGGATCTGCAGGTACGCGTGCTGGTCCATCATCCCGGTGACGGCCCAGCCTTCGCTCGCGGCGACATCGCGCGGCGCGCTGTCGCGGCCCGGGCGGAAGTGGCGCGCCGGCTCGGGCAGGCCCGCGTCGAACGCCGCGTCGCGCTTGCCGAGCGCGATGATCGCGCGATCCTGCTCCGGCACCGACTGCACGTATGCCCACAGCTGCAGCGCCGGCAGCAGCCCTTCGCCCATCCTGCGGGCGATCGGGTTGCGCGCGAACACGTCGGTCTGCGCCTTCTTGTAGATGCCGACGTCGTGCGTCAGGTAGCAGCCCGGACGCAGCACGACTTCCGCAAAACCGGCGTCGGACGCCTTCGCGAATTCCTCCGCGACCACGTCGTACCACGCCGAGCCGGCGCCCGACAGGATCGCCGGCGTGCGCGCGAAACGGCCGGCTTCGGCCAGCTCACGCGTGAGCGCGACCGCGTCCTGCAGGAACGTGCGGATCTCGCCTTCCTCCTTCAGCACGCCTTCGTAGAGTTCGATGCCGGCCAGCTTCAGCGTGTCCGGATAGCGTGCGATCGCGTCGAGCACGGCCTGGCGTTGCGCGGCGTCGCGCGCACCCGCGCGGCCGCCCGGCACGCCGAGCTCGAGCAGGACGTTCAGCGTTTTCTTCGCGTCGCCGAAGAAGCGGCCGAGCTGGTCGACGCCGTCGGCGGAATCGACGAGGCAGAAGAATTCGAACTCGGGATCGGACAGCAGCTGCGCGATGATCGCCATGTTCTGGCGGCCGACCAGCTGGTTCGCGAGCAGCACGCGCCGCACGCCGCCGTGATACGCGGCCTGCGTCTGGTGCGCGGTCGCGAGCGTGATGCCCCATGCGCCGGCGTCGAGCTGGCGGCGGAACAGTTGCGGCGCCATCGTCGTCTTGCCGTGCGGCGCGAACTTCACGCCGTACTGCTGGACGAATGCCTGCATCCAGTTCAGATTGTGTTCGATGCGATCCGCGTACAGCACGGCGGCCGGCAGGCTGACGTCTTCCGCGAGCAGGTTCCACTCGAGGCGGCCCGCGTCGTCGAGCGGCACGCTCGCGCTCGGCAGGTTGCCGAGGCCCTTGCCCAACGGATTGATTGTCGGTTCCTGATAGTTTGTAACTTTCATGTCATCCCGCTCCATCATCACTATACATTGCACTGAAGTTGACATGCAGATGGTACAGAAAGTAGCATCGGCGCGGTGATGTTATTTAGTAACACGAGGCGCCCGATCCTTTTCAGCAGATGAATTCGTCCGCCACTCCGTCCGCTCCGTTCGCAGCCGAATCGGCTTCGGTCGCCCAGCCGGTCCTCGACATCGTCGCGCGGATCGCCGAATGCGCGCCCGAGTTGCGCGAGGCCGAACGCAAGGTCGCCGCATTCATCCTCGCCGATCTCGCGCGCGCCGCGCATGCGAGCATCGGGGCGCTCGCGCGCGACGCGGGGGTCAGCGTCGCGACGGTCACGCGTTTCGCGAAGGCCGTCGGCTGCCGCGACGTGCGCGAACTGAAGGTGCTCGTCGCGCAGGCGGCGGCCGTCGGCCAGCGCTTTTTCGTGCCGGCCGACGAGCATCCCGAAGAAGACGCGAGCCCCGCATCGGTCGTCTACGACGAAATCCGCGTGGCGCTCGCGCACAATCACCAGCTGCTGCGCAACACGTCGTTCGACGCGGCGGCCGACCTGCTCGCCGGCGCGAAGATGATCTACGTGTACGGGCAGGGCGGCGGCTCGACCGCGCTCGCCGACGAATTGCGCTTCCGGCTCGTGCGCTTCGGCCGGCCGGTCGCGAGCTACCAGGACAGCCTGCTGCAGCGGATGGTGGCGGCGACGCTGTCGCGCGACGCCGTGGTCGTCGCGCTGTCGGTGAGCGGGCGCGTGCCCGAGCTGCTCGAGAGCTGCCGTCTCGCGAAGCGCTACGGCGCGAAGCTGATCGCGATCACCGCGCCGGCTTCGCCGCTCGCGAAGCTTGCCGACCATCTGATCCCGGTCGTCGCGTTCGAAACCGATTTCATTTACAAGCCTTCGACGTCGCGCTACGCGATGATGATGGCGATCGACGTGCTCGTCACCGGAGTCGCACTGCGGCTCGGCGATGCGGGCCGAGAATCGCTGCGCCGCATCAAGCATGCGCTCGATGCGCACCGCGGCGGCGGAGACCGTCAACCGGTAGGAGACTGACCATGCATTCGCATCCCGAAGCCGCCGATACGCTGATCGTCGGCGCGCAGCTGTACGACGGCACCGGCGCGCCGCCCGTCACGCGCGACGTCGCGATCCGCAACGGCGTGATCGCGGCGATCGGCAATCTGTCGAACTGGCTCGCCGAGACCGTCGTCGATGCGAACGGCCGCGCGCTCGCGCCGGGCTTCGTCGACGTGCACACGCACGACGACACGCACGTGATCCGCGCGCCGGAGATGCTGCCGAAGATCTCGCAGGGCGTGACGACCGTGATCGTCGGCAATTGCGGGATCAGCGCGTCGCCGGTGACGCTCGCGGGCGATCCGCCCGACCCGATGAACCTGCTCGGCGATCGCGACGCATTCCGCTATCCGACCTTTGCCGCCTATGTCGCGGCCGTCAACGACGCGCGTCCGGCCGTGAACGTCGCGGCGCTCGTCGGGCACACCGCGCTGCGCAACAACCAGATGGACCGCCTCGACCGCGCGGCGACCGACGGCGAAATCGCCGGAATGCGCACGCAGCTCGAGGAGGCGCTCGCGAACGGCGCACTCGGGCTGTCGTCGGGCCTCGCCTACGGCTCCGCGTTCGCGGCGCCGGCCGAGGAGGTGATGGCGCTCGCCGAACCGCTCGCGAATGCGGGCGCGCTGTACACGACGCACATGCGCACCGAGTTCGACGCGATCCTCGACGCGATGGACGAGGCTTATCGCGTCGGCCGTCACGCGCAGGTGCCGGTCGTGATCTCGCACCTGAAATGCGCGGGCCCGTCGAACTGGGGGCGCAGCACCGAGGTGCTCGCGTCGCTCGAAGGCGCGCGCCGCTACCAGCCGGTCGGCTGCGACTGCTATCCGTACAGCCGCAGCTCGTCGACGCTCGACCTGAAGCAGGTGACGGGCGACATCGACATCACGATCACGTGGTCGGAGCCGCATCCGGAAGTCGCGGGCAAGCTGCTGAAGGCGATCGCGGCCGACTGGGGCGTGACCGAGCAGGAGGCCGCGCAGCGGATCCGCCCGGCCGGCGCCGTGTACCACAACATGTCCGAGGACGACGTGCGGCGGATCCTGTCGCATCCGGCGACGATGGTCGGCTCGGACGGCCTGCCGAACGATCCGCTGCCACACCCGCGACTGTGGGGCGCATTCCCGCGCGTGCTCGGCCATTACGTGCGCGACACGAACCTGCTGCCGCTCGAGGAAGCGATCCGCAAGATGACGTCGCTGTCCGCGCGCCGCTACGGGATCGCGCGGCGCGGCGAAGTGCACGTCGGCTACCACGCGGATCTCGTGCTGTTCGATCCGGCGCGCGTGATCGATGCCGCGACGTTCGAGAAGCCGCAGCAGCCCGCGCACGGGATCGACGCGGTGTGGGTGAACGGCGTGCTGACCTACGAGAACGGCCAGCCGACCGGCGCGCGCGCCGGCGGTTTCGTCGCGCGCGGCGAGCGCGTGCCGGCGAGCGCCGACGCCGCGTTCTGAACGCGGTCCCGATCCGATTTGCCGCGTGCGCCATGTCGGCGCGCGCATCCGCAACCGTGCGTTGCATGGGACCGGCGCTGGCGCTTGCGCGCCGATGCCGGTCGACAATCAAGGAGTGAAACGATGAAGCGATATGGCGTGGGCGAAGCGAAGGGTACCGGCGGCCAGGTGATGCCGTTTGCACGCGCGGTCGAGGCCGACGGCTGGCTGTACGTGTCGGGCCAGACGCCGATGGTGAACGGCGAGGTCGTCGAAGGCGGGATCGTCACGCAGTCGAAGCAGACGATCGAGAACGTGATCGCGATCCTGAAGGAAGCCGGCTACGGCCTCGAACACGTCGTGCGCTGCGGCGTGTGGCTCGACGACGCACGCGATTTCGCGTCGTTCAACAAGGTGTTCGTGTCGTACTTCGGCGAGCATCCGCCGGCACGCGCGTGCGTGCAGTCGAGCATGGTCATCGACTGCAAGGTCGAGGTCGATTGCATCGCTTACAAGGCGCCGGCGAAGTAACGCGGCGAGGGCGAATTGTTGTGCAACGAGGCCGGCGCATTAACGTGCGCCGGCCTCGTTGCGTTGAGGCGCTTTCGATGGATTTCTGATCAGTTGCGTTTGATGCTGGAATTTTGCGGTTTGTAACAAAGCCGCTCTGAGCAGTGGGGAGGGCGCGACGCTTTCGTTGGGCAGGAAGAGCCGAGGTTGGGATGTTGTTCAAGAATAGCGTCGACAGTTTCGGTTAAACCAGATCCGAGTACGCGTTGTATGGTCTGGTCACGCTAAGGATTCCCTGAATAAATCAGATCGTGACCGACAAACCCGCACCGAAGAAAGCCTCACCAACTCCAGAGGCCACCAATGCCCGGTTGAAGCTACTGCCGTTTACATTTCCTTTCCTGCGCAAAGGACAAGGCAAATCCACGACTTCTTCACGATTTGCCGACGAGAACGAGATATACCGGCTACTCGCCGAACGAGAGCCTTCAGGCGCGTATCTCGTCAGTCGGAAAGGGATGTGGCACGGCGGCATCCACGTCACTGAGGCCGGCGCAGGGCAATCGCTGGACCTCGATGCGGGATTGCGCTGCATCGCTGACGGCGAGCTAGTCGCCTTTCGCATCGACAAGACCTATCCGGTCAGTGAGATCGCAACGGCAGATGGCGGATTGCCGTACGAGGCACCGTATAGCACGGGCTTCGCGCTGGTACGGCACACGATGGAGTTTCCGCGGGACACGAAGCTGACGTTTTACAGCCTATACATGCACCTGATGTCCTGGGAAGACTACACAAACTTCCCGAAGCGGGAAAAGCCGTCGTATTGGCCGCGGCAATGGCTGGTGACGCAGTATGCGCAGGATAAGCAGGCGTCAGGCCGAAGCGGGCAGGCTCCCGATCCGGCACAGCAGGGGCGGCGTATTCGCAAGACCCAGGGAGGGAGTCCCATCGCGATTCTGCCGCAAGGAGCCAACGTCGGTATCGGAAAGATTGAGACGAAGAACGGAAAGCAGTGGGGGCAGTTGACGGATCTTCGTGGGACGTCACTGTATCCACAGAAAGCCGGTGAATACGTCGAGCCGTCGAGTGCGATCGGTAAGTGGGTGTTTCTCGGCCAGGAAAACGGTGGTCCGGTCGCTGAAGAGACGGTTGAGGACGCTGTATTTGATCGGGTTGTCGTGACGACGGGCCAGGGCGCGGCAGGCAACACGCCCGGTATTCCAGTCAAGGCAGGAGACCTGATTGGGCACTTGGGGCGCTACGACGCGCTGAACCAGTGTAGTTCGGGAACCCGAATGGCACACATTGAAGTCTTCTGCGATGACAGCATCCAGCCGTTCCTCGAAAAGGGGCGTGCATGGGTCAATCAACACAGCCCGAACAAGGAGGATTGGACGGCATTTGGCCTGCCATCCGAGCCGACGATCCTGCGGATCGCGCCGGGCACGTTGCTGTATCAACGTACTCAAGACAAGAAAAAATTTGTTCCTGGTGTTGATCCACAGTTGAGAAAAACGGGCGCCGTTCAGGTGTATTCGCTCGCCGAACTGGCGCGTGACCCGAATCGACGAGTCGCTGAGCCGCATCCGAATCCCGATCCGGGTTATCCGGTGAACTGGTGGCACGTTGACGGTGTGAATGCACAAGGTCAACCGATTGACGGCTGGGTGTGCGACTTCAACCACGCGGGCGGTCGGGTGACGCGGGAATTCGCGCAGAAGTGGATTGATTTCGAGTGCTTGGCGGATGCCCATGATCCGGCGCATACGATCTTTGCGACAACGCAGGGGTGGGTTGATTATGCGAGCGGAGCCAATGTTGACGACCTTGCTTCGCGTTCGAAGCTCAGTCCGTTGATGCTTAAGGTGTATGACGCCCTGATTACCAGAGGCGATGGTGAGCATGCGGCTGACGAGCTATGTGCGCTGTCACGGACCGAGCGTGGTGGATATCCGTGGTTGATGCAGGCGGCGTCCCGATTGATTGTTAAGCATGAGAGCGAGTGGGCGAATCCGTCGAAATGGAAGCAGTTGATCACCGAGTTGGAAAAGCAGACGGGGCCGAAGTCGCAGCATGAGGAAGAGCAGAAGCGGATCAAGAAGCTCGCATGGTGGGATGACGTCAAGGCACGTATCCCGGGTTTCCCTACGACGGATGTCTTTCACCTTCACCCAATTGCACTGCGAGCCAACTTTGCCTCAACTCCCGACGCGTGCCAGTGCGGCTGCTGTTACGAGGAGGTATTTCAGATCACTCGCATGGGATCCAATTATGGCCCAGTTTACTGGGGCTCCAAGCCGATGGCAAAGTCGACGGTGCTGGGTGATATGGTGAGTGCCGGGGAGTTGTCCTCAAGTGAACAGAGGATACTTGTTGCCATGTCTGAAAACGAAGGAAAGTTGGATGCCGTACAGTCATATGACAGCGAAGTCGTAACTGCAGGGGCAATGCAAAAAACGATTAATTCATATGGAAATGGAGAATTTCCTGAGCAGGTTGCACAGTTCAAAAAATTCAACGAAGCTGACTATCGAGATCTATTCGAACGATGCGGGTGGATGGTCGATGGGGCTGGACCGACGGCTACCATGTACTATTCTCATCCGATACTTACTGGGGGAGAAAAAATTACTGGAGACGGCTTGAAAAAGCTTATCAGAAACGGGTGTTCGAAGAGTAGTTTCAAGTCTAGGATCAAGAATGAACCCCTGGCGGCCATTGTTCATGCGATTTCTAGCAGATCATACGAAAAACGCCAGTTGATGGATTTCGTTGACCGTCTAAGAAATATAGTATTGCCCACTGTTCCGGCGCGTTATTCGCGCACAGTTGGCGAATATTTTGCATCGGATCTCGGCCGTGCAACGGCGCTGGATCAAAGTGTAAACAGGCCGTCTTACGTCGGACCAGACATCGGCAAGGCGCTAGATACATTCTTCTCCCGTCACCCATCTATTCCAAGAAATCCGGACGAATGGGGAGATAGTCGTGCGGATTACGAATATGAAATATTGGAAATATACGGTCCGGATAGGCGGATGGCAAAGGTCGGTGGCGTGAGCGTTGCTCCCGCAAGATATTCATCACTCAAGAGCGGGCTTTCTTAAAGGAGGTGTCGTTGAATTTTATTCGATTTGTTTTGGTTAAATGTTTGTCGGTGGCTGCGATCGGATACTCGCAAATATGCCACGCGAGCGCGGATCGCATACCTCTTGTGGGTGGTGCCATGCTTGTATTCTCGGCGCCGTTGACGTCTAATGAGAAAAAAATCTTTGGATCCGGATGGAAGGTTGCAACATATACAAGCGTGGGAGGGGATAAATTCAATCTTTTCCCGCTGGAGAAGTTAACTCGAGAAGGGGGGGTAATATTTGGAGATTATCTGAACCTAAGAGTATCTCCTGCTGGGGAATACGCTGTTATAGACATAATCAGGGCTGGCTTTGTAGATCCCGGCATGTCCGGGAAGCCAGAGGTTCAGAGTAGACAATATTGTCCAGTCTTGGAAACAAAGACTGGTTGTATTGTGAGCAACCAGTCTGGCGAACTGTGTGCTGGGCAGTGGGAGAGACAAAGCGATCATTGGATCGTTCCGGGGTTGATGGATGATGCAAGCAACGGAATGCTTAGTCATCAATTTAAAGATGCAAACGCTTTATGGAATGGATATGTAAATTCTGTTGGAAAACCATTTCATCTTTCAATTCGTGAGGAGATTTATTCGGGTTTGGGGGTTTATAATTTGATGGCATGCGATTTACCGAGGGCGGGTAATGTTGAGTCGTACAAAAACATTGCTGAGGAATTAAAAAGGGCTGGGGATGTTGTGGGGTCGGAGTATATTATGAAGAGGCTTCAAGGTGTGGCGGTTCAGCATAATCAGAATGGGTTGTGAAAAGCTCGAGGTAGGAATCCTGAGCATGTGTGCAGTCGAGTCTGGTGGAGAGGCTGCATCGCGTACAAAGCGTATGCGAAGTAACGCGACCGCGCTTCCCGCGCACAGGAAAACAGCCCGTTCGGCTTGTGCCGAACGGGCTGATTCGTTTGAGGTTCGCCGTGACTACCCGCGGCGTTCGCCGCCCTCCGTCACTGCCGCGCGGTCCGCGCGTTGTCCGGCATCGGCTGGTTGTAGTTCGTGCGGAACGGATTGATGTCGAGCCCGCCGCGGCGCGTATAGCGCGCATACACCGCGAGCTTCACCGGTTTGCACGCATGCAGGATGTCGAGGAAGATCCGCTCGACGCACTGCTCGTGAAAGCCCGTGTGATTGCGGAACGAGATGATGTAGCGCAGCAGCCCCGCGTGATCGATCTGCGGCCCGACGTAGTGAATCTGCACGCTGCCCCAGTCGGGCTGGCCGGTGACCGGGCAGTTCGAGCGCAGCAGGTCGGACACGAGCGTTTCCTCGACAGGCGCTTCGTCCTCGGCGGCCGACAGCAGCGACGGATCGGGTTCGTACACGTCGGTGTCGAGGTCGAGCCGGTCGAGCGACAGCCCGTCGAGCTCCTCCATCTCGAGCTTGCCGAAATCGTGCGGCGACACGAGCTGCACCGACACGCTCGCACCGCATGCGGCCGACACGTCGCGTTTCAGCACGTCGCGCACGGCGTCGACCGAGTCGAACTTCGATTGCGCGAACGAACCGAGATACAGCTTGAACGACTTCGATTCGACGATGTTCGGCGATTCGGCCGGCACGAAGAACGTCGCGACCGCGAGCTGCGGCTTGCCGCGCGCGTTGAGCCACGACAGCTCGTACGCGTTCCAGATGTCGGTGCCGAAGAACGGCGGCGCCGACGTGATGCCGAGCTGCTCGCGCGCGCCGGCGCGCGGGATCGGGAACAGCAGCGACGCGTCGTACTGCGCTGCGTAGACGGTCGCCTTGCCGAGCGGGGAATGTTCGGGATTCATTGCACGAAGCCTTTACGACAGGAAGAGGCGGTAAGCCGGATTGGCGCTCTCCTCGACGTACGGATAGCCGAGCGCCGCGAGGAAGCGTTCGAATTCGGCGCGATCGGCCTGCGGCACCTGCAGCCCGACGAGGATCGAGCTGTAGTCCGCGCCCTGGTTGCGGTAGTGGAACAGGCTGATGTTCCAGTCCGGCGCCATCGACGACAGGAACTTCATCAGCGCGCCCGGCCGCTCCGGGAATTCGAAGCGGAACAGGCGTTCGTCGAGCGCGAGCGGCGAGCGGCCGCCCACCATGTAGCGGATGTGTTCCTTCGACAACTCGTCGTGCGTCAGGTCGACGGTCTTGAAGCCGTGCGACTCGAAGTTCGCGGCGATTTCGGCCGATTCGCCGCGACGCTTGATCTGCACGCCGACGAAGATGTGCGCGGATTGCGCATCGGCGATCCGGTAGTTGAACTCGGTCACGTTGCGATCGCCGACGAGCGAGCAGAAGCGCTTGAAGCTGCCGCGCTCCTCGGGGATCGTGACGGCGAACACGGCTTCGCGCGCCTCGCCGACTTCCGCGCGTTCGGCGACGAAGCGCATCCGGTCGAAGTTCATGTTCGCGCCGGACGTGACCGCGACGAGCGTCTGGTTCTCGATGCCTTCGCGTTCCGCGTAGCGTTTCGCGCCCGCGACCGCGAGCGCGCCGGACGGTTCGAGCACGCTGCGCGTATCCTGGAACACGTCCTTGATCGCCGCGCACAGCGCGTCGGTGTCGACCGTCAGCACGCCGTCGAGGAATTCGCTGCAGAGCCGGAAGGTTTCCTCGCCGACGAGCTTCACCGCGGTGCCGTCCGCGAACAGGCCGACCTCGCTCAGCTCGACGCGCTCGCCCTTCTGCAGCGATTGCGCCATCGCGCACGAATCCTCGGCCTGCACGCCGAATACCTTGATTTCCGGCCGCACCGCCTTGACGTAGGCCGCCACGCCGGCCGCGAGCCCGCCGCCGCCGATCGGCACGAAGATCGCGTGAATCGGCCCCTGGTGCTGACGCAGGATTTCCATCGCGATCGTGCCCTGGCCGGCGATCACGTACGGATCGTCGAACGGGTGGACGAACGTGAGGTCGCGCTCCGCCTGCACCTTGACCGCGTGCGCGTACGCATCGCTGTACGACTCGCCCGCCTGGATCACCTCGACGCTCGGGCCGCCGTGCGCGCGTACCGCGTCGACCTTCACCTGCGGCGTCGTGACGGGCACGACGATCACGGCCTTGATGCCCATCCGTGCCGCCGAGAACGCGACGCCCTGCGCATGATTGCCGGCCGATGCCGTGATCACGCCGCGCGCGAGCGCGTCGGCCGGAATGTGCGCCATCTTGTTGTACGCGCCGCGCAGCTTGAACGAGAACACCGGCTGGTTGTCCTCGCGCTTCAGGTAAACGGGGTTGCGCAGTCGGGCCGACAGGTTGCGGGCGGGTTCGAGTTCCGTCTCGAGCGCGACGTCGTAGACGCGCGCGGTGAGGATTTTCTTCAGGTAATCGTGGGATGCCATGGGCGCTCGCGTGCAGTGCGGAAGCAGACGGTAAAGGATCAATGATAGCGCCAAGGGTCCGTCCGCACGCAAGCGGCATGCCGGGCGCGCGGTCACGGAAGCGCGTCGGCGGGCGTGTTTGCCGCGCGGAGCGTCCCCTTTTTACCGGGTTAACCGCGTGGTTACCGACCGGACGGACGGCGAATGCGGGCGCGAAATCGCGCCGAAGCAGGCCCGGCGCGGGTTGCGGCGAAAGCCCCACGACCTGTCCGGCGTCTCACGGGCGGGCCGATCATGGGTTAGAATTCCGTTTTGAATCAAGGATCGGAAGATGCAGAGGCACCCTCGGATCGCCCCGTTGAAGCCGACGCCGCGCGCAGCCAGCCCCGCGGCGGAGCGGCATGCGCGCCGCGCGCGATCGTGCTGATGGCTCCGAGTGCCGCCAGGCCCCGCCGGCCCGGAACGGTGAGTCCAGACCCGCTCCGGCCCCATGCGAGATAGTCGCGCGCCTGGCACCAGAACAGATTTCCCCAAGATTGCGCCTACGCGCTTGCCGACGCCCGTGCACGGTGTATCGGCCCTCCGAGTCGTCCGAACATGAACGCACCACAAGTTTTCGATCCGCATGGCGCGGCCGCCACCGTCGCCGCCGACCCCGCGCCCCGTCTGCGCGAGATTCCCTACAACTACACGTCCTTCTCCGACCGCGAGATCGTGATCCGCCTGCTCGGCGCGGAGGCGTGGTCGGTGCTCGACGAGCTGCGCGCCGAACGGCGCACGGGCCGCTCGGCACGGATGCTGTACGAAGTGCTCGGCGATATCTGGGTCGTGCGCCGCAACCCGTACCTGCAGGATGACCTGCTCGACAACCCGAAGCGCCGCGCGCTGCTGATCGAGGCGCTGAACCACCGCCTGACCGAGATCGGCAAGCGCCGCCGCGCCGACCTGACCGAGCACCGCGACGACGCGGGCCGCGAACGCGCCGGACGCGTCGAGATGCTGGAAGCCGCCGCGCAGCGCGCGGTCGACGAGTTCGCCGACGAATTCGACAAGATGGCCGACCTGCGCCGCCGTGCGACCAAGGCGCTCGGCCGCTGCACGCAGAAGGACAACATCCGCTTCGACGGGCTGTCGCGCGTGTCGCACGTGACCGACGCGACCGACTGGCGCGTCGAATACCCGTTCGTCGTGCTGACTCCCGATACCGAAGCCGAGATCGCGGGCCTGATCAAGGCGTGCTTCGAGCTCGGCCTGACCGTGATCCCGCGCGGCGGCGGCACCGGCTACACGGGCGGCGCGGTGCCGCTCACGCCGTTCTCCGCGGTGATCAACACCGAGAAGCTCGAACAGCTCGGCGCGGTCGAGCTCACCGAATTGCCGGGCGTCGCGCACAAGGTGCCGACGATCTTCTCCGGCGCGGGCGTCGTCACGCGCCGCGTGACGGAAGCGGCCGAAGCGGCCGGCTACGTGTTCGCGGTCGATCCGACCTCGCTGGACGCATCGTGCATCGGCGGCAACGTCGCTATGAACGCGGGCGGCAAGAAGGCCGTGCTGTGGGGCACCGCGCTCGACAACCTGGCCTGGTGGCGGATGGTCGACCCGGACGGCAACTGGCTCGAAGTCACGCGCCATGAGCACAACCAGGGCAAGATCCACGACATCGCGGTCGCGCGTTTCGAGCTGAAGTGGTTCGACGGCGCGTACGCGCCGGGCGAGAAGCTGCTGAAGAGCGAGATGCTCGAGATCGAAGGCCGCCGGTTCCGCAAGGAAGGCCTCGGCAAGGACGTCACCGACAAGTTCCTCGCCGGGCTGCCGGGCGTGCAGAAGGAAGGCTGCGACGGGCTGATCACGTCCGCGCGCTGGGTGCTGCACAAGATGCCCGCGCATACGCGCACCGTCTGTCTCGAATTCTTCGGCCAGGCGCGCGAGGCGATCCCGAGCATCGTCGAGATCAAGGATTACCTGTTCGAGACGTCGAAGCAGGGCGGCGCGATTCTCGCGGGCCTCGAGCACCTCGACGAGCGCTACCTGCGCGCGGTCGGCTATGCGACCAAGAGCAAGCGCAACGCATTCCCCAAGATGGTGCTGATCGGCGACATCGTCGGCGACGATGCCGATGCGGTCGCGCAGGCGACGTCCGAAGTGATCCGGATGGCGAACGGCAAGAGCGGCGAAGGCTTCGTCGCGATCAGCGCGGAGGCGCGCAAGCGCTTCTGGCTCGACCGCAGCCGCACGGCCGCGATCGCGAAGCACACCAACGCGTTCAAGATCAACGAGGACGTCGTCATCCCGCTGAACCGGATGGGCGAGTACACCGACGGCATCGAGCGGATCAACATCGAGCTGTCGCTGAAGAACAAGCTGCAGCTGGTCGACGCGCTCGAAGCGTTCTTCCGCGCCGGCAACCTGCCGCTCGGCAAGACCGACGACGCGAACGAAATCCCGAGCGCCGAACTGCTCGAGGATCGCGTGCAGCAGGCGCTGGAGCTGCTCAAGCGCGTGCGTGCGCGCTGGGAATTCGTGCGCGACCGGCTCGACCAGCCGCTGCGCGAGGCACAGCACTACCTTGTGCAGCTCGGCTACGAGGCGCTCGCCGAGAAGTTCGCCGATCGCGCGGACGATCAGCCGGGCGCGACCGTGTTCCACGTCACGCAGGACCGCACGGTCCGCATCTCGTGGAAGCAGGAGATCCGCGCGGAGCTGCGCGCGATCTTCAACGGCGGCGCGTTCAAGCAGATCCTCGACGAGGCGCAGGCGATCCACAAGCAGGTGCTGCGCGGCCGCGTATTCGTCGCGCTGCACATGCACGCGGGCGACGGCAACGTCCACACCAACATTCCGGTCAACTCCGACAATTACGAGATGCTGCAGGATGCGCACGCGGCGGTCGCGCGCATCATGACGCTCGCACGCTCGCTCGACGGCGTGATTTCCGGCGAACACGGGATCGGCATCACGAAGCTCGAGTTCCTGACCGACGACGAGATCGCAGAATTCCGCGCGTACAAGCAGCGCGTCGATCCGAACGGCCGCTTCAACAAGGGCAAGCTGCTCGACGGCGCCGACCTGCGCAACGCATACACGCCGAGCTTCGGGCTGATGGGCTACGAGTCGCTGATCATGCAGCAGTCCGACATCGGCGCGATCGCCGATTCGGTGAAGGACTGCCTGCGCTGCGGCAAGTGCAAGCCGGTGTGCGCGACGCACGTGCCGCGCGCGAACCTCCTGTACAGCCCGCGCAACAAGATTCTCGCGACCTCGCTGCTGGTCGAGGCATTCCTGTACGAGGAACAGACGCGCCGCGGCGTGTCGATCAAGCACTGGGACGAGTTCAACGACGTGGCCGACCACTGCACGGTGTGCCACAAGTGCGCGACGCCGTGCCCGGTGAAGATCGACTTCGGCGACGTCACGATGAACATGCGCAACCTGTTGCGCAAGATGGGCAAGAAGAAATTCAACGCCGGCAATGCGGCCGGCATGTTCTTCCTGAACGCGACCAATCCGCAGACGATCAACGCCGCGCGCAGCGTGATGATGGGCGTCGGCTACAAGGTGCAGCGCTTCGCGAACGACATGCTGAAGAAGGTCGTGACGAAGCAGACCCAGCATCCGCCGGCGACGGTCGGCAAGCCGCCCGTGGTCGAGCAGGTGATCCACTTCGTCAACAAGAAGATGCCGGGCAACCTGCCGAAGAAGACGGCGCGCGCGCTGCTCGACATCGAGGACAACAAGATCGTGCCGATCATCCGCAACCCGAAGTCGACGACCGTCGATTCGGAAGCGGTGTTCTACTTCCCGGGCTGCGGCTCCGAGCGCCTGTTCTCGCAGGTCGGCCTCGCGACGCAGGCGATGCTGTGGGAGGCGGGCGTGCAGACCGTGCTGCCGCCGGGCTACCTGTGCTGCGGCTATCCGCAGCGCGGCTCGGGACAGTACGACAAGGCCGAGAAGATCGTCACCGACAACCGCGTGCTGTTTCACCGGGTCGCGAACACGCTGAACTACCTCGACATCAAGACGGTGGTCGTGTCGTGCGGCACCTGCTACGACCAGCTCGCGGGCTACGAATTCGACAAGATCTTCCCGGGCTGCCGGATCATCGACATCCACGAGTTCCTGCTCGAGAAGGGGATGAAGCTCGACGGCGTGACGGGCACCCGCTACATGTATCACGACCCGTGCCATACGCCGATCAAGACGATGGACCCGGTGAAGCTCGTCAACGAGCTGATGGGCACGGAGAAGGACGGCTACAAGATCGAGAAGAACGAGCGCTGCTGCGGCGAATCGGGCACGCTCGCGGTCACGCGTCCGGACGTGTCCACGCAGGTCCGCTTCCGCAAGGAAGAGGAAATCCGCAAGGGTGCCGCGAAGCTGCGCAGCATCCCGGTCGTGGCCGGCGACACGCCGGCGCCCGCCGCGAACGGCCCGGACGTGAAGATCCTGACGAGCTGCCCGTCGTGCTTGCAGGGCCTGTCGCGCTACAACGAGGACGCGAACCTCGAGGCCGACTACATCGTGGTCGAGATCGCGCGCCAGGTGCTCGGCGAGAACTGGATGGCCGATTATGTCGCACACGCGAACAATGGCGGGATCGAGCGCGTGCTGGTCTAATGCGGGCATGACGACCGCCCGGCCGGGCGAGGGATGAGAGCGGGCGCCTGCGCTGAAGCGCCGGCGCCCGTCCACATGGGAGCGACGATGGAATGCGTGTTTTGCCGTGAAGACGGCGGCGAGGTGCTCTGGCAGGACGATGCGCTGCGCGTCGTGCTTGCGACGGGCGAGCACGACTACCCGGGCTTCTGCCGGGTGATCTGGGGCACGCACGTGGCCGAGTTTTCCGATCTCGGCGAGCCCGAGCGGGCACATCTGATGCGCGTGGTCTACGCGGTGGAGCGGGCAGTGCGCCGCGTGATGCAGCCGAACAAGGTGAATCTCGCGAGCCTCGGCAACATGGTGCCGCACGTGCACTGGCACGTGATCCCGCGCTTCCCCAACGACGCCCATTTCCCGCAGCCCGTCTGGGCGCCGCGCCAGCGCAGCGTGTCCGAGGCACTGCTGCGCACGCGCGCGGCGCAGGCCTCGCTGCTGCACAATGCGGTGCGCGAGGAAATTCAACGCATGACCGATTCGAGGCAGCCATGAGCGGTTTGACTTCCACGACGCCGATTCCGTCCGGCGTCGTCGTGCACGCGGTGTCGCGCGTGCTCGAATTGCAGTACCCGAGCGGCGAGAGCTACCGGATTCCGTTCGAGCTGATGCGCGTCTATTCGCCGTCGGCCGAGGTGCGCGGCCACGGGCCCGGCCAGGAGACGTTGCAGACTGGCAAGCGCGAAGTGACGATCACCGCGCTCGAGGGCGTGGGCAACTACGCGCTGCAGCCGACGTTCTCGGACGGCCATTCGACCGGCATCTACTCGTGGGATCTGCTGTACGAACTGGCGACGCAGCAGGACGCGCTGTGGCGCGACTATTTCGACAAACTGAAGGCGGCGGGCGTCGAGCGCGACGCGCCGATGCAGGCGGCTCCCGCGCCGCACGGCCACTGCCACTGAAATCGACGGCGCCCGCTCGGCGCCGTCTTGCCATTTACTGAGGATCAACGCGATGAGCAAAACCCACTTCGGCTTCGAAAGCGTCGAGGAAACCGAAAAAGCGAAGAAAGTGGCGGGCGTGTTCCATTCGGTCGCGAGCAACTACGATCTGATGAACGACCTGATGTCGGCCGGCATGCACCGCGCGTGGAAGGCGTTCACGATCGCGCAGGCGAACGTGCGCCCCGGCTTCAAGGTGCTCGACATCGCGGCCGGCACCGGCGACCTGACCAAGGCGTTCGCGAAGGCGGCCGGCCCGACGGGCGAGGTCTGGCATACCGACATCAACGAATCGATGCTGCGCGTCGGCCGCGACCGATTGCTCGACAAGGGCATCGTGACGCCGTCGCTGTTGTGCGACGCCGAGAAAATTCCCTTTCCCGACAACTACTTCGATGTCGTCACGGTCGCATTCGGGCTGCGCAACATGACGCACAAGGACGCCGCGCTCGCCGAGATGCGCCGCGTGGCGAAGCCCGGCGGCCGCGTGATGGTGCTGGAATTCTCGAAAGTCTGGGATCCGCTGAAAAAAGCGTACGATCTGTATTCTTTCAAAGTATTACCGTGGCTTGGCGACAAGTTCGCGAAAGATGCTGAAAGTTACAAGTATCTTGCTGAATCTATCCGGATGCACCCCGATCAGGACACGCTGAAGACGATGATGGAACAAGCGGGCCTCGATGCCGTCAAATATTACAATTTGTCAGGTGGCGTGGTAGCGTTACACCTAGGAACCAAGTACTAAGGGGTTCTTTCCATACATTCGCCTTACATCTGGAGAAGCTGATGTCCGAATCGCGTTCGTTGTTCAACCGTAGCAAGCCGTCGAAGCCGTGGGCTCGACGGGTCGGCACGCTGCTGATGGTCGGCCTGCTCACGGCCGGCACGTTCGCATCGCTCGACGCTGAAGCCAAGCGCATGGGCGGCGGGCGCAGCATCGGCCGTCAAAGCTCCACCGTCACGCAGCGCCAGGCCACGCCGCCTGCGCAGCAGCCGATGCAGCAGGCGGCGCCGGCGCAGGCGCAGCGCGCGAACCCGGCCGCACCGGCTCCGGCCGCGCAGCCGAACCGCTCGCGCTGGCTCGGGCCGATCGCCGGTCTCGCGGCCGGCCTCGGCATCGCGGCGTTGCTGTCGCACTTCGGCCTGGGCGGCGCGTTCGCGAGCATGATGGCGAACGTCATCGTGATCGCCCTGCTCGCGATGGTCGGCATCTGGCTGGTTCGCAAGTTCATGAACCGTCGCCGTTCGCACGAACCGGCGTACTCGGTGGGCGGTTCGGCATCGTCGTCGGGCGGCTACTCGCAGAGCCCGTCGTTCCAGCAAGGCAGCACCGGCAACAACTATGCCGGCAGCGGCAGCAGCTATGCGAACGAAGCGCAAGGCGTGTTCGGCGGCGGCGCAGCCGCCGCGGGCGCGGCGGGCGCGATGGCGGCCGCGCCGCTACAGGTGCCGGCCGGCTTCGACACCGAAGCGTTCCTGCGCAGCGCGAAGGTCTACTTCGTGCGCCTGCAGGCAGCCTGGGACCAGGGCAACCTGGCCGACATTCGCGAGTTCACGACGCCGGAAATGTTCGCCGAGATCAAGATCGACCTCGACTCGCGCGGCAACGAGGCGAACCAGACCGATGTCGTGCAGCTCGACGCGGAACTGGTCGCGATCGAGGATCGCGGCATCGAGCAGTCGGCGAGCGTGCGCTTCCACGGGCTGATCCGCGAATCGGCGAATGCGTCGGCGGCGCCGTTCGACGAGGTGTGGAACCTGTCGAAGTCGGGCAGTCAGGGCTGGCTGCTCGCGGGTATCCAGCAGCTCAACACGCACTGAGCATGACCGGTGGCCGGCTTGCCGGCTGCCCGGGCGACGGCCGCCGCACTGCGACCGCTTGCCGCCCGGGTGTGCGGTTGGCCGCGGTCTGCCGACGATCCGACGTTACAATAGAAACCCGCGTGGGCGCCCGGCCCGCGCGGGTTTTTTCTTTCCCAGCCCGATGACCTTTGCCGCCAAGCCTTTTGCTGCTGCTGTCAATCACCTGCTCGCGCGCGAATCGTGGGCGCGCGACCGCCTGATCCCCTACGCGGGCAAGACCGCCCGGCTCGACGTGCCGCCCGTCACGCTCACGCTGCTCGTGCAGCCCGACGGCTATCTGTCCGCCGTGGAAGCGCACGATGCGCAACACGTCGATGTGTCGATCGCGCTCGCGGGCGACACCGTCGCCGCATTCCTGCAGGGCGGCCAGGCGGCCGTGATGAAGCACGTGAAGATCGAGGGCGACGCGGAGTTCGCGACGCAGATCGCGAAGCTGGCCGAGCACCTGCGCTGGGAACCTGAGGAAGATCTCGCGAAGCTGGTCGGCGACGCGGCGGCGCACCGGATCGCGACGGTCGTGCGCGACGCCGGCGCGCGCGCGCGCCGCACCGGCCGCAACGTGCTCGATTCCGTCGCCGAATACTGGCTCGACGAAAACCCGCAAGTCGTCCGGCGCACGGTGCTCGGCGGCTTCGACGCCGAGCTGGCGCGTGCGCGCGATGCGCTCGCGCGGGTCGAGAAACGGGTCGAGCGACTCGAACAAAAAATCGGCGCGCGCACGGGCTCCGGCCCGCGCGGCGCGCACTGAGGGCCGCAGGGCATGCGCATTTTCCGTTTCATCAAGATTGTCTACACCGTCATCCGCTTTGGCCTCGACGAAGTGATGCTGTCCCGGATCGACGACCGGCGCGTGAAACTGCTGTTGCGGATCACGACGATCGGCCGCCGCTATTCCGATCCGCCCGCCGTGCGGCTGCGTCACGCGCTCGAAAGCCTCGGCCCGATCTTCGTGAAGTTCGGCCAGGTGCTGTCGACGCGCCGCGACCTGCTGTCGGTCGACTTCGCGAACGAACTCGCGAAGCTGCAGGACCAGGTGCCGCCGTTCGATTCGGCGGTCGCGATCGCGATCATCGAGAAGTCGCTCGGCGCGCCGGTCGACGAGCTGTTCGACGAATTCGAGCGCGAGCCGATCGCGAGCGCGTCGATCGCGCAGGTGCATTTCGCGAAGCTGAAGCAGGGCCCGCACGCGGGCAAGGCCGTCGCGGTCAAGGTGCTGCGCCCGAACATGCTGCCGGTGATCGATTCGGACCTCGCGCTGATGCGCGACATCGCGACGTGGACGGAGCGCATGTGGGCCGACGGCCGGCGCCTGAAGCCGCGCGAAGTCGTCGCCGAATTCGACAAGTACCTGCACGACGAGCTGGACCTGATGCGCGAGGCCGCGAACGGCAGCCAGCTGCGCCGCAACTTCGCGGGCCTCGATCTGCTGCTCGTGCCCGAGATGTTCTGGGATTTCTCGACGTCGCAGGTGCTCGTGATGGAGCGCATGACCGGCGTGCCGATCAGCCAAGTCGAGACGCTGCGCTCGGCCGGCGTCGACATCAAGAAGCTCGCGCGCGAAGGCGTCGAGATCTTCTTCACGCAGGTGTTCCGCGACGGTTTCTTTCACGCGGACATGCACCCGGGCAACATCCAGGTGAGCCTCGATCCGAACACGTTCGGCCGCTATATCGCGCTCGATTTCGGGATCGTCGGCGCGTTGTCGGATTTCGACAAGAACTACCTCGCGCAGAACTTCCTCGCGTTCTTCAAGCGCGATTACCACCGCGTCGCGACGCTGCACCTCGAATCGGGCTGGGTGCCGCCCGAGACGCGTGTCGAGGAGCTGGAAAGCGCGATTCGCGCGGTGTGCGAGCCGTATTTCGACCGCGCGCTGAAGGACATCTCGCTTGGCCAGGTGCTGATGCGCCTGTTCTCGACGTCGCGTCGCTTCAACGTCGAGATCCAGCCGCAGCTCGTGCTGCTGCAGAAGACGATGCTGAACGTCGAGGGGCTCGGCCGTTCGCTCGATCCTGAACTCGACCTGTGGAAGACGGCGAAGCCGTATCTCGAACGCTGGATGACCGAGCAGATCGGCCTGCGCGGTTGGTACGAGCGCTTCAAGGTCGAGGCGCCGCAGTGGAGCAAGACGCTGCCGCAACTGCCGCGCCTGATCCACCATGCGATGGCGGCGCGCCACGACGCACCGCGCGCGGCGAGCGAGGACCTGATGCGTCAGATCCTCGTCGAGCAGAAACGTACCAACCGGCTGCTGCAGGCATTGCTGATCTTCGGGCTTGCCGTCGGCGTCGGGGCGCTCGTCGCGCGCGTGCTGCTCGCGCTCGCGTACGGCGCATGAACGAAGGGAGCCGCGCGATGCCTGAACCGACACAACCGTCCGCACCGAGCGCCGCCGATTTCGCGACGCGCGACCCCGGCAACGCCGCGTTCTGGGACGAGCGTTTCGCGCGCGGCGTGACGCCGTGGGAATTCGGCGGCGTGCCCGACGGGTTTCGCGCGTTTGCGCAGCGCCTCGAGCCGTGCGCGGTGCTGATTCCCGGCTGCGGCAGCGCGCAGGAGGCCGGCTGGCTCGCGCAGGCCGGCTGGCCCGTGCGCGCGATCGATTTCTCGGCGCAGGCGGTGGCGACCGCGAAGGCGCAGCTCGGCGCGCATGCGGACGTCGTCGAGCAGGCCGATTTCTTTGCGTACCGACCGCCGTTCGACGTGCAGTGGGTGTACGAGCGTGCGTTCCTGTGCGCGCTGCCGCCGAGCCTGCGCGCCGGCTATGCGGCGCGGATGGCCGAATTGTTGCCGGCCGGAGCGTTGCTGGCCGGCTATTTCTTCGTGACGACGAAACCGAAGGGGCCGCCGTTCGGCATCGAGCGCGCCGAACTCGATGCGCTGCTCGCGCCGCACTTCGAACTGATCGAGGATCTGCCGGTGACCGATTCGCTGGCCGTGTTCGAAGGGCACGAGCGCTGGCTCACGTGGCGCCGTCGCTGAAGCCGGGGCGTCGCGGCCGTTGCCGGAGCGCGCCGGGGTTTCGGCTATAATTCAAGGTTTTGCAAGCCGTTTCCAGTTTCTGCGGGAAAAATATCATGCCGATCTACGCCTATCGATGCGAAGCGTGCGGTTTCGCGAAGGACGTGCTCCAGAAGATGAGCGACGCGCCGTTGTCGCAGTGCCCCGAATGCGGGAAGGATGCTTTTCGCAAGCAGGTCACCGCCGCCGGCTTCCAGCTGAAGGGCTCCGGCTGGTATGTCACAGATTTCCGCGGTGGCTCGGGCGGCACCAGCGCGCCGGCGACGGCGTCCGGCGACACGGCGGCGGCACCGGCCGCAGCGCCGGCGGCAGCCGCGCCCGCTGCCGCGAGCTCCGAAAGTACGACGACGAGCGCCGCGCCGGCCCCGGCTGCGGCGCCCGCCGCCGGCAGTTGACCGTCGCGGCCCGGCCGGGCCGCGACCAACCCGCGCTTCCGGCGCGGTTCATTGACGGCAGATGATGAAAAAGACGACCCTGAAAACGGTGTTCCTGACCGGCCTGCTGGTTCTCGTCCCGCTCGCGATCACGCTGTGGGTGCTCGGCCTCATCATCGGCACGATGGACCAGACGCTGCTGCTGCTGCCCGAATCGTGGCAGCCGGAGCGGATGCTCGGCTTCCACCTGCCGGGGATCGGCGCGGTGCTGACGCTCGCGTTCATCTTCGTCGTCGGGCTGGCCACGCAGAACTTCATCGGCCAGAAGCTCGTCACGTGGTGGAACGCGGTCGTGCGTCACATCCCGGTCGTCGGGCCGATCTACACGAGCGTCAAGCAGGTGTCGGACACGCTGCTGTCGAGCAGCGGCAACGCGTTCCGCAAGGCGCTGCTGATCGAATACCCGCGGCGCGGCTCGTATACGATCGCGTTTCTGACGGGTACGCCCGGCGGCGACGTGGTCAACCATCTGACGGAAGAGTACGTGAGCGTGTACGTGCCCACGACGCCGAACCCGACGTCGGGCTTCTTCCTGATGCTGCCGAAGAGCGAAGTCATCGAACTCGACATGTCGGTCGATGCCGCGCTCAAGTACATCGTCTCGATGGGCGTCGTGGCGCCTTCGGCGCCGGCTCCGGCGCCCGCCCGCCGTCCCGTCGAGCCGCCGCTGTAAGTAAAGAATCATCGCCCGGGCCGCGCGTTGCGGCACCCGTTGATCAAACCGAACGAAAGCAAACATCATGTCGATGCGTACTGAATACTGCGGTCTCGTGACCGAACACCTGCTGGGCCAAACCGTGTCGCTGTGCGGCTGGGTGCAGCGCCGCCGCGATCACGGCGGTGTGATCTTCATCGACCTGCGCGATCGTGAAGGCCTCGTGCAGGTGGTGTGCGACCCGGATCGCGCGGAAATGTTCGCGACCGCCGAAGGCGTGCGCAACGAGTTCTGCGTGCAGATCAAGGGTCTCGTGCGCAACCGTCCGGAAGGCACGGTCAACGCCGGCCTGAAGAGCGGCAAGATCGAAGTGCTGTGCCATGAGCTGATCGTGCTGAACGCGTCGATCACGCCACCGTTCCAGCTCGACGACGACAACCTGTCGGAAACGACGCGCCTCACGCACCGCGTGCTCGACCTGCGCCGTCCGCAGATGCAGCACAACCTGCGCCTGCGCTACCGCGTCGCGATCGAAGCACGCAAGTACCTCGACGAGCAGGGCTTCATCGACATCGAAACGCCGATGCTGACGAAGAGCACGCCGGAAGGCGCACGCGACTACCTCGTGCCGTCGCGCGTGAACGCGGGCCAGTTCTTCGCGCTGCCGCAGTCGCCGCAGTTGTTCAAGCAGCTGCTGATGGTCGCGAACTTCGACCGTTACTACCAGATCACCAAGTGCTTCCGCGACGAGGACCTCCGTGCCGATCGTCAGCCGGAATTCACGCAGATCGACTGCGAGACGTCGTTCCTCGGCGAGCAGGAAATCCGCGACCTGTTCGAAGACATGATCCGTCACATCTTCAAGACGACGATCGACGTCGAACTCGACGCGAAATTCCCGGTGATGCCGTACTCGGAAGCGATGGCGCGTTTCGGTTCGGACAAGCCGGACCTGCGCGTGCAGCTCGAATTCACCGAGCTGACCGACGCGATGAAGGACGTCGACTTCAAGGTGTTCAGCACGCCGGCCAACGCGAAGGACGGCCGTGTCGCGGCGCTGCGCGTGCCGAAGGGCGGCGAGCTGTCGCGCGGCGACATCGACGGTTACACGGAATTCGTGCGCATCTACGGCGCGAAGGGCCTCGCATGGATCAAGGTCAACGAGAAGGCGAAGGGTCGCGACGGCCTGCAAAGCCCGATCGTCAAGAACCTGCACGACGCGTCGATCGCGGCGATCCTCGAGCGCACCGGCGCTGAAGACGGCGACATCATCTTCTTCGCGGCCGACCGCGCGAAGGTCGTCAACGACAGCCTCGGCGCACTGCGCCTGAAGATCGGCCATTCGGAATTCGGCAAGGCGAACGGCCTCGTCCAGGCCGGCTGGAAGCCGCTGTGGGTCGTCGACTTCCCGATGTTCGAATACGACGACGAAGACGCGCGCTACGTCGCCGCGCATCACCCGTTCACCAGCCCGAAGGACGAGCACCTCGAGTACCTCGAGACCGATCCGGGCCGTTGCCTCGCGAAGGCGTACGACATGGTGCTGAACGGCTGGGAAATCGGCGGCGGCTCGGTGCGTATCCACCGTGAGGAAGTGCAGAGCAAGGTGTTCCGCGCGCTGAAGATTGGCGCGGAAGAAGCGCAACTGAAGTTCGGCTTCCTGCTGGACGCGCTGCAGTATGGCGCGCCGCCGCATGGCGGTATCGCATTCGGCCTCGACCGCATCGTCACGATGATGGCCGGCGCCGACTCGATCCGCGACGTGATCGCGTTCCCGAAGACGCAGCGTGCGCAGGATCTGCTCACGCAGGCGCCGAGCCCGGTCGACGAGCGTCAACTACGCGAGCTGCACATCCGTCTGCGTCAGCCGGAACAGCCGAAGGCGTAATGCGTGCCACAGGTCGTGTGCGCGGCGACGCGTGCACGACATCCAGCGAAAAAGGCGCCGTGGTGCGCCTTTTTCGTTTTTTGCGGTACAGTCGCAGCACTTGCCGCACGTTCCGGCACAGGCCCGGCGCCCGGCCCTGTGCCGCATGAAACAAAGATGACGAAGCCGCCGAAAATCCCCGAATCCGTTCTCGTCGTGATCTATACGCCCGAGCTCGACGTGCTGGTGATCAAGCGTGCCGACCAGCCCGATTTCTGGCAATCGGTGACCGGATCGAAGGACGCGCTCGACGAGCCGCTCGCGCTCACGGCCGCGCGCGAAGTCGCCGAGGAAACCGGCATCTCGGTCGGGTCGCACGACGTGCCGGCCACCGCGCTGATCGACTGGCACCACCGGATCGAATACAGCATCTATCCGCAATACCTGCATCGCTATGCGCCGGGCGTCACGCGCAACGTCGAGCACTGGTTCGGCCTGTGTGTGCCGCGCCGCGTCGACGTGACGTTGTCGCCGCGCGAGCATGTCGACCACGCGTGGCTGCCGTACCGTGAAGCGGCCGCGCGCTGCTTCTCGCCGTCGAACGCCGAGGCGATCCTGCAATTGCCCGTGCGCGTGTCGCTCGCGCGGGCGCCGCACGGCTCGTCCGCATGAATGCGGAAACCCGCAAGCGCTTCGCGCAATTGCGGCAGATGTTCCTGCAGGAGCGCGGCTCCGCGTCGCGGCTCGCGTTCACGGCCGGCAACACGGTGCGGCTCTGCGAGACCGGCAGCGAATTCTTCCACGCGCTGATCGAACGGATCGATGCGGCGCGCGAGCAGGTGATGCTCGAAACCTACATCTTCTGCGACGACGCGGCCGGCCGCCCGGTGTCGGATGCGCTGATTCGCGCGGCGCAGCGCGGCGTGCGCGTGCGCGTGATCACCGACGGCGTCGGCACCGCGCGCCTGCCGCTGTTCGATACGTGGGCCGGGGCCGGTGTCGAGCACTGCATCTACAACCGCTACCTGTTCGGCCGCTTCGGCTTCTCGCGCACGCACCGCAAGCTCGCGGTGATCGATCATGCGGTCGCGTTCTGCGGCGGCATCAACATCGTCGACGACTACGCGCAGGGCAGCGCGACGCTGCCGTTCCCGCGCTGGGATTTCGCGGTCGAGATGGCCGGGCCGGCGGTGTCGGACGTGCGCGCCGCGTTCGAGCTGCAGTGGCACCGCATCCAGTTCGGCCACAAGCCGTACGCGCAGTACGCGGCCGGACTGCACGGCGGCGAGGCATTCCCGGACATGTTCCGGCGCTGGATGCGCAGCCATCGATGGATCAAGGCCGGTGCACTGCGGGTCGTGACGGAGCCGAGCGTCGCGTTCGTCGCGCGCGACAACGTCGTGAACCGCCGCGCGATCGAGAAGGCGTATCTCGCCGCGATCGGCCAGGCGCGCCAGCGGATCCTGCTCGCGAATCCGTATTTCATGCCGGGCCGCAAGCTGCGCCGCGCGCTGACGGGCGCCGCGCGCCGCGGCGTCGACGTGCGGATCCTGATCGGCCGCAACGAGTTCACGGCGCTCGATACGGCCGTGCCGTTCCTGTATCACGCGCTGCTGCGCGCGGGCGTGCGCGTGGCGGAATACGACAAGACGATCCTGCACGGCAAGGTCGCGGTGATCGACGACAACTGGGCGACCGTCGGTTCGTCGAACCTCGACGCGCTGAGCCTGATGCTGAACAATGAGGCGAATGTCGTGCTGGTGCGCTACGATGCGGTCACCAACGAACTGCGCGACGCAATCGCGGCCGCCTTCACCGAAGGCCGTGAAATCGACGCCGCCCGGTATGCCGCGCGGCCGCGCATCGAGCGCATGCTGAACTGGCTCGCGTACAACACGTACCGCATCGTGATGAAGGCGCTGACGGTCGGTGGTTACGACTGACACGGACTAAGCATCCGCTTCAAAAATCTGTCCGCACGTTCGTGCGGAAAAGCCGCTCCGGTCCCGCCGGAATCGCGCAAAATAGCGGCTCGGTTAGACACCGGTTTCTAATAATTTCCTTGTTTCGCGAGCGGCTGCACTCAATAATAGTACGGCCGTTCGATTTTATTCGAACCCCCGAACGGTTACAGAAATAGCTATGCGAAAAGGCGAACAGACGCGTGCCGCGATACTCGAAGCTGCTTTGGACCTTGCCAGCCGTGACGGGCTGGAGGGGCTGACGATCGGCCTGCTGGCCGAGCGCATGCAGATGAGCAAGAGTGGTGTGTTCGCGCACTTCGGATCGCGCGAAGACCTGCAGGTCGAGGTCGTCCGCGAGTATCACCATCGTTTCGAAAACGAGGTGTTCTTTCCGAGCCTGCGCGAGCCGCGAGGCTTGCCGCGCCTTCGGGCGATGCTGGCCCGCTGGACGGAGAAGCGCATCCAGGAGGTGACGACCGGATGCATCTACATCAGCGGCGCCGTCGAGTACGACGACCGGCCTGACAGCCCCGTGCGCGAGCAGTTGATCGCGAGCGTGACGGCCTGGCGTGCTGCGATGCTGCGTGCCATTTCGCAGGCGAAGGAAGAAGGCCATCTGCGTGCGGATACGGATCCGGACCTGATGCTCTTCGAGTTGTACAGCTTCACGCTCGGCCTGCATCACGACGCACGATTCCTGCATTCGCCGGATGCCGTGCGCCTCACGTGGGCCGCGCTGGAAAAGACGATCGTTTCGTATCAGAGCGAGAGCCGTTAGCGGCGCGTGATCCGCCCGCCAGGAGCTCGAGCCGTTTTGCCCACCTTTGGAGAGAGTCATGGGACAGTACGCCGCGCCGCTGCGCGACATGCAATTCGTGTTGCACGAGCTTCTGAACGTCGAAGCCGAGGTCAAGCAAATGCCGCGGCACGCGGACCTCGACGCCGACACGATCAACCAGGTCCTCGAGGAGGCGGGCAAGTTCTGCTCCGAGGTACTGTTCCCGCTGAACCAGGTCGGCGACCGTGAAGGCTGCACGTACGAAGGCGACGGCGTCGTGAAGACCCCGACCGGCTTCAAGGAAGCGTATCGGCAGTACGTCGAGGCAGGCTGGCCGGCGCTCGGCTGCGATCCGGACTACGGCGGTCAGGGCCTGCCCGCGTTCGTGAACAACGCGCTCTACGAAATGCTTAATTCGGCGAACCAGGCATGGACGATGTATCCGGGCCTGTCGCACGGCGCCTACGAGTGCCTGCACGCGCACGGCGCGCCGGAACTCCAGAAGCAGTATCTGCCGAAGCTCGTGTCGGGCGAATGGACGGGCACGATGTGCCTGACCGAGCCGCACTGCGGCACCGACCTCGGCATCCTGCGCACCAAGGCCGAACCGAACGGCGACGGCTCGTACTCGATCAGCGGCACGAAGATCTTCATCTCGAGCGGCGAGCACGACATGTCGAAGAACATCGTCCACCTCGTGCTCGCGCGCCTGCCGGACGCGCCGCAAGGCACGAAGGGGATCTCGCTGTTCATCGTGCCGAAGTTCGTTCCGGACGCCGCGGGCGAGCCGGGCGAGCGCAACGGCATCAAGTGCGGCTCGATCGAACACAAGATGGGCATCCACGGCAACTCGACGTGCGTGATGAACCTCGACAACGCGAAGGGCTGGATGGTCGGCGAGCCGAACAAGGGCCTCAACGCGATGTTCGTGATGATGAACGCCGCGCGCCTGGGCGTCGGCATGCAGGGCCTGGGCCTCACGGAAGTCGCGTATCAGAACTCGCTGACGTACGCGAAGGAACGCCTGCAGATGCGCTCGCTGACGGGCCCGAAGGCACCGGACAAGCCGGCCGACCCGATCATCGTGCACCCGGACGTGCGCCGCATGCTGCTCACGCAGAAGGCCTACGCGGAAGGCGCGCGCGCATTCACGTACTGGTCCGCGCTGCAGATCGACAAGGAGCTGTCGCACGGTGACGAAGCGGTGCGCAAGGAAGCGGCCGACCTCGTCGCGCTGCTCACGCCGATCATCAAGGCGTTCCTGACCGACAACGCGTTCGAGTCGACCAACCACGCAATGCAGATCTACGGCGGCCACGGCTTCATCTCCGAGTGGGGCATGGAGCAGTACGTGCGCGACGCGCGGATCAACATGATCTACGAAGGCACGAACTCGATCCAGTCGCTCGACCTGCTGGGCCGCAAGGTGCTCGGCGACATGGGCGCGAAGCTGAAGAAGTTCGGCAAGCTCGTCACCGAATTCGCGGAAGCCGAAGGCGTGAAGCCGGAGATGGCCGAGTTCATCAACCCGCTCGCCGACATCGGCGACAAGGTGCAGAAGCTGACGATGGAAATCGGCATGAAGGCGATGCAGAACCCGGACGAAGTCGGCGCCGCCGCCGTGCCGTACCTGCGCACCGTCGGCCACCTGGTGTTCTCGTACTTCTGGGCGCGCATGGCGCGTCTCGCCCTCGACAAGGAAGCGTCGGGCGACCCGTTCTACAAGTCGAAGCTCGCGACCGCACGCTTCTATTTCGCGCGCCTGCTGCCCGAGACGGCGGCGACGATCCGCGCCGCGCGCGCCGGCTCGAAGACGCTGATGGAAGTCGACGAATCGCTGTTCTGACGCGAGTCCGGGCGGTGCGCGCCGCGCGCCGCCCGAACGCAACGGTTCCTGGTACTCACTTCGTCGTGCAGCCCTCACAACCCGCGCTGCACGACATTATCCGGAGACATCCCGTGAGCAATTTCCTGATTCGCAAGGTCGCCGTGCTGGGCGCCGGCGTGATGGGCGCGCAGATCGCCGCGCACCTCGTCAACGCGCGCGTGCCGGTGCTGCTGTTCGACCTGCCGGCCAAGGAAGGCCCGAAAAACGCGATCGCGCTGAAGGCGATCGAGAACCTGAAGAAGCTGTCGCCCGCGCCGTTCGGCGTGAAGGACGACGCGAAATACCTCGAAGCCGCGAACTACGAAGACGACATCGCGAAGCTCGCCGAGTGCGACGTCGTGATCGAGGCGATCGCCGAGCGGATGGACTGGAAGCACGACCTGTACAAGAAGGTCGCGCCGCACATCGCACCGAACGCGATTTTCGCGACCAACACGTCGGGCCTGTCGATCACGAAGCTGTCCGAAGGTTTCTCGGACGAGCTGAAGTCGCGCTTCTGCGGCGTGCACTTCTTCAACCCGCCGCGCTACATGCACCTCGTCGAGCTGATCCCGACCGCGCACACGCGTCCGGAGATCCTCGACCAGCTCGAGACCTTCCTGACGAGCATCGTCGGCAAGGGCGTCGTGCGCGCGAAGGACACGCCGAACTTCATCGCGAACCGCGTCGGCATCTTCTCGATCCTCGCGGTGATCACCGAGGCCGCGAAGTTCGGCCTGCGCTTCGACGAAGTCGACGACCTGACGGGCAGCCGCCTCGGCCGCGCGAAGTCGGCGACGTTCCGCACCGCGGACGTGGTCGGCCTCGACACGATGGCGCACGTGATCAAGACGATGCAGGACAACCTCGCCGACGATCCGTTCTTCCCGGTCTACCAGACGCCTGCCGTGCTCGCCGAACTGGTGAAGCAGGGCGCGCTCGGCCAGAAGACGGGCGGCGGCTTCTACAAGAAGGAAGGCAAGGCGATCAAGGTGCTCGACGCGAAGACGGGCACGTACGTCGATTCGGGCGCGAAGGCGGATGAAACCGTCGGCCGCATCCTGAAGCGCCCGCCGGCGGAACGCCTGAAGCTGCTGCGCGAGACGGACCATCCGCACGCGCAGTTCCTGTGGTCGATCTTCCGTGACGTGTTCCACTACATCGGCGTGCATCTCGAGTCGATCGCCGACAACGCGCGTGACGTCGACCTCGCGATCCGCTGGGGCTTCGGCTGGAACGAAGGCCCGTTCGAAGGCTGGCAGGCTGCCGGCTGGAAGCAGGTCGCCGAGTGGGTGCAGGAAGACATCGCGGCCGGCAAGGCGCTCGCGAACGTGCCGCTGCCGTCGTGGGTGCTCGAAGGCGCGGTTGCGGAGAAGGGCGGCGTGCACACGGCCGAAGGCTCGTGGGCGCCGGCGTCGAAGCGCTTCGTGCCGCGCTCCGACCTGGCCGTCTACGGCAAGCAGGTGTTCCGCGCGCCGCTCGTCGGCGAAGCCGGCGCCGACCCGAAGACGTACGGCAAGACGCTGTTCGAAACCGACGCCGTGCGTGCATGGGTCGACGATCGCGCAGGCGAGGACGACGTCGTGATCGTGTCGTTCAAGTCGAAGATGAACACGATCGGACCGAGCGTGATCGACGGCCTCGTGCAGGCGATCGAACTCGCGGAGAAGGACTACAAGGGCGTGGTGATCTGGCAGCCGACGTCGCTGAAGCTCGGCACGCCGGGCGGCCCGTTCTCGGCCGGTGCGAACCTCGAAGAGGCGATGCCCGCGTTCATGATGGGCGGCGCGAAGGGCATCGAGCCGTTCGTGAAGAAGTTCCAGGAAGGCATGCTGCGCGTGAAGTACGCGAACGTGCCGGTCGTCGCGGCCGTGTCGGGCATCGCGCTCGGCGGCGGGTGCGAGCTGATGCTGCACAGCGCGAAGCGCGTCGTGCACGTCGAGAGCTACATCGGTCTCGTCGAAGTCGGCGTCGGCCTCGTGCCGGCGGGCGGCGGCCTGAAGGAAGCGGCGCTGCGCGCGGCGGATGCGGCAACGGCCGCGAACGCGACCACCGACATCCTGAAGTTCGTCACGAAGTCGTTCGAGAACGCGGCGATGGCGAAGGTGTCGTCGTCGGCGCACGATGCACGCGCGATGGGCTACCTGAAGCCGTCCGACACGATCATCTTCAACGTGTTCGAGCTGCTCGACACCGCGAAGAAGGAAGCACGCGCGCTGGCGGCCGTCGGCTACCGTGCGCCGCTGCGCGCGAAGGACGTGACGGTCGCGGGCCGCTCGGCGATCGCGACGATCAAGGCGTCGCTCGTCAACATGCGTGACGGCCGCTTCATCAGCGACCACGACTACCTGATCGCGAGCCGCATCGCCGAAGCCGTGTGCGGCGGCGACGTCGAAGCCGGCAGCCTCGTCGACGAGCAGTGGCTGCTCGCGCTCGAGCGCCGCGCGTTCGTCGAGCTGCTCGGCACGCAGAAGACGCAGGAACGGATCATGGGCATGTTGCAGACCGGCAAGCCGGTGCGTAACTGAGCGAGCGGATAAGGAGCTTCAAATGAGCAAACAACTGCAAGACGCATACATCGTCGCCGCCAGCCGCACCCCGATCGGCAAGGCCCCGCGCGGTGTCTTCAAGAACACGCGCCCCGACGAGCTGCTGGTTCACGCGATCAAGTCGGCGGTCGCGCAGGTGCCCGGCCTCGACACGAAGGTGATCGAGGACGCGATCATCGGCTGCGCGATTCCGGAAGCCGAGCAGGGCCTGAACGTCGCCCGCATGGGCGCGCTGCTCGCGGGCTTGCCGCAGACGGTCGGCGGCGTGACGGTCAACCGCTTCTGCGCGTCGGGCATCACGGCGCTGGCGATGGCGGCGGACCGCATCCGCGTCGGCGAATCGGACGCGCTGCTCGCGGGCGGCTGCGAATCGATGAGCATGGTGCCGATGATGGGCAACAAGCCGTCGATGTCGCCGCATATCTTCGATCGCAGCGAGGATTTCGGCATTGCATACGGGATGGGCCTGACGGCCGAGCGCGTCGCCGAGCAGTGGAAGGTGAGCCGCGAAGACCAGGACGCGTTCTCGGTCGAGTCGCATCGCAAGGCGCTCGCCGCGCAGCAGGCCGGCGAGTTCGGCGACGAAATTGCCGCGTACACGATCACCGAGCGTTTCCCGAACCTCGCGACGGGCGAAGTCGACGTGAAGACGCGCGAAATCGCGCTCGACGAAGGTCCGCGCGCGGACACGTCGCTCGAAGGCCTCGCGAAGCTGCGCACGGTGTTCGCGAACAAGGGCTCGGTCACGGCCGGCAACAGCTCGCAGACGTCGGACGGCGCGGGCGCGCTGCTGGTCGTGTCGGAGAAGGTGCTCAAGGAATTCAACCTGACGCCGCTCGCGCGCTTCGTGAGCTTCGCGGTGCGCGGCGTGCCGCCGGAAATCATGGGCATCGGCCCGAAGGAAGCGATCCCGGCCGCGCTGAAGGCCGCGGGCCTGAAGCAGGACGATCTCGACTGGATCGAGCTGAACGAGGCATTCGCCGCGCAGTCGCTGGCGGTGATCCGCGATCTCGGCCTCGACCCGTCGAAGGTCAACCCGGTCGGCGGCGCGATCGCGCTCGGCCACCCGCTCGGCGCGACCGGCGCGATCCGCGCGGCGACCGTCGTGCACGGCCTGCGCCGCCGCAACCTGAAGTACGGGATGGTCACGATGTGCGTCGGCACCGGCATGGGTGCGGCGGGCATCATCGAACGCCTGTAAGCGGAGCGGGACAGTAGCGATCACGGTGCGCGAGCCACGAGCTTGCGCACCGTTTTTCATTCCGGAAGAGGAAAGTCAAAGGAGACGGTTGTGGCCGAAATTCAAGTGGAACGCGCCGACGGCGTGATGACGATCACGATCGCGCGCCCGGCGAAGAAGAACGCGCTGACGGCGGCGATGTACCAGACGATGGCCGATGCGCTCGCCGACGCGCAGGAAGACAAGGCGATCCGCGTGATCCTGCTGCGCGGCAGCGACGGCAACTTCAGCGCGGGGAACGATCTCGAGGATTTCCTGAAGGCGCCGCCGAAGGACGAGAACGCGTCGGTATTCCAGTTTCTCGCGCGGATCAGCGGCGCGACCAAGCCGATCGTTGCCGCGGTGCCGGGCATCGCGGTCGGTGTCGGCGTGACGATGCTGCTGCACTGCGATCTCGTCTACGCGGCCGACACCGCGGCATTCTCGCTGCCGTTCGCGCAGCTCGGGCTGTGCCCGGAAGCCGCATCGAGCGTGCTGCTGCCGCGCCTGGCCGGCCATCAGGTCGCCGCTGAAAAGCTGCTGCTCGGCGAAGCGTTCGACGCGCTGGAAGCGCACCGCATCGGCATCGTCAACCGCGTGCTGCCGGCCGCCGAGCTCGACGCATTCGCGGCGAAGCAGGCCGCGAAGCTCGCGGCGCTGCCGGCGTCGTCGCTGCGCGTGACGAAGGCGTTGCTGAAGGAGACGGGCGGGGTGTCCGTTGCCGCGCGGATGAACGAGGAAGCCGGTCACTTCTCCGCGATGCTGCGCGCGCCGGAAGCCCGCGAGGCGATGACCGCGTTCTTCGAGAAGCGCAAGCCGGATTTCCGTCAGTTCGATTGACGCAGCGGCCGGGCGGCCGGCATCAGGCCGTGCCGTAATCGACGTGGCCGGTTTCGCGGCAGAAGCAGACCAGCCGCAGGCCGGCCGCCTTCGCGATCTCGATCGCGAGCGACGACGGCGCGGAGATCGTCGCGACCATCGGGATTCCGACCCGCGCCGACTTGCGCACGAGCTCGTAGCTCGCGCGGCTCGACAGGAACACGAAGCCGTCGGTCGCGTCGGCGCGCGACAGCACGAGCGAGCCGATCAGCTTGTCGAGCGCGTTGTGGCGGCCGACATCCTCGAACGCCATCCGGATCGCGCCTGTTGCGTCGCACCACGCGGCCGCGTGCAGGCCGCCGGTGAGTTGCGTGAGCGCCTGGTGCACCGGCAGCGCGTGGGCCGCGCGCGCGAGCGCGTCGGGCGCGAGGCGCGCGAGAAAGCCGGTGTCGGGCACCCGTTCGGGCGCGAGGTCGAGCAGGTCGATGCTCTCGATCCCGCACACGCCGCAGCCGGTACGCCCCGCGAGCGCGCGGCGGCGGTCCTTCAGCGCGGCGAAAGCCTGCTGGACGACCTCCAGATGCACCTCCGCGTGCGGCAGCGATGCATCGGCGTGGAGGATCACCTCGATGTCCTTGATGTCGCTGCCGCGTTCGACGATCCCTTCCGAGATCGCGAAGCCGACCGCGAACGCCTCGAGGTCGCGCGGCGTGCACATCATCACCGCGTGCGAGATGCCGTTGAAGACCAGCGCGACCGGCCATTCCTGGCCGACGTAATCGTGCGCGGTTTCGACGGCGCCGCCGCGCGTGCGGCGCACGGACAGCTCGATCGCGCCGCGCGGTTCTTCTGTTTCAGTCGGATTCACGAGCACTCCCGTTGATTCGTGGCGGGGCGGCGACGATCGTGTCCGCCGCTCGCGCGCAGAGGTTCTAAAATACCTCAGGCAGGCCGGCCGCGCCGGCATCCGCCACTCAGGTAACGACCATGGGACTCAGCGACGCTCCGCTGCTATTCAATTTCGAACACGATTCGTCGGAAAACCTGACGTACATCCCGATGATCGTACGTTTCAATCTCGACCGTTTCGGTCTGCGGATTTCACTGGAGCAGTGGCAGCTGCTGCCGCTCGAGGACCGCAAGCTGCTCGCACGCTTCCCGGCCGACGACGACACCGCGATCGAGCCCAATTTCGATCACGCGCTGTTCGAAATGCTGCGCACGCATGCCGACCTCGAACCGTCGTGGTTTCAGCCCGACGAGCAGCCGAGCTGGCGAGCGACCGATTCGGTGCCGGACGCGCTCGTGCAGCAGAGCGCGCTGGCCGGGCTGCCGGCGCCCGCGCTCGCGCAGTGGCAGCGGCTCGCGCCGTTCCAGCGCTACGTGCTGATGAAGCTGTCGCGCAAGCCGAAGCTCAATCACGACTTCCTGCCCGCGATGCGGGAGTTCGGGCTGACGGCCACGCACTGACGGGCCGCGTGCGGCGCCGCAGCGCGGCGCGCGCCGATCAGAGCGGCGGCAGCGGCCGCGGCTTGCGGTCGGGGCCGGTCGCGACGTAGGTGAGCGTTGCTTCGGTGACCTTCACGATTTCGCCCATCAGGCGCATGCGCTGCGCGTACACCTCGACGTCGACCGTCACCGACGTGTTGCCGGTGCGCATGATGGTGGCGTAGAAGCTCAGCAAATCGCCGACGAACACCGGCTGCTTGAACACGAACGAATTGACCGCGACCGTCGCGACGCGGCCGTTCGCGCGCTGGCTCGCGGGGATCGAGCCGGCGATGTCGACCTGCGACATGATCCAGCCGCCGAACACGTCGCCGTGGACGTTCGCGTCGTGCGGTTGCGGGACGACGCGCAGCGCGGGCTGCTTTTGCGGAAGTTCGAGGGTCGAATCGGTCATGGCGGGGGCTTTCATCCTGTAATAAATGCGCCGCCGCGCGCAGGCCAGCCGGCGAGGCCGCCGGCAGCGGCGCGTAGCGGCTTCTGCGACAATACAACGTTCGCAAATTGTACGAGAAAGCGGGCGAGCCGGCCGCCACCGCAACGCGTGCCGCACCCCGCCGATCCTTCCCCCCATGCGCCGATATTCCGCTTCCGGCGAGCCCGCGCCGGCTCAGACCGGGCCTCGCAACGACTGGCAGACCATCCGGTCGCTGCTGCCGTACCTGGTCACCTACAAATGGCGCGTCGCGCTCGCGCTCGGCTGCCTGATCGGCGCGAAGGTCGCGAACCTCGGCGTGCCGGTCGTGATGAAGCGCATCGTCGATCATCTGTCGGCGGTGCAGCAACTCACCGCGCTCGGCCGCGCGGAGCAGTCGGCCGGCATCGTGCTGGCGGGCGGCGTCGGCCTGCTGGTCATCGCCTATGCGCTCGTGCGGCTGTCGACGTCGCTCTTCACCGAGCTGCGCGAGATCCTGTTCTCGAAGGTCACCGAGAGCGCGGTGCGCCAGCTCGCGCTGCAGGTGTTCCGGCACCTGCACGGGCTGTCGCTGCGCTTTCATCTCGAGCGCCAGACGGGCGGCATGTCGCGCGACATCGAACGCGGCACGCGCGGCATCCAGCAACTGATTTCCTATTCGCTGTACAGCATCCTGCCGACGCTCGTCGAGGTCGGGCTCGTGCTCGGCTTCTTCGTGGTCAAGTACGAGGCGTACTACGCATACGTGACGTTCGCGGCGCTGGTCACGTACATCGTGTTCACCGTGAAGGTCACCAACTGGCGCACGCACTTTCGCCGCACGATGAACGAACTCGATTCGCGCGCGAACTCGCGGGCGATCGATTCGCTGATCAACTACGAGACGGTGAAGTACTTCGGCAACGAGGAGTGGGAGGCGCAGCGCTACGACGAAAACCTGAAGCGCTACCGCAAGGCCGCGATCCGCTCGCAGAATTCGCTGTCGGTGCTGAACTTCGGCCAGCAGGCGATCATCGGCACCGGGCTCGTGTTCATCCTGTGGCGCGCGACGCAGGGCGTGCTGGCCGGCAAGCTGACGCTCGGCGATCTCGTGCTGATCAACACGTTCATGCTGCAGTTGTATATCCCGCTGAATTTTCTCGGCGTCGTGTATCGCGAACTGAAGCAGAGCCTCACCGACATGGACCGCATGTTCGGACTGCTGTCGGCCGCGAAGGAAGTCGCGGACGCGCCCGACGCGCGGCCGCTCGCGGTGGCCGGCGCGCAGGTCCGCTTCGAGCACGTGAACTTCGCGTACGAAGCGTCGCGGCAAATCCTGCACGACGTGACGTTTACGATCGACGCGGGCACGACGACCGCGGTGGTCGGGCACAGCGGGTCAGGCAAGTCGACGCTGTCGCGGCTGCTGTTCCGCTTCTACGATCTCGACCGGCAGGCGGGCGGGGCGATCCGGATCGACGGCCAGGACATTCGCGACGTCACGCAGGATTCGCTGCGTGCATCGATCGGGATCGTGCCGCAGGACACCGTGCTGTTCAACGACTCGATCTATTACAACATCGCGTACGGCCGGCCGACCGCGAGCCGTGACGAAGTGATCGCGGCCGCGCGCGCCGCCCACATCCACGACTTCATCGAGAGCTTGCCGAAGGGCTATGACACGCCGGTCGGCGAGCGTGGGCTGAAGCTGTCGGGCGGCGAGAAGCAGCGCGTCGCGATTGCGCGCACGCTGTTGAAGGATCCGCCGGTGCTGCTGTTCGACGAGGCGACGTCGGCGCTCGATTCGCGCTCGGAGCGTGCGATCCAGCACGAACTCGACCAGATCGCGCGGCACCGCACGACGCTCGTGATCGCGCACCGGCTGTCGACGGTCGTGCATGCGCAGCAGATTCTCGTGATGGACCACGGGCGGATCGTCGAGCGCGGCACGCATGACGAACTCGTGCGCGCGGACGGGCTGTATGCGCAGATGTGGGCGCTGCAGCAGCAGCGCGCGGCGGCGGGCGGGGAAGCGGCCGAGGCCGCGTGAGCGTGGATGCCGCGCCGGGCGGCGCGGGAACGGTCGGTTCGCCGGCCGTTCGGCATCGGGCGGCGTTGCGCCGTCACGGCCGGGCGTTCCGGCGCGGCGTGCGCGGCATTTGATTCAGGAGCGGCCTGGCGGCGATCGGCCGGGCCGTCATCGGCCTTGCGGGCCCTTGGCCACCGCGCCCTGTGGCTCGACGGCCAGGCCGCGAAACGATCAGCCTGCGGCGGCACGCAGCCGCGTATCCAGTTCGCCCAGTTGCGCGGGCGTGCCGACGTTCTCCCAGATACCTTCATACAATTCGCCGCTCGCGCGGCCGGCCTCGATGGTCGCCTTGAAATACGGCGTCAGCGGCCGGTGCGTGCCGGGCACGATGTCGCGGAACATCCGCGTGTCGTACACGCCGATGCTGCCGAACGTGACGCGCGGGGCGCCGGCGAGCGCCAGCCGGCCGTCGTCGCGGAGCACGAAATCGCCGTCCGGGTGGAACGGCGGGTTCGGCACCATCACGAGATGCATCGCGGGCGCGTCGAGCGCGGCCATCCGCGCGGCGCGGGCGGCAAGCGTCCGGTAGTCGAATGCGCAGTACACGTCGCCCGCGACCGCCGCGAACACCGTCGGCCGGCCGTCGCGCTCGAGCAGCGGCAGCGCCTGCGCGATGCCACCGGCGGTTTCCAGCGCGTCGCCTTCGGCCGAATACGCGAGTCGCACACCCCAGCGCGAGCCGTCGCCGAGCGTTGCCTCGAGCTGTTCGCCGAGCCACGCGTGGTTGATCACGATCGTTTCGATGCCCGCGCGCGCGAGCGCCTCGATCTGCCAGACGATCAGCGGCTTGCCGCCGACTTCGAGCAGCGGCTTCGGGCGGGTGTCGGTCAGCGGGCGCATCCGCTCGCCGCGCCCGGCGGCGAAAATCATCGCCGTGGTCAGGGTAGTGCTCATGTTCGTCTGAATGTGAGGGCGGTCAGAACGTATAGCCGACGTCGGCCGCGCCCTTGCCCTCGAGCTCGTCGAGCAGCTTCGCGAACGGCACGAGCGGGCGGTAGCGCAGCGCGACCTTGCGCGCGTACGCGAGGAAGCGCGGCAGGTCGTTCAGGTAATGCGGCTTGCCGTCGCGGTAGTTGATCCGCGCGAACAGGCCGAGGATCTTGATGTGGCGCTGCAGCCCCATCCATTCGAGCTGGCGGTAGAACTCGCCGAAGTCCGGATCGACCGGCAGGCCGGCCTTCTTCGCCTTTTCCCAGTAATACGCGA
Source organism: Burkholderia sp. RF4-BP95 (assembly GCF_001521985.1). Taxonomy (NCBI): domain Bacteria; kingdom Pseudomonadati; phylum Pseudomonadota; class Betaproteobacteria; order Burkholderiales; family Burkholderiaceae; genus Burkholderia; species Burkholderia sp. RF4-BP95. Next base: position 190,555 of record NZ_LOSX01000027.1, on the reverse strand, counting down.
AGCAGTCGAGCTCGAACTCCTCGTCCCAGCTGATGAACGCGTCGCGCAGCAGCGACACGACGTCGTACGTCAGCGGCCCGTACACGGCGTCCTGGAAGTCGAGCACACCGGGGTTCGGTTCGCAGACCATCAGGTTGCGCGGCATGAAATCGCGCAGCATGAAGCCCTGCGGCTGCGCATGGGCGCTCGCGACCAGCAGTGCGAAGGTGCGGTCGAGCGTGCCGCGCATCGCGTCGGTGACGGGCTTGCCGAGGTGCCGGCCGACGAACCATTCGGGCAGCAGCTCCATCTCGCGGCGCAGGAATGCCTCGTCGAACGGCGGCAGCACGTCGGGCTTCGAGCTCAGCTGGAAGCGGATCAGCGCGTCGAGCGCGTCGCGCATCAACGGGCGCGCCGCGACCGGGTCGGCCGGATCGAGCACCGAGATGTACGACGTGCGGCCGAGGTCGCTCACGAGCATGAAGCCCGCGTCGAAATCGTGGGCCAGCACCTCCGGCACGTGGTCGCCGGCCGCGGCGAGCAACTGCGCGACCTGAACGAATTCGCGACATTTCTCGGGCGGCGGCGCGTCGACCGCGACCAGCGAGCCGCCGGGGCGCGTGGCCGACGCGACCCGGAAATAGCGGCGGAAACTGGCGTCCGACGACGCGGGTGCGAGGGTCGACAGGTCGAGGGCGAAGCGCTCGGCGAGCGGACGCAGCCACGCGGTCAGTGCGTCGAGGCGGGCGTCGGGCTGGGATGCGGCGGATGGGGGTGTCATGAAACTCGGCGGAGGGGGGAACGTCTTGCCATATAATACCCCACGACTTTTTTGACGCGCCCCGCGTCAGCTTCCGCCGTGCAGGCTCGCCGCCTGTCGCGCAGTCCGCCCGATCGCCTCCCCGGTTTGCGCTCAGCCGCAGTCGCGGTGCGACGGCGCGGCCCGCCGCGCGCGAATGTGCCGTGCAGGTGCGGTTGACAAGGGGCGATTCGCCAAACGATAGATGCCGCCCAAACCGCTATTCCCGAATGTCTTCCCCGGTGACGGGGCGCCGCGCAAACGGCGGCTCGCGCTCGCGCTGCTGGCCGTGCCCGGCCTCGTGCCGGCCGTGTCGTACGCGCAGCTGTCGGGCGCGGCCGCGCAGCCGCAGCCGCTCGACTCGCCGTGGGACCTGCGTCTCGCCCCGCAGCTCGAGGATCATCCGCTGAAGGACGGCGCGAAGCCGGCCACCTTCGTGATTGCCGACCATACGAGCGGCACGGCCGATCAGGACCTCGCCGCGAAGGGCTCGGCCGAGCTGCGCCGCGGCGACGCGGTCGTGAAGGCCGACGCGATCCACTACGATCAGGATACCGACATGGCCGATGCGTACGGCCAGGTCAAGGTAGTCAACGGCGGCACGTCGTTCGCGGGCCCCGAGGCGCATCTGAAGGTCGAGGCGAACCAGGGCTTCATGACGGCGCCGAAGTACCACTTCAACGTGACGGGCGGGTCCGGCAGCGCGGAGCGCGTCGACCTGCTCGACAGCGAGCGTTCGGTGTTCGTCAACGGCACCTACACCGCGTGCCAGTGCTCGACCAACCCCGCGTGGTACATCAAGGGCAGCCGTTTCGACTTCGACACGGGCGCCGACGAAGGCACCGCGCGCAACGGCGTGCTGTTCTTCCAGGGCGTGCCGATCTTCGCGAGCCCGTGGATGACGTTCCCGCTGTCGGGCGAGCGGCGCAGCGGCCTCTTGCCGCCGACGTTCTCGATGAACTCGAACAACGGGTTCGAGCTGACGCTGCCGTACTACTTCAACATCGCGCCGAACCGCGACCTGACGATCACGCCGCGCATCATCTCGCGGCGCGGCGTGCAGACCGAAGCGACGTTCCGCTATCTGTCGCCGTCGTATTCGGGCACGTTTACGGCCAATTACCTGCCCGACGACCGGCTCGCGCACCGCAACCGCTACGCGATCTACTGGCAGCACCAGCAGAACTTCGGCGGCGGTTTCGGCGGCTACGTCTACTACAACAAGGTCTCGGACGATACGTATCCCGAAGACCTTGGGTCGATGAACCAGTTCGTCAACGGGACGCAGACGCTGTACCAGCAGGAAGCCGGCCTCACGTACAACAACGGCCCGTGGTCGGTGCTCGCGCGCTATCAGCACTGGCAGACGCTGCCGCCGTCGATCGCGCCGTACAGCCGCGAACCGCAGTTGAACGTGAAGTACACGAAGTACAACGTCGGCGGCTTCGACTTCGGCGCGGAAGCCGACTATTCGCGGTTCCGCATCACGACCGCCGATGCGACCGAAGGCGACCGCATCGTCTTCAACCCGTACATCGCATACGGCGTGTACGGCCCCGGCTACTTCGTCGTGCCGAAGGTCCAGTATCACTTCGCGTCGTACGACCTGAACTATCTGTCGTCGCGCACGCCGAACAACCCGAAGCGCTTCACCGAGTCGATTCCGACCGTGAGCTTCGACTCGGGCCTGATCTTCGACCGCTCGGTGCGCCTGTTCGGCCAGGACTTCATCCAGACGCTCGAGCCGCGCCTGTACTACGTGTACACGCCGTATCGCGACCAGTCGAACGCGCCGCTGTTCGACACCGCGGAATCGGACTTCGGCCTCGCGGAGATCTACCAGCCGAACACGTTCGTCGGCAACGACCGGATCGCGGACGCGAACCGAATCACGGCCGGCCTGACGTCGCGCTTCATCGATCCGCGCACGGGCGACGAACGCGCGCGCTTCGTGGTCGCGCAGCAGTACTATTTCGCCGACCAGCGCGTCACGCTGAATTCCGGGCAGAGCGCCGTGCTGGCGCGCCACTCGGACCTGATCGTCGGCGCCGCGCTGAAACTCGGCTCCGGCTTCATGTCGGAGACGGCGTTCCAGTACAACCAGAACAACAACCAGCTCGTGAAGTCGAGCGTCGGTTTCGGTTTCAGCCCGGGCGAGCGCCGCGTGATCAACGTCGGCTACCGCTATACGCGTGCGAACACGACGCTCGACAACCAGCCGATCAACCAGTTCCTGGTGTCCGCGCAATGGCCGCTCACGCGCCGCCTGTATGCGATCGGCCGCTTCAACTACGACCTGGCGGCCGACCGGGTCGTCGACGGTCTGCTCGGCTTACAATACGACGCGGATTGCTGGGCGCTCGGAGTCGGTGTCCAGCGGTACGCGAACGGCGTGAACACGTCGGGGCAGCAGAATTCGTCGACGCGAGTCATGATGCAGCTGACGTTGAAGGGGCTGTCGAGCGTCGACAACGGTCTCGTGGCCGCATTCCGCGCCGGGGTGCCGGGCTACACGCCGCTGCCGTCCGCGCCGCCGCCGATGTCCCGCTTCAGCAATTACGAGTAACGCCGGCTTGTCTGCACCGGTCAGCACGATTTCAATGGAGTATCAGTGGCAATGAAGAAAACCCTTCGTTTCGCGGCAGTCGTGTCCAGCCTCGCCGCGTCCGCCGCGCTGCTCGCCGCCGCGCCGGCCGCGGCGCAGGCGCTTGGTTCGCAAGGCGCGCAGCTCGCCGACGAAGTCGTCGCGGTCGTCAACAACGACGTGATCACGGGCCGCGAACTCGACCAGCGCGTCGGCCTGATCTCGCGCCGGCTGCAGCAGCAGAACGCACCCGTGCCGCCGGCCGACCAGCTGCGCGCGCAGGTGCTGAACCAGATGGTGCTCGAACGCATCCAGGTGCAGAAGGCCAAGGACGACGGGATCCGCATCGACGACGCGACCGTGCAGTCCACGCTGCAGCGCCTCGCGCAGGCGAACGGGATGACGCTCGAGCAGTACCGCGCGCGGATCGTGGCGCAAGGCGTGCCCTGGAGCGTGTTCACGAGCGACGCCCGCACCGAGCTGATGCTGTCGAAGCTGCGCGAGCGCGAGGTCGACGGCAAGATCACCGTGTCGGATGCCGAGGTCGCGAACTACATCGCGAGCCAGCGCGGGCCGAACGCATCGCAGCAGCAGGACCTGCGCTTCCAGCACATCTTCATCAAGGCACCGACCAACGCGCCGCAGGCCGACATCGAAGCCGCGCAGAAGAAGGCTGAAGCGCTGCTGCAGCAGGCCACGTCGGGCGCCGATTTCGAGAAGCTCGCGAAGAACAATTCGGAAGCGAACGACGCGAAGAAGGGCGGTGACCTCGGCTTCAAGGCGCCGGGCGCGCTGCCGGCCGACGTCGTCGACGCCGCATCGAAGCTGCGCCCGGGCCAGGTCAACCCGACGCTGATCCGCGTGCCGGACGGCTTCGAGATCGTGCGTCTCGTCGACCGCCGCCAGAGCCAGGGCGCGACCGCCGCGGCACCGAAGATCGTCCAGACGCACGTGCGCCACATCCTGTTGCGCGTCGGCGAAGGCAAGTCGGAAGGCCAGGCTCGCCAGCAGCTGCAGGACATCCGCCGCCAGGTCGAGGCGGGCGGCGATTTCGCGAAGTTCGCGCGCACCTACTCGCAGGACGGTTCGGCGTCGCAGGGCGGCGATCTCGGCTGGATCAGCCCGGGCGAGACCGTGCCGGAATTCGAGCGCGCGATGAACAATCTGCAGGACGGCCAGATCAGCCAGCCGATTCGTACCGAGTACGGCTACCACCTGATCCAGGTGATGGAGCGCCGCGAAGCGGAAGGCTCGGTGCAGCAGCAGATGGATATCGCGCGTCAGGCGATCGGCCAGCGCAAGGCCGAGCAGGCGTACGCCGACTGGCTGCGCGAGCTGCGCGACTCGTCGTACGTGCAGTACAAGATCGGCGGCGTCGGCCCGGCGAACTGAGCGAGCTTCGCATGACGGCATCCGCGCTGCAGATCGCGATCACGACCGGCGAACCCGCGGGTGTCGGCCCGGAGCTGACCGTGCAGGCGTTGCAGGATGCCGCGCGGCGCTGGCCGGGCGCGCATTTCACCGTGCTCGGCGACGCCGCGCTGCTCGACGCGCGCGCGGCGGCCGTCGGTGCCGATCGTGCAGTGCTCGCCGGCGGCGGGCCGGTGTCGGTCGAGCACCATCCGCTCGCCGTGCCCGCACGGGCCGGCAAGCTCGATGCGGCCAATGGCCGCTACGTGCTCGCGCTGCTCGATGCCGCGATCGACGGCGCGATGGCGGGCCGGTTCGACGCGATCGTCACCGCACCGCTGCAGAAGAGCACGATCAACGATGCCGGCGTACCGTTTACCGGCCATACCGAATACCTTGCGGAACGCACGCACACGCCGCGCGTCGTGATGATGCTGGCGGGCACCGGCGAGCGGCCGCTGCGCGTCGCGCTCGCGACCACGCACCTGCCGCTGAAGGACGTGTCGGCCGCGCTGACGATCGACGGGCTCGTCGAGACGCTGGCGATCGTCGATCGCGACCTGCGGCGGGACTTCGGTCTCGCCGCGCCGCGCATCCTCGTGACGGGGCTGAACCCGCATGCGGGCGAGAACGGCTATCTCGGGCGCGAGGAGATCGACGTGATCTCGCCGGCGCTCGCGCGCGCGCAAGCGCAGGGCATCGACGCGCGCGGCCCGTATCCGGCCGATACGTTGTTCCAGCCGCGCTATCTCGAGGACGCCGATTGCGTGCTCGCGATGTTCCACGATCAGGGCTTGCCCGTGCTGAAGTATGCGACCTTCGGCGAGGGCATCAACGTCACGCTCGGGCTGCCGATCATCCGCACGTCGGTCGATCACGGCACCGCGCTGGATCTGGCCGGCACGGGCCGTGCGGATCCGGGCAGCATGGTCGCCGCGCTCGACACGGCCGTCACGATGGCGCGCCATCGCCGCGCGGCCTGACGCCCACGGCCCCAGGCCTGACTTCATTCGTCGTATTTTTCGTTTTTCTCAGTCGATGTCGAACAGCAGACAGCACCAAGGCCACTTCGCGCGCAAGCGCTTCGGGCAGAACTTCCTCGTCGATCACGGCGTGATCGACTCGATCGTCGCGACGATCGGCCCCGCGCGCGGCCAGCGAATGGTCGAGATCGGCCCCGGCCTCGGCGCGCTGACCGAGCCGCTGATCGCGCGTCTCGCGACACCCGAGTCGCCGCTGCATGCGGTCGAGCTCGACCGCGACCTGATCGGGCGCCTGAAGCAGCGATTCGGCGCATTGCTGGAACTGCACGCGGGCGATGCGCTCGCGTTCGACTTCGGCTCGCTCGCGGCGCCCGGCGACAAGCCGTCGCTGCGGATCGTCGGCAACCTGCCGTACAACATTTCCAGCCCGCTGCTGTTTCACCTGATGACGTTCGCCGGCGTGGTCATCGACCAGCATTTCATGCTGCAGAACGAGGTCGTCGAACGGATGGTCGCGGAGCCGGGCACGAAGGCGTTCTCGCGGCTGTCGGTGATGCTGCAGTACCGCTACGTGATGGACAAGATGCTCGACGTGCCGCCGGAGTCGTTCCAGCCGCCGCCGAAGGTCGATTCGGCGATCGTCCGGATGATTCCGTACGAGCCGCACGAACTGCCGGACGTCGATCCCGTGCTGCTCGGCGAAGTGGTCACGGCAGCGTTCTCGCAGCGTCGGAAGATGCTGCGCAACACGCTCGGCGACTACCGCGAGACGATCGATTTCGACGGGCTCGGCTTCGACCTCGCGCGACGCGCGGAGGATGTGAGCGTGGCCGAATATGTCGGCGTCGCGCAGGCGCTTGCGAAGGTGCGCAAGGCTGCGGAGTAGCAGGACCACGCGGGCAACGCGCGTGGTGCCCGCCGGCTCGAGATTCATGAGGCTGCCCTGACCGGCAGCCTTTTTGTTTTTCCGCGCCGTTCTCGTCGATGCCGGACGGCGTTACGCGCGCCCGCGCGGCGGCGCGTTGACGAGCGCGATGCCGGTCAGCACCAGCGCGGCCGCGGACATGAAGCGCCAGCCGACCGATTCGCCGAGCAGCAGCACGCCGAACGCGACGCCGAACAATGGCGACAGGAACGTGAACACCGACAGCCGCGACGCGCTGTAGCGCGTCAGCAGCCAGAACCACGACAGATAGCTGACGAACGCGACGATCACCGACTGGTACGCGAGGCTCGCGAGCGCGATCGGCGTGACCTGCGCGAACGACGTCTGGCCGAGTAGCGCGGCGAGCGCGATCAGCATGACGGCCGACACCGCGAGCTGGTAGAACAGCGTCTTGCTCGCGCTGGCCCGCGCGAGCGACGTCGAACGCACGACGACCGTCGTCGCGGCCCACATCGCGCCGCCGAGGATGCCGAGTGCGTCGCCGGCGAGCCCGGCCAATACCGATGCGCCGGGCGCGCGCGGCTTGAGGAAGCCGTCCGCGAACGCGAGCGCGATGCCGGCGAACGCGAGGCCGACGCCGGCCCACTGGACACGCTGCAGCCGCTCGCCCGGCGCGAACAGGTGCAGGCCGAGCGCCGTGAAGCACGGGGCCGTGTACAGGAAGATCGCCATGTGCGACGCGCTCGTCAGCGTCAGCCCGAAGAACACGCAGACGAACTCGCCGGCGAACAGCGCACCCGCCGCGATGCCCGCGCCGAGCGTGCCGTCCCCGCGGAACAGCGGCGTGCCGCGCGAGCGGGCCCAGCCCCACAGAAGGAGCGCGGCGATCACCGAGCGCAGCCCGGCCTGGAACATCGGCGGGATCGCCGCGTTCGTGCTCTTGATCGCGACCTGCTGGAAGCCCCAGATCGCGCACAGCAGCAGCATCACACCGATGGCGCGCGTGTCGAGCGCGCGGCGCGCGGGCGCGCCGGCGAGCGCGGTCATCGGCGGACCTCGCCGATGCGGCGGGAAGGGGGCACGGACAAGGGCAGCGGCGGACGGAGGTCGTGTCCGGCGCGCTCGATTCGGCGGTTTCGCACGGCAGGCTGTGTGGCTGATTGAGGTGGTGGTCGCGTTCAAGCGGCGGACGGCATGCCCGCTTTTGGTGCGAGGTGGGAGGATGTTACCCGATCGGTGGACTTGCAGGGTGCCGTCGGGTGCGGTGATGACTGCCGCCGCACGGGCATCGGGCTCGCCGTCCGGAAGCCGGTATCGGCCGACGGCGGACGGGGCGCCGACGGCGGGATTCACCCGACTCCGGTAGAATTTCCGCTTCTGGAAAGTCCCCACAGGAGTACAACACATGCGTTTGCTGCATACGATGCTGCGAGTCGGCGATCTCGACCGCTCGATCAAGTTCTACACCGAATTGCTCGGCATGAAGCTGCTGCGTCGCGAGGATTATCCGGAAGGCAAGTTCACGCTCGCGTTCGTCGGCTATGAAGCGGAAAGCACGGGCACCGTGATCGAGCTGACCCATAACTGGGATACGCCGTCCTACGATCTCGGCAACGGCTTCGGCCATCTGGCGGTGGAAGTCGACGACGCGTACGCGGCCTGCGACAAGATCAAGGCGCAAGGCGGCAAGGTGACCCGCGAAGCGGGTCCGATGAAGCACGGCACGACCGTGATCGCATTCGTCGAGGATCCGGACGGCTACAAGATCGAGTTCATCCAGAAGAAGGCGCACTGAGCGCGGGATGAGCGGCGCGCGACGCACGATGGGCGTGGCGCGCAAAGAAAACGGGCGATGCGGAGGAATCCGCATCGCCCGTTCGCATTTTCGGTGCGACCGATCGCGTTACAGCGACGGCAGCAACTCGGGCGGGTGATGCTTGAGCGTGTGCCGCGCTTCGCGGAATTCCGGGAAGATCGATTCGACGGTCTGCCAGAAGGCCGGGCTGTGGTTCATTTCGCGCAGGTGCGACAGCTCGTGCGCGACGACGTAGTCGATGATCGACATCGGGAAGTGGATCAGCCGCCAGTTCAGCCGGATCTTGCCGTCGCTCGAGCAGCTGCCCCAGCGCGTCGCGGCCGACGACAGCGCGTACATCGAATACGTGACGCCGAGCATTTCCGCATAGACGACGAGGCGTTCGCCGAAAATCCGCTTCGCTTCGCCCTGCAGCCAGCCCTGCACGCGATCCTTGATCTGCTGCATGTCGGCTTGCGCGGGCAGCGGCAGCGACAGCCGCTGCGCATCGGCGTCGAAGGCGAGCGCACTGGCGCCGAGCGCGATCGTGATCGTCTTGCCGAGATACGGGAGTTGTGCGCCGTCGCGCCAGTCGATCTGCGGCAGCGCGCGCTGCTCGGTGCGGGTTTTCCACTCCGCGAGCTTCGCGAAGATCCAGCGCTGCTTCTCGGCGATGGCCGCTTCGATGTCGGCGAGCGTGACCCAGCGCGGCGCGGTGATCGACAGCCCGCTGCCGTCGATCGTGAAGCCGATCGTGCGGCGCGCGGAGCGCTTCAGCCGGTATTCGAGCACACGGCTGTCGAGTGCGAACGTGCGGATGCGGGAGCGATCGGGCGCGGGACCCGGATCGAGCGGCGCCGTGGGCACCGCGGGGGCCGTGGCCGCTTCAGGCGGCGAGGGCGGTGCGGCGGGCGCCGACGGTGCCGGCGATGCCGTCGGCCCGTCGAAGAGCGGCAGATCCATCTGGCGATGATCGAGGGCCACGACGGCAGGCCGTGGCCGCGGACGCTTTTTCATCAGTTCGCTTCGTTTCGTCGTTCGCAACGGCTGCAATCCGGGTGATTCAGACGCGCGCGGCATCGCGCGCGCCGGCATTGCCCGGCTGGCGATAGGCATCGGGATCGATGCGGCGCATTTCCGCTTCGATCCATGCTTCGACCTGCGAGTTCAATACGTCGGGCGTCTTGCCGTCGACGGGAATCGGCTTGCCGATCGACACGGTGACGACGCCCGGGAATTTCGTGAACGAATTGCGCGGCCACACGCGACCTGCATTGTGCGCGATCGGCACGACCGGCGTGCCGGTTTCGATCGCGAAGCGCGCGCCGCCCGTCTTGTACTTGCCCTGCTTGCCGACCGGCGTGCGCGTGCCTTCCGGGAACATGATCATCCAGGCGCCTTCCGACAGGCGCTTCTTGCCCTGACGGATCACCGACGCGAACGCGTTCTTGCCTTCCTTGCGGTTGATGTTGACCATGTGCAGCAGCCCGAGCGCCCAGCCGAAGAACGGCACGTACAGCAGTTCGCGCTTGAACACGTAGCAGAGCGGCTTCGGCATCAGCGCCGGAAACGCGAGCGTCTCCCACGCGGACTGATGCTTCGACAGCAGCACGGCCGGGCCGTCGGGCAGGTTTTCCATCCCTTCGATCCGGTAGCGGATGCCGTTCAGCCAGCGCACGACCCATAGCGTCGACTTGCACCAGCCGGCCGCCATCCAGTAGCGCGCGTCGGGACGCATGAACGGGAACGCGATGAAGCACGCGGTGGCGTAAGGCACCGTGTACACGATGAAGTAGATCAGCAGCAGCAGGGAGCGGACGAAGCGCATCGGCGTGGGTCTGACAGTTGGGAGGATGCGCGCGGCGGCCGCATCACTCGTGTTCGTGTGAAAGGAAGTCGAGCGCGAATGCGCGCAGATCGTCGTGGACCTTCGTGCCGTCCGGCAGATTGCCCGCGGCGAGCGTCTTCTTGCCCTTGCCGGTCAGCACGAGGTGCGGCTTGAAGCCGACCGCGACGCCGGCCTGCAGGTCGCGCAGCGAATCGCCGACGGCCGGCGTGTGACCGGGGTCGACCTCGAAGCGCTCCGCGATCATCTGCATCATGCCGGGCTTCGGCTTGCGGCAGTCGCAGTGGTCTTCCGACACGTGCGGGCAGAAGAACACCGCGTCGATGCGCGCGCCGACGGCGGCCGCCGCGCGATGCATCTTCAGGTGCATCGCGTTGAGCGCGGCCATGTCGAACAGCCCGCGGCCGATGCCGGACTGGTTGGTCGCGACGACCACGCGATAGCCCGCGTGGTTGAGTCGTGCGATCGCCTCGAGGCTGCCGGGCAGCGCGATCCACTCGTCGGGCGTCTTGATGAACGCGTCCGAATCGACGTTGATCACGCCGTCCCGGTCGAGGACGACGAGCTTGCGGTTGGGGCTGGTCGGCATCGTTCGGCCCTTATGCGGCGAGCTTCGAGATGTCGGCGACGCAGTTCATCTGCTGATGCAGCGCGGACAGCAGCGCGAGACGGTTCGCGCGCAGCGCGGGGTCCTCGGCGTTGACCATCACGTCGTTGAAGAACGTGTCGACCGGCGCGCGCAGCGCGGCGAGCGCCGACAGCGCGCCCGTATACGCACGCGCCTCGAGCTGCGACTGCACGTGCGGCGTCACGGCCGCGAGCTGTTCGTGCAGCGCCTTTTCGGCGGCCTCGACGAGCAGCGTCGGCTGCACCGCACCGTTCGCGCCGCCTTCCGACTTCTTCAGGATGTTCGAGATCCGCTTGTTCGCGGCCGCGAGCGCTTCGGCTTCCGCGAGGCGCGTGAATTCGCGCACCGCGTCGAGGCGCGCGACGAGATCGTCGACGCGCGTCGGGTTCAGGCTCAGCACCGCGTCGACTTCGCCGGCCGTGTAGCCGCGCTCGCGCAGCAGGCCGCGCAGGCGGTCCATGAAGAACGCGAGGATCGCGTCGGTCGATTCCGCGACGCCCGGCACGCCTTCGAAGCGTGCGTGGGCCGTGCGCAGCAGCGACACGAGATCGAGCGGCAGCTGCTTCTCGACCAGCAGGCGCAGCACGCCGAGCGCGTGACGGCGCAGCGCGAACGGATCCTTCTCGCCGGTCGGCGCGAGGCCGATGCCCCAGATGCCGACGATCGTCTCGAGCTTGTCGGCCAGCGCGACGGCGGTGGACACCGGCGTGGTCGGCAGCGCGTCGCCGGAGAAGCGCGGCTGGTAGTGCTCGGCGCAGGCGAGCGCGATGTCGTCGGGTTCACCGTCGTGGCGCGCGTAGTACGTGCCCATCGTGCCCTGCAGTTCCGGGAACTCGCCGACCATGTCGGTCAGCAGGTCGGCCTTCGCGAGGCGCGCGGCGCGCTTCGCGTGCGCGGCGTCGGCGCCGATCGCGGGCGCGATCTCGCCGGCCAGCGCTTCGAGGCGCTCGACGCGCGCGAGCGCCGAACCGAGCTTGTTGTGATAGACGACGTTCGCGAGCAGCGGCACGCGGTCGGCGAGCGGCTTCTTCTTGTCCTGCTCGAAGAAGAACTTCGCGTCGGCGAGGCGCGGGCGCACGACGCGCTCGTTGCCCTCGACGATCTCGCCCGGCGTCTTCGTCTCGATGTTCGACACGATCAGGAAGCGCGAGCGCAGCTTGCCGGCGATGTCGGTCAGCGCGAAATACTTCTGGTTCGTCTGCATCGTGAGGATCAGGCATTCCTGCGGAACCTGCAGGAATTCGTCCTCGAAGCGGCACGGGTAGACGACCGGCCATTCGACCAGCGACGTCACTTCGTCGAGCAGCGATTCGGGCATCACGACGGTGTCGCCGTTCGCGTGCTCGTTCAGCTGCGTGCGGATCGTTTCGCGGCGATCGGCGAAGTGCGCGATCACGCGGCCCTTGTCGCGCAGCGTGTCGGCATACGCGCGTGCGTGCTGGATCGCGACGAGGCCGTCGGACAGGAAACGGTGGCCGAGCGTGGTGTCGCCGGCATCGACGCCGAACGCCGTGACGGGCACGATCCGATCGTCGTGCAGCACGGTCAGGCGGTGCACCGGGCGCACGAACTTCACGTCGGAGCCGTCCGGGCGCTGGTAGGTCATGACCTTCGGGATCGGCAGCTTCTCGAGCGTTTCGTCGAGCGCGGCCTGCAGCCCGTCGGCGAGCGTCACGCCGGCGGCCGAGTAGTTGACGAAGAACGCTTCGGCCTTGCCGTCCCGCGCGCGCTCGAGATCGGCGATCGACAGGTTCGGATGGCCGAGCGCCGCGAGCTTCTTCGCGAGCGGGGCGGTCGGCTTGCCTTCGGCGTCGAGCGCGACCGACACGGGCAGGACCTTTTCGCGGACCTGCTTTTCAGGCGCGACGGCGCGCACGTTCTGCACGACGACCGCGAGGCGGCGCGGCGTGGCGTAGCGTTCGAATACGAGGTCGCCTTCGACGAGGTCGCGCGCCGCGAGGCGTTGCGCGAGACCTTCGGCGAATGCGTCGCCGAGGCGCGCGAGGGCCTTCGGCGGCAGCTCTTCGGTCAGCAGTTCGACGAGCAGGGGGGCGGGATGATTGTGCGTCATGTCTGGAATAAATCTCGTCTCGTCAGTCCTGATCGATCTTGCGTTCGACCTTGAGCGGCGGCGCCCATGCCGGCTGGGCGGCGTCCTGGGCGTCGGTGGTGAGGCCCGGCACGCCCGGCGGGTTGCCGAGCATCGGGAAGCCGAGCTTCTCGCGCGAGTCGTAGTAAGCCTGCGCGACGAGACGCGACAGCGCGCGGATGCGGCCGATGTACGCCGCACGTTCCGTCACCGAGATCGCGCCGCGCGCGTCGAGCAGGTTGAACGTGTGGCCGGCCTTCAGCACGAGTTCGTACGCGGGCAGCGCGAGCTGCGCGTCGATCATCTTCTTCGCTTCCGCTTCGTAGCTGTTGAAGAACGTGAACAGCAGGTCGACGTTCGCGTGCTCGAAGTTGTAGGTCGACTGCTCGACCTCGTTCTGGTGGTAGACGTCGCCGTACGACAGGCGGCGCAGCTCGGGGCCGTTCGGGCCCTGCTCTTCCCACTCGGTCCACACGAGGTCGTACACGTTCTCGACCTTCTGCAGGTACATCGCGAGGCGCTCGAGGCCGTAGGTGATCTCGCCGAGCACCGGCTTGCAGTCGAGGCCGCCGACCTGCTGGAAATACGTGAACTGCGTGACTTCCATCCCGTTCAGCCACACTTCCCAGCCGAGGCCCCACGCGCCGAGCGTCGGGTTCTCCCAGTCGTCCTCGACGAAGCGCACGTCGTTCTGCTTCAGGTCGAAGCCGAGCGCTTCCAGCGAGCCGAGGTACAGGTCGAGGATGTTTTCCGGCGCCGGCTTGAGCACGACCTGGTACTGGTAGTAATGCTGCAGGCGGTTCGGGTTCTCGCCGTAGCGGCCGTCCTTCGGGCGGCGCGACGGCTGCACGTAGGCGGCGCGCCACGGCTCGGGGCCGACCGCGCGCAGGAACGTGTGAACGTGCGACGTGCCCGCGCCGACTTCCATGTCGATGGGCTGGAGCAGGGCGCAACCCTGCTTGTCCCAGTAGGACTGCAGCGTCAGGATGATTTGCTGAAACGTAAGCATGAAGAGCCTTCGTGGCGCTGGCGCTCCGTTGCGGGCGGCGCTCCGGGCGGGGCCCGGAGGGTCGGCTCGCGCGGCGGCGCGGCTTGTTAGTGTGCTGAAACGTGCAATTTTACCGGATCGGCGGGCGGATGCGGCCGGAACGCGGACGAAGGGGCTGCCGGCGGTGTTTCGGCGAGCCGTGCGCAGCCTGTGCGCGGGTTGCCGGTATGCGCGGTGCGCTCGTGGCAGCGGCGTCTCGATGCGCTTGTGGCACCGCCTGCCGCGCCACCTTGCGCGGGCGTTAAGATGCGCGTATCGAAGTGCGCGCGACGCCTGCCGCGCGACCGATTTTCCACTCCGGACCGCATGGACGATTCGAACGACCTCCTCATTCCGCTGATGCCGCCGCTGCTCGCGCTGCTCGGGCAGGCCGCCGACGCGCAAGCGCGCGGCGAGCACGGCGCGCACGCACTCTGGCTCGCCGCCGCCGGCCATTTGCACGCGGTCGACACGGCTGCGCTCTCGCAGCTGACCGTGACGCTCGTCGCGCGGCAGCGCACGGCCGACGCGCTCGCGCTGGCCGAGTGCGCGGTGCGCATTCATCCGGACGCCGGTGCCCGTTTCAATCACGGCTACGCACTGCAGATGCTCGGCCGTCACGCGGAGGCCGTCGCGCCGTACCGCGCCGCCTACGCGCTCGATCCGCGCTGGCCGTCGCTGCGCAACAACCTGGCGATCGCGCTGCGGCTGTCGGGCGGCGACCGTCGCGAGGAAATCGCGCTGCTCGACGCAGCCGTGGAAGCCGACCCGCACGACGTGCAGGCGTGGATCAACCTGATCGTCGCGCGGCTCGCGACGCTCGACCTCGACGGCGCGCTCGCCGGTGCGGCGCGGCTTGCGGAGATCGCGCCCGACAATGCGCTCGCGCTGAACAACATCGCGATGGCGATGAAGGAGGCGCAGCGCTGGGACGACGCCGAGCGCTACGCGGCGCGCGCGTGCGAACTGGCGCCCGACGACGCGTCGTTCCGATTCAACCTCGCGATCATCCAGCTTGTGCGCGGCAACTACGCGGCCGGCTGGCGCGGCCACGAGGCACGCTGGGACGGCGCCGGCGAGCTGCGCGGCCGCCGGCCGGCGCTGCCCGGCCCGCGCTGGCAGGGCGAGCCGCTCGCGGGCAAGACGCTGCTCGTCTGGGGCGAGCAGGGGCTCGGCGACGTGCTGCAGTTCGCGCGCTTCGTCGCGCCGCTCGCGGAGCGCGTGCACCGCGAGGGCGGCCGGCTCGCGTGGAACACGTTTCCGCAAGTGGGCACGCTGATGCGGCGCAGCCTCGGCGCGCACGCGGACGCATTCAGCGCGGGCGGCGGCGTCGACGAGCTGCCTGCGTTCGACTACGAAGTGCCGCTCATCGGCCTGCCGCTGATGCTCGGGATGGAGACGTCGACGCTCGGCGCGTCGGTGCCGTACCTGCATGCCGATCCGCACGCGCGCGACGCATGGCGGGCGCGGCTCGCGGGCGACGGCCGGCTGAAGGTCGGGCTCGTGTGGACGGGCAGCGCGGGGCACCAGCGCAATCCGTTCCGGCGCGTCGGGCTCGAACGCTATGCCGATGCGTTTCGCGGTATCGACGGCGTCGCGTTCCATTCGCTGCAGCCGGGGGCGGACGCGGATGTCGCCGCGGCGCGCGCGGCCGGTTTCGCGATCGAGGACTTCACCGCCGAACTGAAGAGTTTCGACGATACGGCCGCGTTCATCGGCGCGCTGGATCTGGTGATCACGGTGTGCACGTCGGTCGCGCACTTGTCGGGCGCGCTCGGCGCGCGCACCTGGGTGCTGCTCGACGTGAATCCGCACTGGCCGTGGCTGCTCGAGCGCACCGACAGCCCGTGGTATCCGACCGCGACGCTGTACCGCCAGCCGACGTTCGGCGCATGGGCGCCGGTGATGGAAACGCTCGGGCGGGATCTGCGCGGTCTGGCCGCGGACGCGAAGCGGAGCGGCTGAGCGGCCGCCGCACCGCTTGCGACGGCCGCCCGATGCGTCAGGCGTTGCGGTCGTCGCCGGCCTTCGCGCCGTTGCGGCGGCGCAGGCCCGGCCCGAACGTGAAGCCGAACGCGAGCAGCACCAGCGACACCGCGAGCACGATGTTGTTGCCGCTCGTCACGTAAGGCGTGAAGCCGCTCGTGCCTTCGATGCGCACGTCGAGCGAGCCGATCGTGAACGGCTTCAACTGGCCGAGCACGCGTCCGCGCGCGTCGATCGCGGCCGTCATCCCCGTGTTGGTCGAGCGCAGCATCGGCCGGCCCGTTTCGAGCGCGCGCATCCGCGCGATCTGGAGATGCTGGTCGAGCGCGATCGTGTCGCCGAACCACGCGAGGTTCGTCACGTTGACGAGCACGCCGGGCGGTTGCGGGTTGTCGCGGATCGTCGCGGCGATTTCCTCGCCGAACAAGTCCTCGTAGCAGATGTCGGCCATCACCGGCTGGTTGTGCACGAGGAACGGCTTCTGCACCGGCGCGCCGCGCGCGAAGTCGCCGAGCGGCATCTTCATCAGGTCGACGAACCAACGGAAGCCCCACGGAATGAATTCGCCGAAGGGCACGAGATGGTGCTTGTCGTAGTGATAGATGTCGCGCGAATGCGGCGTCACGCCGTACAGGCTGTTCGTGTAGTCGACGTAATGACCGTCCGGCGTCACCGACGCGCCGACCGCGCCGAACAGCACGGCCGAGCCCGTCGTGTCGCTGAACTTGCGGATCGCGACGGCGAACGGCTCGGGCAGCTCCTGGATCATCACCGCGATCGCGGTCTCCGGCGTGACGATCAGGTCGGCCGGCTTCTCGACGATCATCTGCGTGTACATCTTGATCGCCGCGTCGATGCCTTCCTGCTCGAACTTGATGTCCTGCTTCACGTTGCCCTGCAGCAGCCGCACCGTGAGCGGCGCGTTCGCGGGCACGGTCCACGTGGCCTGCGACAGCCCGATGCCGGCCGCGACGAGCGCGACGGCGATGCCGGCCGGCGCGACGACGCGCACGCGCGCATTGCCGGCGCCGCCGGATTCGGATGCGGGCGACCGGCGCGCGGCGACGAGCGCCTGCACGACCAGCGCGGCGAACAGCGCGAGCACCCACGCGATCCCGTACACGCCGACGACCGGTGCGAAGCCCGCGAACGGGCCGTCGACCTGCGGATAGCCGCTCGCGAGCCACGGAAAGCCGGTAAACACGGTGCCGCGCAGCCATTCGCCGAGCGCCCATGCGCTCGCGAAGGCGAACGCGCCGTGCCAGGTCGGCGAGAACGGCCGCGGATCGGGTTCGCGGCGATGCCACGCATGGCCCGCGCAGAACGACCAGAGCCCCGCCGAGAACGCCGGGTACAGCGACAGGTAGAGCGAGAACAGCACCAGCGCGCCGCCCGCGAGCGGCGCGGCCATTTCGCCGTACACGTGCATGCTGATGTACAGCCACCAGATGCCGCTGATGAAGTTGCCGAAGCCGAACGCGCCGCCGGTGAGCGCGGCGCCGCGCCAGCTCGACGTGCGCGTCAGCTGCGCGAAAAACCAGACGAATACGGCGAGCTGCAGCCAGCCGCCGTGCGGGGTCGGTGCGAAGCTGAGCGTATTGGCCGCGCCGGCGAGCAGTGCGGCCGGATAGTGCCAGCGCGGCAGCGTGCGGCCGGGGGCCGGCGCAAAAAGGCCGCCAGCCGGGCGGGACGGGATCGGATCGTCCATGTGAAGCGAAAAAGGGCGAGCGGTTGAAGGAGACGCGGCCGGCGCGAGACGGTCAGTCCTCGTGCGAGGTTTCGGCGCGGCGGCTCGCGAGCGGGTTGCGGCGCACCAGCAGCACGTGGACCTGGCGCGCATCGCCGCGCTGGATCTCGAACACGAGGTTGCCGAGCTGCAGCTTCTCGCCGCGGTGCGGCACGCGGCCGAAGTGATGGGTGATCAGCCCGCCGATCGTGTCGACCTCGTCGTCGGGGAAGTCGGTGCCGAACGTTTCGTTGAACTGTTCGATCTCGGTGAGGGCGCGCACGCGGTAGCGGCCGTCCGGCCCCGAGATGATGTTGCCGGCTTCCTCGTCGAAGTCGTATTCGTCCTCGATGTCGCCGACGATCTGTTCGAGCACGTCCTCGATCGTGATCAGGCCCGCGACGCCGCCGTATTCGTCGACGACGATCGCGAGGTGGTTGCGGTTCACGCGGAAGTCGTGCAGCAGCACGTTCAGGCGCTTCGATTCGGGAATGAACACGGCGGGACGCAGCATCCCGCGCACGTCGAATTCCTCTTCGGCATAGAAGCGCAGCAGGTCCTTCGCGAGCAGCACGCCGATGACGTTGTCGCGGTTCTCCTCGTACACCGGGTAGCGCGAGTGCGCCTTCTCGAGGACGAACGGGATGAAGTCTTCGGGCTTGTCGGCGATGTTGATCGCGTCCATCTGCGCGCGCGGCACCATGATGTCGCGCGCGCACAGGTCGGACACCTGGAACACGCCTTCGATCATCGACAGCGAATCGGCGTCGATCAGATTGCGTTCGTGGGCGTCCTGGAGGATTTCCAGCAGCTCGGTCCGGGATTCCGGCTCGGGCGAGATGAAGTCGGTCAGGCGCTCGAGCAGCGAGCGCTTTTCTTGCGGTTTGTCGGTGAGCTTACGACTGGGATACGAATCGTTCATGGTGGTGCGCCCGGGTCATGCCGGAGCGCGCGGTCACGGAGTAGGCAAGGATACACCAAGGGCATGGCGCGGCCGTGTCACACCGGCCGTCCGGCCAGGGCATGCGGTGCGCGCGAGCCCCGCTCGGGAACGGCCGCGCCGGGCGCGGCGCCGTCCTTCGTCTCCATCCTATCTCAGAAAGGGGCGGCGGGGCAGCGGCGGCAAAAAAGCGCGGGCGACCGGCCGGGCTGCCGGCGTCAGTGGCATTTCGTCGCGTGCGGGACACGCCGGGCCGACGTTCGGGCCCTCAGAAGCGCATGCCGGCAGAGCAGCCGCCGGCAGCCGCGCCGTTGGTCGCGGCGCCGCCGCAGCCGAGGATGCCGCAGCCGGACAGCGCGACGCTCGCGGCGACGAGCAGCGCGGCCAGCGTGATGCGCGATTTGCGTGACGGTTTCATGGGTGCGGGGCCTCCTTCGCGTGCACGAGCGGCGCGGGCCGGCTGGTCGAGCCTCACCGGCATCGCGCGAGCAGCCCTTCCAGCGCGCGATCGGGGATGCCGCTCGCGCGCAGCGCGTCCACCGTGCGGCTCACGTAGTCGAGCGTCGTGCCGTAGCGGCCGGCCGCGCAGCTGAACACTTCCTTGACGACGGGGTCGCTCAGCTTGCCGGTGTAAGTGGGTACGTCGCGGCGCATCACGAACGCGAGTGCGTTCACGCGTTCGCCGGTCTCGAGCGAGCACGGCAGCCACGCGGGCCGGTACGACCCCATCGGCATTTCGCGTTTCCACAACGTCTCGAGATGCGGCTGCGCGGTCGGGCCCGCGAGCCGGAATGCGATGCCCGAGCACGAGCCGCCGCGGTCGAGCGCGAGCACGAGGCCCGGCCGTTCGGGCGTGCCGCGGTTCACGCGCGACCACAGGTAGAGCCCGCGATGATAGCCGTGCACCTTGCCGCGCACGGCGGCGATGGTGGGCAGCCCGGGGTTCCAGATCAGCGAGCCATAGCCGAACAGCCAGAGATCCTGCCGGCCGTCCCAGTCGCGCATCGTGTGCGCGAGCGACGCGGCGAGCTCGTCTTCCGTCAGCAGCCGCCCCTCGCCGATCGACGGCGGGTAGGCGGGCGGCAGCATCGCGGCGTGGTGCATGGTGCGGACGACTTTACTGGTACGGGTTCGGAAAGCCCAGTTTCGCGAGGATGTCGACTTCGAGCGCCTCCATTTCGGCGGCGTCCTCGTCGCTCGTCTCGTGATCGTAGCCCTGCGCGTGCAGCGCGCCGTGCACCAGCAGGTGCGCGTAGTGGGCAGCGAGCGGCTTGCCCTGGTCGTGCGCTTCCTTCTCGACGACCGGGCAGCAAAGCACGAGGTCGCCGATCACGGTGCCGTCGGGCGCCGGGTCGTACGCGAAGGTCAGCACGTTGGTCGGGTAGTCCTTGTGGCGGTAGCCGGCGTTCAGCGTGCGGCCTTCTTCCTCGCCGACGAAGCGCACGGTGAGCTGCGCGCTCGCGAACAGCGCCGGTTCGATCCATTCGGCGATCAGCTTGCGCTTGGGAAGCGTCTTGCGGATGTCGCCGGTGATTTCGTCACCGTACTGCACGGACAGGTCGAGCTCCAGCTCGCGCACCTCGTTCGCCATTTCCGCGAGTTCCTCGTCGAGCGGCGCGGGTTCGGCACCCACGTGCAGCGTCACGCTGTCGTAGTGCTCGGGCTGCAGCGCGAGCTTCGCGCGCATCGCCGGATCGTTGTGCTGCGCGACGATCGCGACGGCGGCCTCGCCCGAACTGCCCGACAGGTCGAACATCAGGCTGCGGCCGTCGGGGAAGTCGATTCGAAGCCCTTGCGCGCTGACGGTCCGGGCCTTGCCCTTCGCATCGAACAGCGAGAGACGGGGGAAATCGGGCGCGGCGGACTGGTCGCGCCCGGACTTGCGAGAACGGGAAGATTTCATGACGGGTGCGGCGATTGGAACGCGTTGAGGATACACCAAACGGCCGATCGCTCCCGAATTCGAACCGGCCGCGCCCAAGCGAAAAAAGGCCCGGCGCGCCGTCGGGCGGGCCGGGCCGTCGGCCGGTGCGGCGCGCGGGCGCCGCCGGCTCGTTACGCGTCGCGGTGCTGCGCGTGGAAGTCGTCGTACGCTTCGACGATGCGGGCGACGAGCGGATGCCGCACGACGTCCGCGCTCGTGAAGCGCGTGAGCGCGATGCCGCGCACGCCGCCGAGCACCTGCTGCGCCTCGACGAGGCCGCTCTTGTGCCCGCGCGGCAGGTCGACCTGGCTCGTGTCGCCGGTGACGACGGCCTTCGAGCCGAAGCCGATCCGCGTGAGGAACATCTTCATCTGCTCGGGCGTCGTGTTCTGCGCCTCGTCGAGGATGATGAACGCGTGGTTCAGCGTGCGGCCGCGCATATATGCGAGCGGCGCGATCTCGATCATCTGGCGCTCGAACATCTTCGCGGTCTTGTCGAAGCCGAGCAGGTCGTACAGCGCGTCGTACAGCGGCCGCAGGTACGGGTCGACCTTCTGCGCGAGATCGCCCGGCAGGAAGCCGAGCCGCTCGCCGGCCTCGACGGCCGGGCGTGTCAGCACGATCCGCTTGACCTGGTCGCGCTCCAGCGCGTCGACCGCGCACGCGACCGCGAGGTAGGTCTTGCCGGTGCCGGCCGGCCCGATGCCGAACGTCACGTCGTGCGACAGGATCTGCTTCAGGTATTCGCGCTGCGCGGGCGTGCGGCCGCGCAGGTCGGCGCGCCGCGTATAGAGCTTCGGCGCGGGTTCTTCGTCCGGCAGGTCCGCGTCGAGCTGCACGACGGGCTCGTCGAACGGATGGTCGGGGTCGCCGCGAAAGCGCACGTCGATCGTGTCCTGACGGCCGTTGCCGGACGTGTGGCGCACTTCGACCAGCGCGAGCTGGATATCGTCGACCGACAGCGGATCGCGCGCGCGGTTGTAGAAGTTCTCGAGCGCCGCGAGCGCGAGCTTCGCGCCGCGCCCGCGGATCGTGATCCGGTGGCCGCGCCGCGCGAGCGTGACGTCGAGCGCCTGTTCGATCTGCCGCAGGTTCTCGTCGAGCGGGCCGCAGAGGTTGGCGAGGCGCGCGTTGTCGTCGCGCGGCGCGGTGAATTCCAGTGCTTGGACGGTCTTCAAAGTAGCGTCGGGCTCCTGTGGAACGTCAGTCGGTCAGTGGGTGGCCGCGCTCGCATCGTCGCTCACGAGCAGCAGCTCGCCGCGCAGCGAGTGCGGGTACGCATGGTTGATCTTCACGTCGATCATCTGGCCGATCAGGCGCGGGTGCGACGCGAGCGGCGCCGGGAAATTCACGACCCGGTTGTTCTCGGTGCGGCCCGACAGTTCGTTCGGGTCCTTGCGCGACGGGCCCTCGACGAGGATCCGCTCGACCTTCCCGACCATCGACTGGCTGATGCGCGCGACGTTTTCCTCGATGGTCGCCTGCAGATGTTGCAGGCGTTTGAGCTTGACCTCGCGCGGCGTGTCGTCGTGCAGGTTCGCGGCCGGCGTGCCGGGGCGCGGGCTGTAGATGAACGAGAAGCTGGTGTCGTAGCTCATCTCGTGCACGAGCGCCATCATCTTGTCGAAATCCTCCTCGGTCTCGCCGGGGAAGCCGACGATCATGTCGGTCGACAGCGACAGATCCGGGCGGATCGCGCGCAGCTTGCGGATCACCGACTTGTATTCGAGCACGGTGTAGCCGCGCTTCATCGCCATCAGGATGCGGTCGGAGCCGTGCTGGACGGGCAGGTGCAGGTGGCTCACGAGCTTCGGCACCTTGGCGTAGGTGTCGATCAGGCGCTGCGTGAATTCCTTCGGATGCGACGTCGTGTAGCGGATCCGCTCGATGCCGGGGATGTCGGCGACGTATTCGATCAGCGTCGCGAAATCGGCGATTTCGGTCGAACCGGCCGTCAGCGCGCCGCGATACGCGTTCACGTTCTGGCCGAGCAGCGTGACTTCGCGCACGCCCTGGTCGGCGAGGCCGGCCACTTCGGTCAGCACGTCGTCGAGCGGACGCGACACTTCGTCGCCGCGCGTGTACGGCACGACGCAGTAGCTGCAGTACTTCGAGCAGCCTTCCATGATCGACACGAACGCGCTCGGCCCCTCGACGCGCGCGGGCGGCAGGTGGTCGAACTTCTCGATCTCGGGGAACGTGATGTCGACCTGCGCGCGGCCGCTTTCACGGCGCGCGTCGATCATCTGCGGCAGGCGGTGCAAGGTCTGCGGGCCGAACACGAGGTCGACGTACGGCGCGCGCGACACGATCGACGCGCCTTCCTGGCTGGCGACGCAGCCGCCGACGCCGATCAGCAGGCCCGGCTTCGCTTCCTTCAGCTCGCGCACGCGGCCGAGGTCGGAGAACACCTTTTCCTGCGCCTTCTCACGCACCGAGCACGTGTTGAACAGGATGATGTCCGCGTCTTCCGGGGTATCGGTCTTTTCGAGGCCTTCGGCCGCATTGAGCACATCCACCATCTTGTCCGAGTCGTACTCGTTCATCTGGCAGCCGAAGGTCTTTACGTAAACTTTCTTGGTCATGGGGATTCGCCGTTCGCAGTGGTTGACCTGGGGGCGTCGTCAAGGGTGAATCGGGACGGCTGCTGCCGGTGCCGCGTGGCGGACCGGGGCGCGCGGCGCGCGTCGAGCGAGCATGTCGCGAAACCTCGCGAATGCGTGAAAAGCCGTCGGGAAAGCTTTCCATTATAGCTTTACGCGCCGTCGCGGGCGGGCGGCGGGTTGCGGCCGCGCGACGCCGCCGTGGCGCTCCGACCCCGATATGGCGGCGCGGCAAGCGTCAGCGGCACGCGTTCAGCAGGTCGTCGAGCGCTGCTTCCTCGCGCGCGAAGCGTTCGGCGAGGAAGTCGAGCAGCACGCGCACGCGCGGCGCCATGTAGCGCTTGCCGTGATAGAGCGCGTGCAGCGGCGCGTCCTGGTGCCGCCAGTCGGGCAGCAGCACGCGCAGCCGGCCGGCGCGCACGTCGTCGGCGATGTCCCACAGCGACTTCAGCGCGATGCCGTGGCCGCGCAGCGTCCATTCGCGGGTGAGGCCGCCGTCGTTGGTCTCGAACGCGGTCGAGACCTGCACCGTATGGGTCTGCACCTCGTCGCCGCGCGTGAAGCGCCACGTGTTCATGGGGCCCGACGCGATCGTGATCACGTTGCAGGGAAAACGAGCCAGATCGTGCGGATCGGCCGGCACGCCATGGCGCTCGACGAACGACGGCGCCGCGCACAGCACGCGCCGGTTCGCGGCGAGCCGGCGTGCGATCAGCGCGCCGTCGGGCGGGGCGGCGAAGCGGATCGCGAGGTCGATCTCGTCCTGCCACAGGTTCGACGACGAATCGGACGCCGTCAGCGAGAAGGTGACGCCCGGATGCAGCGTGGTGAATTCGTCGAGCCAGTCGAGCAGCTGGTTGCGGCCGAAATCGGACGTCGACGACAGCCGCACCTTGCCGGCCACCACGTTGCGGCCCTCCTGCAGCAGCGCGTGCGCGTCGTCGAGCGCCTGCAGCGCCTGCCGGCAGCAGTTCAGGTAGAGCCGGCCTTCGTCGGTGAGGCGCAGCTGCCGCGTCGAGCGCTCGAACAGCCGCGTCGCGACCTTCGCCTCGAGCTTCGCGAGGCGCGCGCTCGCGGCGGCCGGCGTGAGGTTCAGCTTGCGCCCCGCCGCGGACAGGCTGCCCAGTTCCGCCGCCTCGACGAACAGCCGGATGTCGCCCAGTCGATCCATCGGAATTTCCAGAATTTTTTGAAAATGGTTCAAATGCCGCGCCAATTATCAAAGATAGGCGTATTCGGGACAATGCGCGCACATCCCGCTTCTTGTGCGGTGCGGTACGGACCGGATGCCGCGTCCGCCGCCTTTTCGGAGAACGTCATGCCCATTCCATTACTGGCGCTCGCGATCAGCGCCTTCGCCATCGGCACCACCGAATTCATCATCATGGGACTCCTGCCCGAAGTCGCGCACGACCTCGCCGTGTCGCTGCCGTCGGCCGGCCTGCTGGTCACGGGCTACGCGCTCGGCGTCGCGGTCGGCGCGCCGCTGCTCGCGGTGCTGACGAGCCGCATGCCGCGCAAGGCCGCGCTGCAGCTGCTGATGACGATCTTCATCGTCGGCAACGTGCTGTGCGCGACCGCGTCCGGCTACGCGATGCTGATGGTCGCACGTGTCGTCACGTCGTTCGCGCACGGCTCGTTCTTCGGGATCGGCGCGGTGGTGGCCGCGTCGCTCGTGCCGGCCGACAAGCGCGCGAGCGCGATCGCGCTGATGTTCACGGGCCTCACGTTGTCGAACGTGCTCGGCGTGCCGTTCGGCACGTTCGTCGGCCAGCTGCTCGGCTGGCGCGCGTCGTTCTGGATCGTCGCCGCGCTCGGCGTGCTGTCGCTCGGCGGCGTCGCGCTGCTGGTGCCGAACCGCCACGACAGCGGGCCCGTCGGCCTCGGCCACGAAGTGCGGGTGCTCAAGGAGCCGCAGGTCTGGCTCGCGCTCCTGATGACCGTGCTCGGTTTCGGCGGCGTATTCGTCGTGTTCACGTACATCGCGCCGATCCTCGAAACCGTCACCGGTTTTTCGCCGCGTGCGGTCGCGCTGATCCTCGTGCTGTTCGGCGCGGGGCTGACGGTCGGCAACACGCTCGGCGGCAGGCTCGCCGACCGCGCGCTGATGCCGTCGCTGATCGCGATCCTGGTCGCGCTGATGGCCGTGATGGCCGTGTTCGCGAAGACGAGCCATCTGCCGGTCGCCGCCGCCGTGACCGTATTCGTCTGGGGGATCGCCGCGTTCGCGACGGTGCCGCCGCTGCAGGCGCGCGTGGTCGAAAAGGCCGCGAGCGCGCCGCATCTCGCGTCGACGCTGAACATCGGCGCGTTCAACGTCGGCAACGCGGGCGGCGCGTGGCTCGGCGGCCTCGCGCTGGGGCACGGCTTCGCGCTCGATGCGTTGCCGTGGGTCGCCGTCGCGGTGACGTTCGCCGCGCTCGTCGTCACGTGGTTCGCGATGCGGCTCGATGCGCGTGCCCCGGCGCGCGGCGCGGCACCGGCCGCGCATTGAGCGGTGCACCGGGCGGCGGTGTGCCGGCGCTATGGCGACAGGAAAAGGTTCGCGAGAAACGCATTCCTCCGCGATGCTGATAACGGTGTGAAGATAACTTCGTTTGCCGGGGCGGGGCCGGGTGATAGCGTCTCGATACGCGCCGTTCGTGGCGCAACCCGATTCCGGCTTACCCCATTCGCAGGGCCGCGCGGCGGCCCGGAGGCCATGCTATGTCTTCACCCCTGGCGCTGGTGCGCGACGTGTCTTCCTTCGAGTCCGGCAATGCCGCCGACGCGCGGACGTCCGCGTCGCTCGACGTCCTCGAGCAGGTCGTCGGCGTGAATCTCGCGCGCTTGCGCGCCGAGCGGCAGTTGTCGCTCGATGCGCTCGCGCGGCTGTCCGGCGTGTCGCGCGCGATGCTCGCGCAGATCGAATCCGCGCGCAGCGTGCCGTCGATCAAGGTGCTCTGCAAGATCGCCGCGGCGCTGAAGGTATCGGTGGCCGCATTCCTGCGTCGCCACGCGGTGAACGGCTTCGAGCACCTGGCGGCCGAGCGCGCGGCGCGCGTCGTCAGTTCGAACGGCCGCTTCTCGGCGCGCGCGCTGTATCCGGAAGGCGAGCCGGCCGCGGCCGAATTCCACGAGTTGCGGATCGCGCCGCTGCACACGGAACCCGGCACGCGCCGCGCGCCCGGCACGACGGTCAACCTGGTCGTCAGCGAAGGCACGCTCGAAGTCAGCGTGCACGATCGGCGCCAGCTGCTCGCGACCGGCGATGCAATCGTGTTCGACGCCGACCAGCCGTACAGCCTGCGCAATCCCGGCGACAGCGAGGCGCGCGCATTCCGCGTGACGGTGAGCCCGGAGGTGCCGCCGCGCTGGCTCGTGCCCGACGCCGCGCACGCGGCCGGCTGAGCGCGGGTCGCCGGGCCGGCGCCGGTTCCGTTCGGGACGGCGCGCAGGCCGGGTGCCGGCCGTTCGGACGATGCCGTTAGAACGAGTCGTCGGTAAGGTTTTAGGTGTGGTTCGCTGCGCGGTGCGCGCGGCTGATGTATGCTTGGCCCGCCGGTTCCGGGGTAGACCCCGGCCGGTAATCAGTGCGTCTTCAGGGCGGGGCGAAATTCCCCACCGGCGGTAGGCTGGCGAAAGCCGGCGAGCCCGCGAGCGCCCGCGCATCCGCGCGGGGTCAGCAGATCTGGTCGAATGCCAGAGCCGACGGTCATAGTCCGGATGAGAGAAGATGTGCAGATAGTCATGTCCGTCAGGGCCGCTTTGCCATGCGTGCGAAGCGGGTTGTCGTTCTGTCTGTTTGCAATGCCCTGAAACGTTTTTCGCCCAAATCATCATTGCGAGGAGCGTTTCACATGTCCTTCATGTCCGTTTCGTCGGCACCCGCCGACGCCTTTGCCGATCTCCCGTTGCTCGATTCCGAACCGGTGCCGCCGCGCATCGCCGCCGCGCTCGACGCGTTGCGCGCGGGCCGCGCGGTCGTGTTGCAGGACGATCACGACCGTGAAAACGAGGCCGACCTGATCGTCGCCGCCGAGCGCATCACGCCCGAGACGATGGCGCTCCTGATCCGCGAGTGCAGCGGCATCGTATGCCTGTGCCTGACCGACGACAAGGTCCGCGCGCTCGAGCTGCCGCCGATGGTGCAGACCAACGAGAGCCGCAACGGCACCGCGTTCACCGTATCGATCGAGGCGCGCGAAGGCGTGCATACCGGCGTGTCCGCGGCCGACCGCGTGACGACAATCCGCGCGGCGATCGCCGACGATGCGAAGCCGTACGACATCGTGCGCCCCGGCCACGTGTTTCCGTTGCGTGCGCAACCCGGCGGCGTGCTGGCGCGCCGCGGTCACACCGAAGGGACGGTCGATCTGTCGATCCTCGCCGGCCTGAAGCCGGCGGGCGTGCTGTGCGAGCTGATGAATCCGGACGGCACGATGACGCGCGGCGACGACGTCGAGCGTTTCGCGCGGCAGCACGGGTTGCCGATGCTGACGATCGCGGAGCTCGTCGAATTCCGCGAGGCGCTGGCGGCCGTGCGCGAGCGCTGCTGCGAGCCGGCCTGACGGCAGGTGTGGCGGGCGCGCCGATGCGCCCGCGGGACGGCGTGCGCATCGAGCGCGCGCCGGTCATGGCGATCCGGCGCGGCCGTCCGTCAGGACTGCACGTCGCCGAATTCGCCGCGCAGGCCGGCCGCGACGAGCGCCGGCAGTTCATCCATCCTGCGCATGATCCGCGTGATGCCCATCGCGCGCAGCGCGTCCGCGTAGTTGTCGGGGATGTGGCTCGCGCCGACGAACGCGATCGTCTTCATGCCCGCCGCGCGCGCGGCGTTCAGGCCCGACACGCTGTCCTCGACGACGACGCAGCGCGCCGGCGCGACGCCGAGCGTCCGCGCGGCGTGCAGGTACACGTCGGGGTAGGGCTTAGGCCGTGCGACCTGCTCGGAGCTGAACACGCGATCGCCGAAGATTTCGGTGAGCGAGGCGCGCTTCAGCGAGCTGCGCACGCGCACGAGCCGGCTGTTCGATACCACCGCGGCCGGCAGGCCGACCTTCAGCAGCGCGTCGCGCACGCCGGTGATCGGCGCGAGCGATTGTGCGAGACCGGTCTCGATGTTGCGCTCGACGGTCTCGATGAAGTTGTCGGGCATCCGGATGCCGAAATGCGCTTCGAGCCCGGCGAGAAAGCGCGACGTCTGCTGGCCGAAGGCGGACTTCGCGGCTTCTTCGAAATCGAGGTGAGGGAAGGTGGCGGACAGCGTGTCGAACAGCACGCGGTCGGCAATGACTTCGCTGTCGACGAGGACGCCGTCGCAGTCGCAGATAAGGTGATCGAGCATGGTGGTGAAGAAGCGGGGTGTCGGCGACGCCGAGCATCCCGCCATGATACGTGCTTTCGACGGTGCGCCGCGAACCGCTTGGCGCCTGCGTCCGGTCCCGGCTACGCCCTCCGTTGGCCGACACGCCGGCGCGAGCGAGGCCGGCGCGTCGTCGCTCGTGTGACGAAACGGGAGGGCGGAAGCGCGCGGCAACCGCGGCCGCGCGCCCAGGCTCGAGCTCGATCGAAACCGCGATCAGGCCATCGCGTGCAGACGCAGATACAGGCCGGCCGCCGCGGCGCCGCCGAGCAGCGGGCCGATCACCGGCACCCACGCATAGCGCCAATCGCTGTCGCGCTTGCCGGGAATCGGCAGCAGCGCGTGCATGATGCGCGGCGACAGGTCGCGCGCCGGGCTCATCGCATAGCCGGTCGGGCCGCCGAGCGAGATGCCGATGCCGAGCACGAGCAGGCCGACGGGCAACGCGTCGAGCGCGCCGAGACCGACCTGCGGCGACGCGAGGTACAGCACGCCGAGGATCAGCACGAACGTGCAGATCGCTTCGGTCAGCACGTTGTGCGTGGTGCTGCGGATGGCGGGCGCCGTGCAGAACACCGCGAGCTTCAGGTCCGCATCGGCTTCCTTCGCGAAGTGCTGGCGATACGCGAGCCACACGAGCAGCGCGCCGGCCATCCCGCCGAGCATCTGCGCGAGGATGTAGCCGCCGACCTTCGACCACGCGAACTTGCCCGCGAGCGCGAGGCTGATCGTGACGATCGGGTTCAGGTGCGCGCCGCTGAACGACGCGGTCACGTAGACGGCGACGAACACCGCCATCGCCCAGCCCATGACGATCACGATGAGGTCCGCGCCTTTGCCCTTGGTCTTCGCAAGCAGCACGTTGGCGACCGCGCCGTTGCCGAGCAGCACGAGGATCGCCGTGCCGATGAATTCCGCAATGTAAGGTGACATGTTGTCTCTCGTAGATGACGGCGGACTCGCGCGCCGCGCGGTCCGCCGGTGTTGTTTTATTTCGTTCGGATTGCTTCCGGTTCCGGCTGCTGCGGGTTACTGCGTGTCGTCGGCCCACGCCTTGGCGGCGCGCACCGCGCGTTGCCAGCCGGCCATGCAGCGCTCGACCTGCTCCTTCGGCATCGACGGCGAGAAGCGGCGATCGAGCTGCCACTGGCTGCGCACTTCGTCGAGGTTCTTCCAGTAGCCGATCGCGAGGCCCGCGAGGTAGGCCGCGCCGAGCGCGGTCGTCTCGGTGATCTGCGGACGCACCGCGTCGACGCCGAGCAGGTCGGCCTGGAACTGCATCAGCAGATTGTTCGCGCTCGCGCCACCGTCGACGCGCAGCTCGCCGATGCTGATGCCGGAGTCGGCTTCCATCGCGGCCAGCACGTCGAGCGACTGGTAAGCGATCGCGTCGAGCGCCGCGCGCGCGAGGTGCGCGGACGTCGTGCCGCGCGTGACGCCGAACACCGAACCGCGCGCCCGCGCATTCCAGTGCGGCGCGCCGAGGCCCGCGAACGCCGGCACGAGATAGACGCCGTCGGTATGCGGCACGCTCGCGGCGAGCGCTTCGATCTCGGCGGCCGTCTTGATGATGCCGACACCGTCGCGCAGCCACTGCACGACCGCGCCCGCGATGAAGATGCTGCCTTCGAGCGCGTACTGCACGTCGTCGCCGATCTGCCAGGCGATCGTCGTGACGAGGTTGTTCTTCGACTCGATCGGCTTGTCGCCGGTGTTCATCATCAGGAAGCAGCCGGTGCCGTAGGTGTTCTTCACCATGCCCGACGTCGTGCACATCTGGCCGAACAGCGCGGCGTGCTGGTCGCCGGCGATGCCCGCGAGCGGGATCTTCGACGCGAACACCGTGGTCTTCGTATGGCCGTAGATTTCCGACGACGCCTTCACTTCCGGCAGCATGCTGCGCGGGATGTCGAGCAGCTCGAGCAGCTCGCTGTCCCACTCGCGCGTGTGGATGTTGAACAGCATCGTGCGCGACGCGTTGGTCACGTCGGTCACGTGCAGTTCGTGCTTCGTGAAGTTCCACACGAGCCAGCTGTCGACGGTGCCGAAGGCGAGCTTGCCCTGGCGCGCCTTGTCGCGCGCGCCCGGCACGTTGTCGAGGATCCAGCGGATCTTGGTCGCGGAGAAGTACGAGTCGATCGGCAGGCCGGTCTTCGCGCGCACCTTCGCTTCGAGGCCCTGCTTCTTCAGCGAATCGCAGAAGTCGGCGGTGCGGCGGTCCTGCCACACGATCGCGTTGTAGACGGGCTGGCCCGTCTCGCGATCCCAGACGATCGTCGTCTCGCGCTGGTTGGTGATGCCGATCGCGGCGATCGACGTGCCGTTCAGGCCCGTGCGCGTGACCGCTTCGGCGGCGACGCCGGCTTGCGTCGACCAGATTTCCTGCGGGTCGTGCTCGACCCAGCCGGGTTGCGGGTAGATCTGTTCGAATTCCTTCTGGGCGATCGATACGATGTTGCCCTGGCGATCGAACAGCATCGCGCGGGAGCTCGTCGTGCCCTGGTCAAGCGCGAGGATGTACTGATCCTGCATGTCTCTCATCTCCATCCGTGGATTGGCGTAGTTGTGATGCGCGCCGCATGTTACGCGGCGCGTCGGTGAATCAACGTCGGTCAGACAATTGCAACTGCAAACGCATCACGCGTGCGGCGCGTGCACGGCGGCGAACCACGCGTCGACCGCGGCCGTCACCGCGTCGAGCGTGCCCGGCGTGACGTGCAGGCCGAGCTTCGAGCGGCGCCACAGCACGTCCTGCGCGCAGGTCGCCCATTCGACGTCGCGCAGGTAGCGCAGTTCGGCGTCGTGGATGCCCGGCGCGATTTCGGCGCCGAGGTCGGCGAGCGACGTCGCGCCGTCGACCACGCGTTCCGCGCGCGTGCCGTATGCGCGCGCGTAGCGGCGCGCGAGCGCGGCGGGCAGCCACGGATGGCGCTTCGCGAACGCGTCGGCGAACACGTCGAACTTCGCGTTCGCGATGTCGCCGCCGGGCAGCGGCGCGCCGGCCGTCCAGGTTTTCGCCTCGCGGCCGAGCGCGCTGCACAGCAGGTCGCCGGCTTCTTCCGCGAGCTTGCGGAAGGTCGTGATCTTGCCGCCGAACACCGACAGCAGCGGCGCGCCGGCGCCGTCGTCCATCTCGAGGCGGTAGTCGCGCGTGACGGCCGACGCGTTCGCCGCGTTTTCGTCCTCGAGCAGCGGGCGCACGCCCGAATAGGTCCAGTGCACGTCGGCGGGCGAGATCTTGCGCTTGAAGTAGCGGTTGATCGAATCGCACAGATACTGCGTCTCGTCGCGATCGATCGCGACCTTCGCGGGATCGTTCGTGTATTCGACGTCGGTCGTGCCGATCAGCGTGAAGTCGTGCTCGTACGGAATCGCGAAGATGATCCGCTTGTCCGGGTTCTGGAAGATGTACGCGTGATCGTGATCGAACAGGCGGCGCGTGATGATGTGGCTGCCTTTCACGAGCCGCACGCTGTGTTGCGCGCCGCGGCCGAGCGCGCCGTGCAGCACTTCCCCGACCCACGGGCCGGCCGCGTTCGCGACCGCGCGCGCGTGCACGACGCGGATCGAGCCGTCCGCGTGCCGCAGCCGGGCTTCCCATTCGTCGCCGCGGCGTTCCGCCGACACGAGCTTCGTGCGCGTGAGGATCTCGGCGCCGCGCTCCTTCGCATCGAGCGCGTTCAGCACGACGAGGCGCGCGTCGTCGACCCAGCCGTCCGAATAGACGAAGCCGCGCTTGATCGAGTCGATCAGCGGTGCGCCGGCCGCATGGCGGCGCATGTCGATGCCGCGCGAGCCGGGCAGCAGTTCGCGTTTCGCGAGGTGATCGTAGAGGAACAGGCCGATGCGGATCAGCCAGGCCGGCCGCAGGTTCGGCATGTGCGGCATCACGAAGCGCAGCGGCCACATGATGTGCGGCGCCGCGCGCAGCAGCGTTTCACGCTCCTGCAGCGCTTTGCGGACGAGGCCGAATTCGTTGTATTCGAGGTAGCGCAGGCCGCCGTGAATCAGCTTCGTGCTGGACGACGACGTGTGCGACGCGAGGTCGTCCTGCTCGCAGAGCAGCACCGACAGGCCGCGGCCGGCCGCATCGCGCGCGATGCCCGCGCCGTTGATGCCGCCGCCGACGACGAGCAGATCGTAGCGATTCGGTTGGGTCACCTGCTGTCCTTATCGTCTGATGGAAATGGGCGAACATGAAATGTTCGAATTCGAAATTTAACGAACGAAATCGAAAAAGTAAAGTTCGAAAAAGCGGGGCCAGTAGCGCGCGGCGCGATCCCGGACGATACTGGCGGAATCGACCGTTTCGCGAGGTGAATCATGCGTATTGGGATGTGGGCCGGTGCGTGCGCCGTCGTTCTGGCAGGGTGCGGCGCCGGTATGCCGCCGCTGGCCGGCAATTGGCGTGCGCCGTCGTTCGTCGACCTGCAGACGTCGTGCGGCGGCACCGCGCGCGACTGGGGCGCGGACGCGCAGCCGGTCTACGCGACGCTGTACGACGCGTATGTGGCGAAGCGGTATCGCGGGCTGACGCAGGCGAACTATTGCGCGTTCGTAAACGAACTTTCGACGCACTACGCGGCACCCGACGCGGCGGGGCGCGCCGGTTGGGTCGCCTATTTCAACGGCGCACGCGCGCAGGCCGTCAGCTGGCGGGCCGCGGTCGATCCGACGCTGCGCGGCGGCTGACGCGGCAAAGCCGCGGAAGGCGGGAAAACCGGAAAAGCGGCGCGGCCGGAAATCCGGCCGGCGCGCTCAGGTCAGGAACAGCGGAGCTTCAGGAATAACGGTATTTGATGGATCGCAGCGCGGCGTCGCCGGTCTCGGTCACGCAGTATTTGCGTCCCGATCCCAGCCCTTCGAGCCGGACGAGCTGCTGTTCGAGCAGCGCGTCGAGTTCATCCCGATCCATGTCGCCCTGGTCAGGGGCGTCCTTCACAAGCAGTAGCGTGGCGAATTCATGCGGACTCAGCATCGTTCTCTCCATGGCAATCGGTCTGCCCGCGCGGCCGGCGCGAACGCCGGTGCGCGATACCCCACGGGGTATGGCTTGGGGGGAAAGCTGTATTCGCCGGCCTTGGGATTCGCACACGCCTTGGCACGGGCGTATCGGGCGAACGGGCCGGGGAACTGGAGTCTAGTCGAGCGCGCGGGCAACGACAAATCGTGCCCCGTTAATTTTCAGTTTGACAGGGACGTATGCCGCAAGCGGTTCAGCCGGCGCGCCAACTTCTTGATTTCACTTGAAGTTTCAGGTGCGGTGCAGCATCGCAAGCGTCATTCCGCGACGTACACCTGGGTGCCAGCGTTCGCCACCGCATCGGCCATCTCCGGCGGCAGCGGCTTGTCGGTGAAGAGCGCATGCACCTGGCTCAGGTGTCCCTGGCGCACCAGCGCCGGGCGGCCGACCTTCGAGTGGTCGGCGACGAGGTAGACCGTGCGCGCGTGCTGCATGATCGCCTCGGCCACGCGCACCTCGCGCGTGTCGAAGTCGCGCAGCGTGCCGTCGGCCTCGATCGCCGACGTGCCGATGATCGCGTAGTCGACCTTGAACTGGCGGATGAAGTCGATCGCGAGTTCGCCGACGATGCCCTTGTCCCACGGCCGCACGATGCCGCCCGTGATCAGCACCTCGCAGTCCGGGTAGCCGCTCATCATCGACGCGACGTTCAGGTTGTTCGTGATCACATGGAGCCCGTGATGGCGGTTCAGTGCGCGCGCAACCTCCTCGGTCGTGGTGCCGAGGTTGATGAACAGCGATGCCTGGTCGGGGATGTGCGACGCGGCGAGCGCCGCGATGCGTCGCTTCTCGTCGTGGAACATCCGCTGGCGCGCGGTATACGACACGTTTTCCGAGCTGGTCGGCAGGCTCGCGCCGCCGTGATAGCGGCGCAGCAGGTTCAGGTCGGCGAGCCAGTTCACGTCGCGGCGGATCGTCTGCGGCGTGACCGCGAAGTGCGCGGCGAGATCGTCGACGGTCACGAAGCCGTCGCGCTGCACCCATTCGAGCAGTTCCTGCTGGCGCGCGTTGAGGGTGAGGCGGGGATCTCGGGTCATGGCTCGGCGGTCAGGTCGTGAGGCGGAGCGGGTATTGTAAGGGCGGGAAGGGCGTTCGACCGGCCTGCGGCGTATCGCTGCGCGGAATTCATGCGGAAAGTGTATGGATTCATGTGACAAATGAATTTGTGCGATCACGCGGATCGCGCTGCAATGGCGGACTGTCCGCGCGCCGGCCGTGCGTCCGGCGCGTTCATTCAGCTTTCGACGAGGTGGAACCGATGACTGGCTTCAACTGGCACAACCCGTATCCGACGACCCGCATTCCGGTGTTCGCGCGCAACGTCGTGTCGACGTCGCACCCGCTCGCGGCGCAGGCCGGGCTGCGGATGCTGTGGAAGGGCGGCAATGCCGTGGATGCGGCGCTGGCCGCGGCAGCCGCGATCACGGTGGTCGAGCCCGTGTCGTGCGGGCTCGGCGGCGATGCGTTCGCGCTCGTGTGGGACGGCGAGCGGCTGTCCGGGCTGAATGCGTCGGGCGTCGCGCCGGCCGCGTGGAACCCCGGCTACTTCCGCCAGCGCCACGGCGAGGACGCACGCGGCATCGCGAACAAGCCGACGCGCGGTTGGGACACCGTCACGGTGCCGGGCGTGATCGCGGGCTGGGAAGCGCTGCACGCGAAGTTCGGTTCGCTGCCGTTCGCGGACCTGCTCGAGCCGGCGATCGAGATCGCCGAGCGCGGCTATTCGGTGTCGCCGATCGTCGCGCACAAGTGGGCCGCCGCGGTGCCCGAGCTGCAGGGGCTGCCGGGCTTCGCCGATACCTTCATGCCGCGCGGGCGCGCGCCGCTCGTCGGCGAGCGCATGTGCCTGCCGGGCCACGCGCGGACGCTGCGCATCCTCGCGAAGGACGGTCCGCGCGCGTTCTACGAGGGCGCGCTCGCCGGGCAGATCGCGGCATTCGCGCGCGAAGGCGGCGGCGCGCTGACCGAAGCCGACCTGCGCGCGTACCGGCCGGAATGGGTCGAGCCGATCGGCAAGCGCTTCGGGCGGCACACGATTCACGAGATCCCGCCGAACGGGCAGGGCATCGCCGCGCTGATCGCGCTCGGGATCGCCGAGCATGCGGGCGTGGCCGAATGTCCGGTCGATTCGGCCGACTCGCAGCACCTGCAGATCGAGGCGATGAAGCTCGCGTTCGCGGACGTCTATCGCTACGTCGCCGATCCGCGCGCGATGGACGTGACGCCCGCGCAGATGCTCGACGACGCGTATCTCGCGGAACGCGCGAAGCTGATCGATCGCGCACGCGCGACGCACTTCGCTGCCGGCCGGCCGCATTCGGGCGGCACGATCTATCTGTCGGCGGCGGACGAGCGCGGGATGATGGTGAGCTTCATTCAGTCGAACTACATGGGTTTCGGTTCGGGGCTCGTCGTGCCGGGTACGGGCATTGCGTTGCAGAACCGCGGGCACGGCTTCTCGATGGACCCGGCGTCGCCGAACGTCGTCGCGGGCGGCAAGCGGCCGTTTCATACGATCATCCCGGCGTTCGTCACCGAGGACGTCGACGGCCGCACCGAGGCCGTGATGAGCTTCGGCGTGATGGGCGGCGACATGCAGCCGCAGGGCCATCTGCAGACCGTCGTGCGCATGCTCGGCTACGGGCAGCAGCCGCAGGCCGCCTGCGACGCGCCGCGCTGGAAGGTCAATCGCGACTTCACGCTCGACGTCGAGTCGACGATGAATCGCGACACGGTCGATGCGCTCGCCGCGCGCGGCCATACGATCAAGTCGATCGACGATCCTTACATGGATTTCGGCTCGGGGCAGTTCGTGTGGCGGCTCGATCGCGACGATCCCGAGCGCGGCTACGTGGCCGCGAGCGACAGCCGTCGCGACGGCCTCGCGGCCGGTTTCTGACGGAACGCTTCCAGTCCAGTCTTGCGCTCGACGGGCGGCCGGATGGCCGCCCGTTTTGCTTGACGCGGCGGATCTCGTCGAACGTGCGCGAACCGGTTCGAACAACTCGTCTAACGAACCGCAACATGCGCGGCGGAACTGCGCCCGTCGGGTATGGTCAGTGCTTTGAAGCACGAACATAAAAGTCCGGCTAAGATGCCAAGATGGTTCGGCCGGACCAACTCACTAAAAATGCAAGCAAAACGTCGCCTGCGGGCGCGCCGGGCCCGTGCCGAAGATCGGGGCCGGCCGCCGGCCGCGCGACGACTGGGAGCGCACCACCATGCCTACTGAAACGACGCATGTCATGCCGTGGCGTATCGAGGACATCGACCTCAACCGGATCGATCGTCAGCGCGCCGCCGCGAACGAGGATCTGCTGCTGTTGCTGTGCGCGTCGTCGTTCATCGAAAGCGGCTCGGATCTCTACACGAGCAACCTGAGCGAGTTCTTCAACGACGATCCGGAAGTGTCCGCGTGGCTCAACACGGCGTGGGAGCACGAGGAACTGCAGCACGGGCGCGCGCTGAAGGCGTACATCGCGCACGTGTGGCCCGAGTTCGACTGGGATACCGCGTTCGCGAATTTCTTCGCCGAGTACTCGAAGACCTGCTCGGTCGACGCATTCGAGAAGACCCGCGCGCTCGAGATGGTCGCGCGCTGCGTCGTCGAGACGGGCACGGCCACGCTCTATCGCGCGATCAACGAATGCTCGGACGAGCCGGTGCTGAAGGAAATCACCGACAACATCCGATCGGACGAGGTGCGCCACTACAAGCACTTCTTCAAGTTCTTCAAGAAGTACAACAAGCTCGAAGGCAACGGCCGGCTCGCGGTGCTCGGCGCGCTGACGCGCCGCGTGCTGGAAATCAAGAACGAGGATTCGGAGATCGCGCTGCGCCACGTGTTCGCGATCCGCTACCCGGACCGTGTCGGCGACAGCCAGTACAACCGCGAGCGCGTCGCGCGCATCAGCTCGCTCGTGCGGCGCAACCTGTCGGCCGACATGTGCGTGAAGATGCTGCTCAAGCCGCTCGACCTGCCCGCCAAGATCCAGCCGAGCGTCCACTATCCGCTGACGAAGATCACGCGGCACGTGTTCATGCGCTGATCGTCACCGCGCGGTCCGGCGGCGCGCGTATGCTTCGGCATCATCGTCTGCTTTTCACCGGGCCCGCCATCATGACCGATACCCATCGCCACGCGCTCGAACAATGGACGTTCGACGCGTGGCCGCCGGCCGTCGTTTCGCTGTTCGACGGCACCGCGCTCGAACGCCATGCCGACTTCGCCGCATCGCTGATCGTCGCGACCGACGATGGCCAGTTGCGCACGACGCTGCTCAGCGTCGGCGAGATTCATGCGCGCGACGCGCACACGCTGCTGCTTGCGCTATGGCCGCAATCGCGCGCGGCGCGCGCGCTGGCGCAACGGCGCGCGGCCGCGTTGACGCTCGTCGCGGACGGCGCATTCTTTCAGGCACAACTGAGGATCGAGCCGCTCGAAGGGGACTTCGGCGGACTGGCCGGGTTCGCCGCGACGATCGCGCATGGCGATGCGCAGCGGGTCGGCTATGCGCGTCTCGCGACGGGCGTCACGTTCGCGCTGGAAGGGCAGGCGCGCGCCGAGGTGCTCGCGCGCTGGCAGCGCCAGGTCGAGCACCTGCGGCGCGCGGCCGCGCGGCTTCAGTGACCGCGCTGGCCGCTGCGCGACGAACGGTTGCGGTTGGCGTGCGCGGCGTTGCCGTTCGCCGGACGCGCGCCGTTGCCGCCTGACGGGCGACCGCCGCCGCCACCGGCATTGCCGCTCGCGCCGCCGGCCGCGCGCGGCTTGGCCGCCTTCGCGGCCTTCGGTTGCGCATTGCCGTCGCGCTTCGCGGCCGGCTGGCCGGCGCCGCCTGCACGCGGCTGGCGATTGCCGCCGCCGCCGTTGCCGTTGCCGCCGCGCGGCTGCTGCCCGCGGCGTTGCTGGATCGGCTCCGGCTTCGCGTTCGGATCGGGTTCGAAGCCCGCGATCACTTCCTGCGGAATCTCGCGCTTGATCAGCCGCTCGATGTCGCGCAGCAGCTGCTTCTCGTCGACGCACACGAGCGACACGGCTTCGCCCGTCGCGCCCGCGCGGCCCGTGCGGCCGATCCGGTGCACGTAATCCTCCGGCACGTTCGGCAGGTCGAAGTTGACGACGTGCGGCAGCTGGTCGATGTCGATCCCGCGTGCGGCGATGTCGGTCGCGACCAGCACCTGCAGCGTGCTGTTCTTGAATTCCGCGAGCGCGCGCGTGCGAGCCGACTGGCTCTTGTTGCCGTGGATCGCCATCGCGCTGATGCCGTCCTTCGTCAGCTGTTCCGCGAGCCGGTTCGCGCCGTGCTTGGTGCGCGTGAACACGAGCACCTGGAACCAGTTGTGTTCGCGGATCAGATGCGTGAGCAGCTCGCGCTTGCGATCGCGGTCGACCGGGTGGATCTTCTGCGCGACGCTTTCCGCGGTGGTGTTGCGGCGCGCGACCTCGATCAGTGCGGGCGAATCGAGCAGGCTGTCGGCGAGCGACTTGATCTCGTCGGAGAAGGTCGCCGAGAACAGCAGGTTCTGGCGCTGCGGCGGCAGCTTCGCGAGCACGCGCTTGATGTCGTGGATGAAGCCCATGTCGAGCATCCGGTCGGCTTCGTCGAGCACGAGGATGTCGAGATCCGACAGATCGATCGTCTTCTGCTGCATGTGGTCGAGCAGACGCCCCGGCGTCGCGACGACGATGTCGACGCCGCGCTTGAGCGCATCGATCTGCGGATTGATGCTGACGCCGCCGAACATCACGGTCGAGCGCAGCTTCAGGTATTTGCTGTATGCGCGCACGCTTTCCTCGACCTGGGCGGCGAGTTCGCGCGTCGGCGTGAGGATCAGCGCGCGCACCGCGCGCTTCGCGCCGCGATGCTCGGCGTAGAACGTGTGCAGGCGCTGCAGGATCGGCAGCGTGAAGCCGGCGGTCTTGCCGGTGCCGGTCTGTGCGCCGGCGAGCAGGTCGCCGCCGCCGAGGACGGCGGGGATCGCCTGTTGCTGGATGGGAGTCGGCGACGTGTAGCCGAGCTCGTTGACCGCCTTGACGAGCGGTTCGGCCAAGCCGAGAGATTCGAAAGACATAGATACCACTCTTGAGTTTTATGATCGGCGACGCCTCGCGCGGCCCGCGCGGGGAACGGCGTCGC
Organism: Burkholderia sp. RF4-BP95; assembly: GCF_001521985.1. Classification (NCBI taxonomy): domain Bacteria; kingdom Pseudomonadati; phylum Pseudomonadota; class Betaproteobacteria; order Burkholderiales; family Burkholderiaceae; genus Burkholderia; species Burkholderia sp. RF4-BP95. The sequence continues at coordinate 150,846 of NZ_LOSX01000027.1, read as the reverse complement.
AAAAAGCAAAGGGGCGCGGCTGCGGTTTCCCGCAGCCGCGCCCCCGTGTGTGTCGCGCGTTATTTAGTCAAGCGGCGCGGAACGCAGGTCGCTCACCTGTTGCGGCGAGATCGGCGTACCGTTGTTGCCCCACGACATCCGGATATACGTGACGACCGCCGCGACTTCCTGGTTCGACAGCGACTGCGCGAACGGCGGCATCCCGTACGGACGCGGATTCTTGAACGTGCTCGGCGGATAGCCGCCATTCAGCACCATGCGGATCGGGTTGACCGCCGATTCCATCACGATCGAATGGTTGCCCGCGAGCGGCGGATACGCCGGCGGCTTGCCTGCGCCGGTTTCGGCGTGGCAGGTCGCGCAGTTGTCCGCGTAGATCTTCTTGCCCTGGTCGAACAGCGCGTTGCCGAATTGCTTCGACGGCTCGTACTGCATGTTCTTCGGCGCTTCAGCCTTCTGCGGGATCGACTTCAGGTACGTCGACATCGCGCGCGTATCTTCGTCGCTCATGTACTGCAGGCTGTTGTGCACGACGTCGGCCATCGGGCCGAACACCGCGCCCTTGTTCGACACGCCGGCCTGCAGCAGGTCCGACAGCTCCTGCACGTGCCAGTCGCCGAGGCCGAGTTCCTTGTCGTTCGTCAGCGACGGCGCATACCAGTTCTGCAGCGGGATCAGGCCGCCCGCGAAGGCCGCCGAGCTCACCGGGCCGCCCATCATGTTGATCGACGTGTGGCACATCGAGCAGTGGCCGAGGCCTTCGACGAGGTACGCGCCGCGGTTCCATTCGACCGACTTGGTCGGATCCGGCTTGTATTCGCCTTCCTTGAAGAACAGCGTGCGCCAGCCGATCAGCAGGTTGCGGTTGTTGAACGGGAACTTCAGTTCGTGCGGACGGCTCGGCACCGAGACCGGCGGGACCGAACGCAGGTACGCGTAGATCGCGTCCGAGTCGGCGCGCGTGACCTTCGTGTAGCTCGCGAACGGGAAGCCCGGGTAGAGCAGGCTGCCGTCCTTCGAACGGCCGGTGTGCATCGCGCGGTAGAAGTCGTCCGACGTCCACTTGCCGATACCGTCCTTGTCGTCCGGCGTGATGTTCGGCGTGTACATCGTGCCGAACGGCGTCGCCATCGGCAGGCCGCCCGCGAACGACTTGCCGCCGCGCACGGTGTGGCACGCGATACAGTCGCCGACGCGCGCGAGGTATTCGCCCTTCTTGATCAGCGCGGCCTGGTCGGCCGGCGTGGCCGCGACGGCAGCGTTGCCGTGCAGCGTGTCGTTGCCCGGCCAGAGGACCGGCACGAGGGCGGCAGCCGCGACGATCGCGACGGCCGAGAGTGCAAACAGGGACTTGCGTTTCATTGTGTCTGTCTCCCTTGCCTTATTGCGGTTCGCTGCCGCAGGCGAGCGGAGTCTTCATCGAACGCGCCGGGGCCGGCACGGGGTTGGCGGGCGCCGGTTGCGCGGCGAGCCATGCGGTCACGGCCGTCACGTCTTCGTCCGACAGCTTCGACGCGATCTCGTGCATGCAATCCGGTGCCTTCGCGTGGCGGTTGCCCGAGCGCCATGCGCCGAGCTGTGCGCTCAGGTAATCGGCGTGCAGGCCGACGAGGCCCGGGATCGCCGGCTGCATGCCGGTCAGCCCCGCGCCGTGGCAGGCCACGCAGGCCGGCAGCTTGCGCGACGGATCGCCTTGCGTGACGAGCTGCTTGCCGCGCGCGAGCGTGGCGGCCGGCAGCGTCGGCTTGGCCGGCGTCGGGTACGGCGGACGCTCGGCCGAGAAGTGCTCGGCGATCTCTTTCAGGTAATCGTCGTTCAGGTACGTCAGCAGATAGTTCATCGGCGGGTACTTGCGCCGGCCATCACGGAAGTTGACGAGCTGGTTGTACAGGTACTCCGCCGGCTTGCCGGCAAGCCGCGGGAAATAGTCGTTGTCCGTACCCTGGCCGTGAACGCCATGGCATGCGGTACAGCCGCGCACACGCTCGGCCATCGTATCGGGTGCCTTGAGCGGCGCCTGCTGGGCGTGCGCTTGCTCCGTGGGCTTGGTCTGCGCTTGAGCAGCGCTCGTAAGGCCCGCGCCACCGATCAGGAGAACGGCAAGCAACGGACGGAAGAGGCGTCTTGAAGACACACGAGACTCCATGTTTATTCGTCGGGGACCTGTCCGGGCTACGATCGGCTCGGCGCATGGACGGCAGGACAGCCGGGCTGCTGCGACGCGGCATTCTATCATCGATGGGTAATGACGGCTATTTGGCAAAAGGACATCGGTTCCTGCCTGTTTGCGACTTGCGACAATTTGACGCGCTTCGTACACGGGTTGTGTGAACCGGCGTGCGCTTTGACCATCGAAGACCGTACACTCGCGGGTCGCGCGGCGCCGCCTCCGCCGCAGACCCAGTCATTTCTCCCGTTTCCGGATTCATCGATGACGTTCCCTACCGTGCCGTTGCCGTCTTCCCGCAGTCGTTCCACTTGCCGCCGCGTTGCGGGCCGGCCGTTCCCGGGAGGGCGCGCGCGATGAGGATCGACAGCTTGTGGATCGGACAGGTCGCGCTGGCGGCATTGATGGACGCGACGTTCGCGATGGCCGTCGGCTCGGCGCTGCTCAAGGCGTGGCTCGGCAAGGACGGCGCGCGACCGGTCGTCGCGCCGTCGCATCCCGCATGGCTGCGCGCGCAACATTCGCTGGTCGCGGCGGCGCTGGCGCTCGTGCTCGCCGATCTCGGCTGGCTGGTGTATGAAGCGGCGTCGATGAGCGGCGCGGGGCTCGGCGGCGCATTCGCCGCGATTCCCGTCATGCTCGCGCAGACGCACACGGGCTTCGCATGGAGCGTCGCGTTCGCCGGCGCCGTCGTGCTCGCGATCGTCGCGCTGGCAAAGCCGGAAGGCCCGGTCGCGCATGCGGTGCTGTGGCTCGCGGTGATCGTGGTCGCGGCCGGCAAGGCGTCGCTCGGCCATGCGGCCGACACCGGCCCGCTGTCCGCGGCGGTCGGCGTGCAGACGCTGCACCTGCTCGCCACCGCGGTGTGGGGCGGCCTCGTGCTCGCGGGCGGGCTCGCGGTGCTGCCGGTGCTCGGCTCGTCGGTCGCGCGCGGCGCGCTGATCCGGATCGGCCAGCAGCTGTCGCGTACCTCGACGATCGCCGTCGTGTTCGTGCTCGGCACGGGCGTGCTCAATGCGCTGCGCGGGCTCGGCGGCTCGCTCGCGCCGCTCGACGGCACCACGTGGGGGCGCGTGCTGCTGCTCAAGCTGCTGCTCGTCGCGCTCGCGCTCGTGCTCGGCGGGTTGAACCGCTTCTCGGCGCTGCCGCGCCTGCGCCGGACCGCGTCGACCGAAGACGCGCACACGTTCCGCAACATCCTGCATCTCGAGGCGCTGACGATGATCGGCGTGTTCGTCGCGGCCGCCGTGCTGTCGTTCAGCGTGCCGGGGTTCGCGGCGCTCGGCTGACGGCCGGGGCGGCGCGGTGCCGGGCCGGGTGCCCGCGCGTCGCGTGCTGCAGATGCAAAAACGGCCGCCTGTCGGGCGGCCGTCTCGAAGCCGTTGCGCGGCATGCACGCCGTGCAACGCACCTCATCTCACTTCCTCATCACCACTCGGCGACGCTGCCGTCCGCGTGACGCCACACCGGGTTGCGCCAGCGATGCCCCGTCTTCGCCATCTCGCGCACTTTCTCCTCGTTGACGTCGATGCCGAGCCCCGGGCCCTGCGGGATCGCGACGAAACCGTCTTCGTAGCGGAATACCTCGGGATTGCGCAGGTAGTCGAGCAGGTCGTTGCCCTGGTTGTAGTGAATGCCGAGGCTCTGTTCCTGGATGAACGCGTTGTAGCTCACCGCATCGAGCTGCAGGCACGCGGCCAGCGCGATCGGGCCGAGCGGGCAGTGCAGCGCGAGCGCGACGTCGTAGCTTTCCGCGAGCGTCGCGATCTTGCGGCACTCGGTGATGCCGCCCGCGTGCGACGCATCGGGCTGGATGATGTCGACGTAACCGCCCGCGAGGATGTGCTTGAAGTCCCAGCGCGAGTAGAGCCGCTCGCCGAGCGCGATCGGCGTGTTGGTCTGGTTGACGATGTCGCGCAGCGCCTCGGCGTTCTCCGACAGCACCGGCTCCTCGATGAACATCAGCTTGTACGGATCGAGCTCCTTCGCGAGCACTTTCGCCATCGGCTTGTGCACGCGGCCGTGGAAGTCGACGCCGATCCCGACGTGCGGGCCGACCGCGTCGCGCACCGCCGCGACGTTCGCGATCACCTGCTCGACCTTGTCGTAGGTGTCGACGATCTGCAGCTCTTCGGAGCCGTTCATCTTCACGGCCTTGAAGCCGCGCTCGACCACCGCGCGTGCATTGTTCGCTACGTCGCTCGGCCGGTCGCCGCCGATCCACGAATACACCTTGATGCGGTCGCGTACCTGGCCGCCGAGCAGCGCGTGCACGGGCACGCCGTGATGCTTGCCCTTGATGTCCCACAACGCCTGGTCGACACCCGCGATCGCGCTCATCGTGATCGGGCCGCCGCGGTAGAAGCCGGCGCGATACATCACCTGCCAGTGATCCTCGATCAGCAGCGGATCCTTGCCGACCAGATAATCGGCGAGTTCGTGCACGGCGGCTTCGACCGTGTGCGCGCGGCCCTCGACGACCGGTTCGCCCCAGCCGACGATCCCTTCGTCGGTTTCGATCTTGAGGAACAGCCAGCGCGGCGGGACGACGAAGGTTTCGAGGCGGGTGATTTTCATGTCGCGAGTCTCCAGGGGTGACCGGCGCGGACATGCCGATGCGGCACCGGTCGAATGCGTGACGGTTATCCTAGCGTAGCCCGATAAAAAATAGTATTAATAGCACTATTGTGCAGATAGTGGGCAGCCGCGGCGTTGCCCGTCACCGGAGAACGATCATTCAACGCGACCTGCATGGACAGACGGCCTTCCGGCTGGCGACGGCGATCCTGCGCGGCGACTATCCGCCCGAATCGCTGCTGCCTCGGGAGCCGGACCTGATGGAGATGTTCGGCGTGAGCCGCACGGTGCTGCGCGAGGCACTGCGCACGCTGACGTCGAAGGGGCTGGTCGAATCGCGGCCGAAGGTCGGCACGCGCGTGCGGCCGCGCCGCGCGTGGAACCTGCTCGACGCCGACCTGCTCGACTGGTACGCGCGTGTCGCGCCACCGCTCGCGTTCGCGCTGAAGCTGCAGGAGATGCGCGAGATGATCGAGCCGCATGCGGCCGCGCTGGCCGCGCGCACGCACGGGCCGGGCGCCTTCGACGCGATCGAGGACGCGGTGCGCGCGATGGCCGCCGCGCGCAACGTGGACGAATGGGTGCGCGCGGACCTGCGCTTTCACCTGAGCGTGCTGGAAGCAGGCGGCAACGAGCTGCTGGTGCCGCTCGGCGCGCTGATCGATCGCACGCTCGAGGCGCAGCTGCATCTGAACGCGCGCCGGGCGCATGTGTTCAATGCGTCGCTCGCCGAGCACGCGGCCGTCAGCGACGCGATTCGCGTGCGCGACGAGGACGGCGCGCGCCGCGCGATGGCGTCGCTGCTCGCGGTGACGCGCGCGCGGATCGAGATGTCCTGACGGGGAGGGCGGTGCGGGCCGTCAGTGGTTCGCGCAGCCGCCCGGCTTCAGCACGCGTTGCGTCGACGCCGGATATTTCGCGAGCAGGCTCGCCGGACGGCGCGGCCGCACCACCAGATCGCCGCCGCAGTTCGGGCAGCGACCCTTCAGCACGTCGTCCGCGCAGGTCGCGCAGAACGTGCATTCGAAGGTGCAGATGCGTGCGTCCGGCGAATCGGGCGGCAGGTCCTTGTCGCAGCATTCGCAGCCGGGGCGCAGTTCGAGCATGGCGGTTTTCCTCGTGGTCGGAGTGGGTCGGGACGAGCGTCGCCGCACATTGCGCGCGACGCGGGTGCGCGCTACTGTACTCGCATGAACCGGCCCGGCCAACGGTGTCCCGCCGGGATGCCGTCGTCGCGCACGGGCCGCCCCGGGAGACGCCCATGCTTTATCGTGGAAGCTGTCACTGCGGCGACGTGAAGTTCGAGGCGGAAGGCGACCTGCAGGGCGTGCTGGCCTGCAACTGCTCGATCTGCCGGCGCAAGGGCGCGCTGATGTGGTTCGTGCCGCGCGATCACATGAAGCTCCTCACGCCCGACGAACATCTCGCGACCTATACGTTCAACAAGCACGTGATCCGCCATCGCTTCTGCAAGCGCTGCGGGATTCATGCGTTCGGCGAGGGGACCCATCCGGACGGCACCGCGATGGCCGCGATCAACGTGCGATGCCTCGAGGATGTCGATATCGACGCGCTGCCGGTCACGCACTACGACGGCCGCTCGCACTGAGCGGCGCGTCTCGCGCGGGCGCGCGCGCCGCCGTCAGGACGGCTCGACCGGCGCGGCCTGCGGCGCCGGCGTTTCCGCCTGCGGCGCCGGGCCCGCCGTGCGCGTGCCGGCGGTGACGGGACGCTCGATCAGCGGCGCGAGCGCCGGCGCCATCGACTTCAGCAGCTGGACGGCCATCGCGCTCGTGAAGTCGTAGCGTGCCGCGTACGGCTCGTGCGCGGTCGCCGTCAGCACGCCGAAGAAGCGGTCGCCGAGCACGAACACGAACGTGCCGCTGCGATTGACCTTGCGCGACTCGATCAGCCGCGCGCCGCGCGCGTAGACGTTGAAGCGCTGGTCGCCCGTCCCGGTCTTGCCGTACACCTGGAGCGTCTTGCCGTCGGGCAGCGTGAAGCCGCCCGCGAGACGCCGCGCGGTGCCGTTCAGCACGACGTCGCGCAGCAGCGTGCGCGCCACGTCGACGATCTCCGGCGACAGCATCGGCTGCGGCTGCGCGGCCGCACGCACGAAGCGCGTTTCGTACGGCGTGCCCTTCGCGAAGTCGAGGCGCGTGATCGTCTCGGTCGGCGCCTTCTGGCCGCCGTTCGCGATCAGGCCGATCAGTTTCGCGAGCGCGTCGGGCTGGTCGCCCGATGCGCCGATCGCGGCCGCGTATGACGGCGTGACTTCCGCGAACGGGTAGCCGAGCGCACGCCACGCTTTCGTGATCTCCCCGTACGCGCGCAACTCGACCATGTGGCGAATGCGCCGGTCCTGGGTCGCGTGGTAGCGCGTCTTGTACAGCCACGAATACGTGTAGAAGCGCGCATCGCGGCTGTCGCGCTGAACGTCGCCGAGCGGCGCGTTCGGGTGGGCGCGCAGATAGTTGAGCGTCCACAGCGCGAGCGGGTGGACGCTCGCGATGTAGCCGCGATCGTTGAGGTTGAACCGGTCGATCGCGTACTTCGCGTAGAGCGCGGCGAGATCGTCGTCCGACAACGTCGCGGCCGGCGTGCCCTTCAGCTGCGCGCGCATCCGCGCGCTGAACCACGCGAGCGATTCGTTCGGCGCGACGCTGCGCAGCACCGTCGCGATCTTCGGCGGCGACTTGCGCACGTCCTGCAGCATCAGCGCGAGCGCGTCGTCGGGCGCCTTGCCCGCATAGCGCGTGTAGTAGCGCTTCACGTAGACCTTGCTTTCGCCGTCGACGAACTGCTCGAGGTAATGCTTGCGCTGCTCCGGATCGCCGAGCCACGACGACGACGGGCCGGCCGCCTGCAGCATCTCGTAATGGACGATGTCGCGCATCAGCCGCACGAACACGAGGTTGACCGAGTGCTCGAACGCCGCATGCAGCGTCAGGATGCGGCCGTTGTCCGACTTCTCGAAGTTCGAGAATACCTGCGCGCCGCCGCCCGTGTAGAACACGTCGGGGCTCGCCGAATACTTGCGTTCGACCGCCGCGTCGAGCATCGCCTGCAGCGAGCGATCGCGCGTATGCGACAGGTAATCGAGCGCCCAGCGCGACAGTCCGTCGATCGGGTCGGGCTTCACCTTCGCGAGTTGCGCGTTCGACAGGTTGCCGTAGCGCGCGTGCAGGTCGGAGACGATCTGCAGGTAGGTGATCAGCGTGCGCAGCTTCGCGGTCGAGCCGAGGTTGATGCGGCCGCCGCGGTTCACGTCGAACGGCTGGTTCACGCTGTCGGTCTGCACACGCAGCATGTTCGCGCCGTTGCGGTGCTCGTACAGCGTGAAGCTGTACGTGAGGTGCGACGGGTCGTCCTTCGGCGCGAGCATCTCGAAGCCGTACAGGCCGGCGGCCTGCGCGCCGTCGCGGGTCGACGCCCGCGCGAGCCGTTCGGCGACCGCCTGCTGCACGCCGTTGTCGAGCGTGCTGGTGGCTTCGAGGTCGAGCTGGTCGAGCTGGTACAGGTCGCTGATCCCGAGTGCCGACAGCAGCGACGCGCGCGCGGACGACACGGCCTTGCGCGACACGAACGACTGCACGTGCGCGGCGGCCGGCGGCGCGCTGCGCTCGATCTGCGCGGCGAGCGCAGCATCGCGCAGCGCGGGCGAGATCACGCCGCCGTTCGACAGGAGCCGCAGGTAGCTGTCGGTCAGCTTCTGCAGCGCCGGATAGCCGCGATTCAGGAAGTACGACGGCGCGCGCTGCGCGATGATCAGCGACAGCACCTCGCGGAACGCCTTGCCCTGTTCGTCGACGTTGTCGCCGGTCGTCGGCGCGGACAGGATCCGGTTGACGTCGTTGAAGTCGCGGCCGTACCACGCGGCGAGACCGTCGCCGATGCCGGTGATTTCACCCACGTGCGGCCGCGCGGCGAGCGGCACCGAGTTCAGGTAGCGCACCAGGATCGCGCGCCGCGCGAGCATCGTCTGCGGGCCGTTCAGGTACGCGAGGACCGACGCGGACGCGATCTGCCGCAGCTTTTCCGGCGGCGTCGCGGTGCGGCCGTCGGGCGAATGGCGGAACTTCTCGATCTGCGTCGCGAGCGTGCTGCCGCCCGGACGCGCCTGATGATGGTTGACGACGTGCATCGCCTGGTCGGCGAGCGCGCGGCTGAAGCGTCCCCAGTCGATCGCCGGGTTGCGGTTCGGCTGGTTCGAGTCGAGCAGGTAGCGATCCTCGATGAACAGCAGCGAATCCGCGATCACGCGCGGCACCGTGTCGAAGTCGGCGTAGACGCGCTGCGGGAACACGGTCGCGAACAGCGGCGCGCCGGTCGAGTCGAACAGCATCAGCCCGGCCTGGTCTTTCTCTTCGTAAGGCAGGAACAGGCCGTGATCGGCGAGCGACAGCATTCGTTGCGAATCGCGCGCCTGCTTGCCGACGACGAAGCCGCGCGCGAGCAGATGCTGCTGGAACGCGGGAATCATCGCGTAGCCGAGGCGCTGGTCGTATGGCCCGTTGGCGGGGAAGCGGATGTGGTCGCTTGCGCCGGCCTCGACGGTGTAGCCGACGTCACGCGTGAGCTCGGACAGGTAGTGCGCCTGCAGGCGCGATGTCGCGATCTCGGTCATCACGAGTCGCGCGACGATCGCGATCGCGATCACCAGCGCGGCCAGCAAGGACCACTTGATCCACGTCCAGACCGAGGCACTACCGGTCACGCGCGGCAGGATGCGATTCAGCGGCCGATTCATGGCGGCGTCTCCCTGAAGGCGCAGGCTCCGGCCGCACCTCATTAAGGATTAGTGTAGTCCTCCGCAGCGGGCTGCCAAGGGCGGTTCACTACCGAGATGCGTCGACGCAACGCACATGCCTGTGACGTGCGGCAACGGGCGGTGCGATGCGGTGGCGCGTGTCGCCGTGGCGTAACGTTTGCGCGCACCGCCCGGCCGCCGGGAACGACGGCGCGTGGCGGCGCCGGCGGCTCACGCACCGGTCTTGTGCATTGCCTTATCGACCGCAAATCGGGTCCGATCCTGTCCGAATCCGTCGCCGGTGCGTGAAGACGCTACGGGTTTCCGCGATAGCCGGGTGCACCGGCCGCAGGTACGATCGCCCGATGTGCAGCGCATGTCCGCATTCATCGGGGGTGCCATGTCGATCCATCCCGTCGCGCTCGTTTGCACGACGATCCTGGGGTTGCTGCTGTTCGGGCTCGGCCTGATCGTGTCCGTTGCGCGCTTCCGGCGCACCACCGGTTCCGGATGTGCGTCCGATCCGGCCGACGGGTTGCACAAGATCGTGCGCGCGCACGGCAACACGGCCGAATACGCGCCGTTTCTCGCGGTGCTGTTTCTCTATTTCGGCGCACACGACCCGTCGCGCGCGATCGTCTCGCTGATCGTCGCGGCAACCGCGTGCCGCTGTCTGCTCGTGATCGGACTGCTCGCGTGGCCGACGATGGACAGGCCGAATCCCCTGCGTTTCATCGGCGCGCTCGGCACGTATCTGTGCGGCGCCGCGCTTTGCGTCGCGCTGTTCGTCTGAGCGCGTCGCCATCGCCATCGCCGCTTCGCGGGATCGTGCCGGCGCACGGCTTCGACGAAGCAGTGAATCGGCCAGTCGCACGCGATCGCGATCATCCGCTCGCGTATCGAGTCGACCTCCATGAAGTGCTTCGGCGTGCATGACACGGCGTCGGCGTACGACGACACCGTGAACGCCGCGCTGAACGACGTGCATTCGACGATCGGCCGCGCGGTGATATCCTCGCGAAACGCCCGCGACCGACGGGCGGATACCGACTGCCCGCGCGTGGCCCGATGCCGCGCTGCGCGGCGTTTCCGAGGGAGAGCCGAAGCATGAGCCGCAAATTCATCCTGAAGGGCGACACGACCGACCATGGCGGTGTCGTGCTCGACGGAATCGCCAATTCGTCGTTCGACGGCCGCGAACTCGCCTATCTCGGCGCGCCGGTGTTCTGCGCCGCGTGCAAGACCCAGGGCGTGATCGTGTCCGACGGCGGCGAGCGGACGATGACCGTGATGGGCAAGGTCGTCGCGCTCGAACACGACCTGTGCCAGTGCCTGTGCACGCCGCAGCCGAAGCTGATCCCGTCGCAGGGGACGGGCACCATCTCGGGCTGACGCCCGCCGTCAGTCGCTGCCTTCGGTCTCGATCACGAGGATGCGCGCTTCGCCGAGCGGGTGCGCGACGTGTTCGGTGCCGATCGTCGCGTGGAAGACGTCTCCCGTCTCGAGCACCGTCGCGTGCTCGACACCTGCTGCGCGGTAGCGCATCTCGACACGGCCGTCGAGCACCGCGAAAACCTCCTCGCCGTCGTTCACATGCCAACGGTACGGCCGATCGGTCCAGTGCAGGCGGACCGTGATGCCGTTCAGGTTCGCGATGTCCAGCGCCCCCCACGGGCGTTGCGCGGTGAATGCGGTGCTGCGGATGATGTTCATCGATAGGTCCGGTCCGTCAATGCGAATGCTGCGGAGTCGGGCAGGCTGCGTGACTGCGCGGCCCGCCCGCCCTTCGGTTTTCGTGTGCTTGTCTTCAGCGGGACATCGCGCGCAATGCCGCGTCGATCGTCTGCCTGCGCTTCTCCAGCCCTGCCGCCGAGCGCTCGGTCACGCGCTTCAGCACCGACGCCGGCGCCGTATCCGGCGAGCCCGCATCGAACGGCGGCGCGGGCGCGTATTCGAGCGCCAGCTGGATCGACTGCGCCTCTTCGTCGCCGACGAGTTCGGCGGCGATCGTCAACGCGAAGTCGATGCCGGCCGTCACGCCGCCGCCGGTGATCAGGTTGCCGTCGCGCACCACGCGCTCGCGCACGGGCACTGCCCCGAGCGGCGCGAGCAGCGAATGAAATGCCCAGTGCGTCGTCGCGCGGCGGCCGCGCAGCAGGCCGGCCACGCCAAGCAGCAGCGCGCCCGTGCAGACCGACGTCACGTAGCGCGCGGCGGCCGCGCGCTGCTGCACGAACGCGATCGTTTCGGCATCGAGCAGCAGGTCGTTGATGCCGATCCCGCCGGGCACGCAGATCACGTCGAGCGGCGGGCAATCGTCGAACGTGCAGGTCGGCGCGAGCGCGAGGCCGCTGCTCGACGTGACGGTGTCGTGCGATTTCCAGACCAGATGGACGGTCGCGTCGGGCAACGACGCGAGCACGTCGTGCGGGCCGGTGAGATCGAGTTGCTGGACGCCGGGAAACACGAGAAGGCCGATATGCAGAGTCATGCGAACGCTCCGAAGGGAAGGGAATGCGCCACGGCCGGCGCACGATGGACAGATCGATTCTAGGCGCGTAGTGTTTGGCGAAATTGCCATATCACCCACGTTTTCAGCCAATCGCCATGCCTGCCGCTCCGCGCTCGATCATCGTCCTCGCGTTCCCCCGTGCGCAGTTGCTCGACGTGACCGGGCCGCTGCAGGTGTTCGCATCCGTCAACGAACTCGCGCAGGAGCGCGGGCAGCCCGTGCCGTATGTGCCGCGTGTCGTCGCCGCGGAGGCGGGGCCGATCGAGACGTCCTCCGGCCTCGTGGTGATGGCCGATTCGCTGCGCTCGGCCGGGCGTCCCGATACGGTGATCGTGGCCGGCGGCAAGGGCGTGCACGCCGCTTCGCGGGATGCGCGGACGGTGCGCTGGGTCCGGCAGCAGGCGCAGCGCGCGCGACGTGTCGCATCGGTCTGCACCGGCGCGTTCCTGCTCGCCGAGGCCGGCCTGCTCGACGGGCGGCGCGCGGTCACGCACTGGGCGCGCTGCGACGAATTCGCGGCGCGCTATCCGAACGTGCGCGTCGAGCCCGACCCGATCTTCATCCGCGAAGGGGCGTTGTGGACGTCGGCCGGCGTGACGGCCGGCATCGATCTCGCGCTCGCGCTGGTCGAGGAGGATCTCGGGCGGGCGATCGCGCTCGACGCCGCGCGCGAGCTCGTCGTGTTCCTGAAGCGGCCGGGCGGGCAGGCGCAGTTCAGCGCGATGTTGTCGATGCAACGTACCGACGACCGCTTCGGCGAACTCCATGCGTGGATCGCCGAGCACCTGACGGCCGACCTGTCGTTGCCGGCGCTTGCCGAGCGCGTCAGCATGAGCGAGCGCAGCTTCGTGCGTCACTACCGCGCGGGCACCGGCCGCACGCCCGCGCGCGCGGTCGAGCAGATTCGCGTCGAGGCCGCGCAGCGTCTGCTCGGCGAAACCGCGTGGCCCGTCAAGCGGATCGCCACGCGGTGCGGTTTCGGCTCGGAGGAGACGCTGCGGCGAAGTTTCGTACGCGTGCTCGGCGTGTCGCCGCAGGGCTATCGCGAGCGGTTCGTGCGGTAACGTGCCGGTGAGCGGTGAGCGGTGAGCGGTGAGCGGTGAGCGGTGAGCGGTGAGCGGTGAGCGCGCCGCGCATGGCGACCGGGGATCGGGCCGTCGCGTCTGGAACTGCACGGATCCGGATCACTTTCCAGTCCGAAACGCTGCGACTATTCAGAAGTGGCAAACAATAGGCGGGGGCTTGTGCCGCGCGGGTTGCGCGCTCTATTCTGTTCCGTTGGCGATTCGAAGGGGGCGCAGCATGGACCGCATTCAGGCAATGGAAGTTTTCACCCGCGTGGTCGACGCGAACAGCTTCACGCGCGCGGCCGACACGCTCGCGATGCCGCGCGCGTCGGTGACGACCATCATCCAGAATCTCGAGGCGCTGCTCGGCGTGCGTCTGATGCACCGTACGACGCGGCGGCTGTCGCTGACGCCGGAGGGCGCCGCGTATTACGAGCATTGCATGAAGATCATCTCGGAGATCGCGGAAGCCGACGCGAGTTTCCAGACCGGCAACCGCAAGCCGAGCGGCGTGCTGCGCGTCCACATGCCGAGTTCGCTCGGGCGGCGCGTCGTGTTGCCGGCGCTGTCGATCTTCCGGCAGCGCTATCCGGACATGACGCTCGACCTCGGCTTGTCGGACCGTTACGTGGATCCGGTCGAGGAAGGCATCGACTGCATGATCCGGGTCGGGCCGCTCGAGGATTCGTCGATGGTCGCGCGGCGGATCGGGATGCTCAAGCGCGTGACCTGCGCGTCGCCCGACTATCTCGCGCGTCACGGCGAGCCGCAGGAGATCGCCGACCTGGCCGACCATCATGCGGTGAATTTCCGCGCGAGCCACGGCGCACGGGCGATTCCGTGGGTGTTCATGATCGAGGGCAAGCCGGTCGAGGTGCGGATGAACGGCAGTGTCACCGTCAACGATTCGGATGCGTACGTGACATGCGGGCTCGAAGGGTTCGGGATGATCCAGCCGACGCTGTTCATGGTGCTGCCGCACCTGCGCGACGGCTCGCTGGTCGAGGTGCTGCCCGACTGCAATCCGAAGCCCAAGCCGATCTCGATCGTGTATCCGCACAACCGGCATCTGTCGCAGAAGGTGCGCGTGTTCGCGGACTGGATCGCGGAGCTGTTCGAGTCGACGCCGGCGCTGGAGGGTGGAGAGAACTGGCGGGGGAAGGTGCGGGCGGAGGTGCCCGACGCGCAGCGCGGGGCGGTGGTGGCATGACGCGCGGGACGCACGCCTGACGGACAGGCGGTGCGCGAATCCGCGGCCGCCCGGATGATGCAATGAAAAAAGCCGCTGATCCTTTCGGAACAGCGGCTTTTCGCATTTGGTGGCGAATCAGGGACTCGAACCCCGGACCTGCGGATTATGATTCCGTCGCTCTAACCGACTGAGCTAATTCGCCGAAGACTTGAATTATGTAGATGTGCCGCCGGGCTGTCAACACCTTTTTTCACTTTCCTGAAAAAAGGTGCCGGCGGCGGGCGCCGGCACAGGTTGCGGGCGGGGTGCCGCCCGCGCCCGACCTCAATCCTGCGCGTAGATGTTCGAGTTCTTCGTGTCCTTGACGAACAGCAGACCGATCACGAACGTGACCAGCGCGATCACGATCGGATACCAGAGCCCCGAATAGATGTCGCCCTTCGCCGCGACGATCGCGAACGCGGTCGCCGGCAGGAAGCCGCCGAACCAGCCGTTGCCGATGTGATACGGCAGCGACATCGACGTGTAGCGGATGCGCGTCGGGAACATCTCGACCAGCATCGCCGCGATCGGGCCGTAGACCATCGTCACGTAGATCACGAGGATCGTCAGGATCACGATCGTCATCGGCCAGTTGAGCTGCGACGGGTCGGCCTTCGCCGGGTAGCCGGCCGCCTTCAGCGTCGACGCGAGCGTCTTGTCGAACGCCGCGCCCTGCGCCTTCGCATCGGCCGCCTTGCCGTCATACGCGGGGATCACCGCATCGCCGACCTTGATCTGCGCGGTCGCGCCAGCCGGCGCCGCGACGTTCTCGTAGTTCAGGCCGGCCTTCGCGAGCGCGCTCTTCACGATGTCGCACGAGCTCGTGAACTTCGACGTGCCCACCGGGTTGAACTGGAACGAGCAGGTGGCCGGATCGGCGAGGACCGTGATCGGCGCCTTCTGCGTCGCGAGTTCGAGCTGCGGGTTCGCGTAGTGCGTGAGCGCCTTGAACAGCGGGAAGTAGGTCAGCGCCGCGATCAGGCAGCCCGCGAGGATGATCGGCTTGCGGCCGATCTTGTCCGACAGCGACCCGAAGAACAGGAAGAACGGCGTGCCGATCAGGAGCGCGATCGCGATCAGGATGTTCGCGCTGGCACCGTCGACCTTCAGCGTCTGCGTGAGGAAGAACAGGGCGTAGAACTGGCCCGTGTACCACACGACGGCCTGGCCGGCGGTCAGGCCGACGAGCGCGAGGATCACGATCTTCAGGTTCTTCCACTGGCCGAACGCTTCGGTCAGCGGCGCCTTCGACGTCTTGCCTTCCGCCTTGATGCGCAGGAACACCGGCGATTCGTTCAGCTGCAACCGGATCCACACCGACACAGCGAGCAGCAGGATCGACGCGACGAACGGCACGCGCCAGCCCCAGTTGCCGAACGCTTCCTCGCCGATGAACGTGCGCACGCCGAGGATCACGAGCAGCGACAGGAACAGGCCGAGCGTCGCGGTCGTCTGGATCCATGCGGTATAGAAGCCGCGACGGTTCGCCGGCGCATGCTCGGCGACGTAGGTCGCCGCACCGCCGTACTCGCCGCCGAGCGCGAGGCCCTGCAGCAGCCGCATCGCGATGAAGATCACCGGCGCCGCGATGCCGATCGATGCGTAGCCGGGCAGGAAGCCGACCACGAAGGTCGAGATGCCCATGATCACGATCGTCACGAGGAACGTATGCTTGCGGCCGACGAGGTCGCCGAGCCGGCCGAACACGATCGCGCCGAACGGACGCACGGCGAAGCCCGCCGCGAAGCCGAGCAGTGTGAAGATGAATGCGGCGGTCGGATTGACCCCGGAGAAGAAGCTCTTGCTGATGTAGGCCGCGAGTGATCCGGCCAGATAAAAGTCGTACCACTCGAACACGGTGCCGAGCGACGACGCGAAGATCACCTTCTTCTCTTCGCCCGTCATCGGCGAGTGCGAAATTTGCTCGCCTAACGTTGCCATGAATCGTCTCCAAGTCCCTTGATATAGATATGCGGCCACCTTGGGGGGGCGGGCCTGTCGACGATTATTGGCACGGAAACTTACGGCGCACTGACTCGCGGGCACAAAACGACTGCGCGTTAACCCGCGCCGAATCGGTCGTTTCGCGCTCCGATCCTGTCGCAATCGGGGTTAAAGCGCCGGTTTCGATGTGATCGCGGCGCGGTACGGACCCGCGCGTATCAGGATTGATCCGGCGCGGTGTCCGACAGCGGCAGGCTGATGCGCACGAGCGTGCCCGCGAGGCGCGGTGCGCTTTGGTATACGTGATCGTCGAGCGTCAGCGTGCCGCCGTGCTGGGCGGCGATCTCGCGCACGATCGCGAGCCCGAGGCCGCTGCCGTCGCCTTCGCGGCCGAGGATCCGGTAGAAGCGTTCGACCACGCGGTCGCGTTCCGCGGCCGGGATGCCGGGCCCGGTGTCCTCGACTTCGAGATGCACGCGCCGCGCCGCACGCTCGGCCCGCACGCGCACGGTGATGCGGCCGCCTTCGGGCGTGTAGCGGATGGCGTTGTCGACCAGGTTGCCGAGCATCTCGCGCAGCATCACGGGATTGCCGTCGACCTCGAGCGGCGCGTCGTCCTCCGGGCCTTCGTAGCCGAGGTCCATGCGCTTCGCGAGCGCGGCCTGCACCCAGTCGCGCACCGTGCGGCGTGCAAGCGCGGCGATCTCGACCGGCTCGAACGTCAGCCCGCTCGCGCGGTTCTCGGCGCGCGCGAGCGCGAGCAGTTGCGTGACGAGCCGCGCGGCCTGCTCGGAACTCGTCGCGATCTGTTCGAGCGAACGCTGCACGTCGGGCGGCACGGGGTGGCGCAACGCGAACTCGGCCTGCGTGCGCAGCCCCGCGAGCGGCGTCTTCATCTGGTGCGCGGCGTCGGCGATGAAGCGCTTCTGCAGCGCCATGTTCTGTTCGAGGCGCGCGAGCAGGTCGTTGAACGACGTGACGAGCGGCTCGATCTCGGGCGGCGCGCGCTGCGCCTCGACGGGCGACAGGTCGTCGGGACGCCGTGCGCGGATGTGCGCCTGCAGCGCGTTGAGCGGCGCGAGCCCGCGCGACAGCCCGAACCAGACGAGCAGGATCGCGAGCGGCAGGATCACGAACTGCGGCAGGATCACGCCCTTGATGATGTCGTTCGCGAGCGCGTTGCGCTTGTCGAGCGTCTCGCCGACCTGCACGAGCACGGGCTGCGTGCCGTTCGACTCGGGCAGCGCGACGGTCGTATACGCGACGCGCACGTCGTTGCCGCGCAGCAGGTCGTCGCGGAACACGACGACGCCCGGCGGCGGGCGGTCCTCGTCGCGCGGCAGCGGCATGTCGGCCTCGCCCGCGACCAGTTCGCCGCGCGTGCCGAGCACCTGGAAGTACACGCTGTCGACGTTGTCCGCGCGCAGGAAGTCGCGCGTCTGCTGCGGCAGCGTCAGCTCGGCGACGCCGTTGACCGGATGGATCTGCCGCGCGAGCACGTACGCGTTGGTCTCGAGCGCGCGGTCGAACGGGCCGTTCGCGATCGTCTTCGCGACGAGATAGGTGACGGCGATGCTCATCGGCCACAGCAGCAGGAGCGGCGCGAGCATCCAGTCGAGGATTTCGCCGAACAGCGAGCGCGGCCGCGCGGCCTCGGGCGTGTCGGTTTCGTCGGGCGGCGCGAACGGGTTCTCGTAGCGCGCGTCGCGCGCGGCGTCGGCGGCGGACGGTTGATCGCCGGTCGGATGGCGGGAATGGGCCGGCGTGGCCATCGCGGCGACGGCCGGGTTCAGCGCAGCGGCGTGCCGGCCGCCGCGGACTGGGGCGCGGGCGAGTCGGCCGGCGCCGCGGGCGCGACTTTCTCGAGGCAGTAGCCGAGGCCGCGCACGGTGGAAATCCGCACGCCGCTCGGCTCGATCTTCTTGCGCAGCCGGTGGACGTACACTTCGATCGCGTTGTTGCTGACTTCCTCGCCCCATTCGCACAGATGGTCGACGAGCTGCTCCTTCGACACGAGCCGGCCGATGCGCTGCAGCAGCACTTCGAGCAGCCCGAGCTCGCGCGCGGACAGATCGAGCACGCGGTCGTTCGCATATGCGATGCGGCCGACCTGGTCGAACGCGAGCGAGCCGTGGCGCACGACGGTCGGGCCGCCGCCCGCGCCGCGCCGGGTCAGCGCGCGCACGCGCGCCTCGAGCTCGTTGAGCGCGAACGGCTTGGCCATGTAGTCGTCCGCACCGAGGTCGAGCCCCTTCACGCGCTCGTCGACGCTGTCGGCGGCGGTCAGGATCAGCACGGGGAGATTGGAATTGCGCGCGCGCAGGCGCTTCAGCACGTCGAGCCCGGACATCTTGGGCAGCCCGAGATCGAGGATCAGCAGGTCGAAGGACTGCATCGACAGCGCGGTATCGGCTTCGACGCCGCTCTTCACGTGGTCGACGGCATAGCCCGATTGGCGGAGTGACCGGGTGAGGCCGTCCGCGAGTATGCTGTCGTCTTCGGCGATGAGAATTCGCATGTTGCTGACCGATGGCCGGCGGGGCGTTCGCGCCGGCGCGGCTGTCTCCGAAGTTATCCGTGTACAACGCAGCCTGCATTGCGGGCTTGCATAAAACACTGTTTTTTTATACAGTGTCTGCATTCGTGGGCAGCGCTTGAAAGCGGGCGCGCCTCTGACAGACGCTGCTCATCATAGCAAAGGACGATTCATGGAAGATAGCAAGAAGGGCTCCGGGATGACCGCCGAGAAGAGCAAGGCGCTGGCGGCCGCACTCGCGCAGATCGAGAAGCAGTTCGGCAAGGGATCGATCATGCGGATGGGCGACGGCGAAGCGGCCGAAGACATCCAGGTCGTCTCCACGGGCTCGCTGGGTCTCGATATCGCGCTCGGCGTCGGCGGCCTGCCGCGCGGCCGGGTGGTCGAGATCTACGGTCCGGAATCGTCCGGTAAAACCACGCTCACGCTGCAGGTCATCGCCGAACTGCAGAAGCTGGGCGGCACGGCAGCCTTCATCGACGCCGAGCACGCGCTCGACGTTCAATATGCGGCGAAGCTCGGCGTGAACGTGCCGGAGCTGCTGATCTCGCAGCCGGACACCGGCGAGCAGGCGCTCGAAATCACCGACGCGCTGGTGCGCTCGGGTTCGATCGACATGATCGTCATCGACTCGGTCGCGGCGCTCGTGCCGAAGGCCGAAATCGAAGGCGAGATGGGCGATTCGCTGCCGGGCCTGCAGGCTCGCCTGATGTCGCAGGCACTGCGCAAGCTGACGGGCACGATCAAGCGCACGAACTGCCTCGTGATCTTCATCAACCAGATCCGGATGAAGATCGGCGTGATGTTCGGCAACCCGGAAACCACGACGGGCGGCAACGCGCTCAAGTTCTACTCGTCGGTGCGTCTGGATATCCGCCGCATCGGTTCGATCAAGAAGAACGACGAGGTGATCGGCAATGAAACCCGCGTGAAGGTCGTCAAGAACAAGGTGTCGCCGCCGTTCCGCGAAGCGATCTTCGACATCCTGTACGGCGAGGGCATTTCGCGTCAGGGCGAGATCATCGATCTCGGCGTGCAGGCGAAGATCGTCGACAAGGCAGGCGCCTGGTACAGCTACAACGGCGAGAAGATCGGCCAGGGCAAGGACAACGCGCGTGAATTCCTGCGCGAGAATCCGGAAATCGCGCGCGAGATCGAAAACCGCATTCGCGAATCGCTCGGCGTTGCCGCCATGCCGGATGGTGCAGGGCTCGACGAAGCCGAGGCGATGGACGAAGAAGAGTGATGGTCGGGCGCCGAGGTCAGGCTGGCGAACCGGAACCGAGCGACGCGCCCGACACGGCGGGTCGCTCCGGCCGGCAAGCCGAATCCTCGGGGGCCAACCGGCGGAGCGCGGGCAGTCGTGCCGCGACCCGCACCGCGACGAGGGCATCCGAGGATGCCCTCGTTTCGTTTGAGATGACCGCGCCGGTCGATCCGTTCGACGACGACGAATCGTTCGACGCGCACGACCGGTCGCGCCGTCGCGTGTCCGGTGTCAGTTTTCCGGGCGAGCACGCGGCCGATGCGTCTGCGTCGGTCAAGGAAGATGTGTATACGCGCAGTAGCCAGCATCCGCGTCGCACGCGCCGTGCGTCCGGCGGTTCCGCCGGCACTGCTTCAGACGACGCATCCGGTACCGCCGAGCGCAAGTCGTCGAAACCGCCGCGTTCGCTGAAGGGCCGCGCGCTCGGCTATTTGTCCCGGCGCGAGTACAGCAGGGCCGAACTCGCGCGCAAGCTCGCACCGTACGTCGGTGAGGACGAATCCGTCGAGCCGGTGCTCGATGCACTGGAAAAGGAAGGCTGGCTGTCCGACGCGCGCTTTGCCGAGAGTCTCGTGCATCGCCGCGCATCGCGCGTCGGCGTCGCACGCATCGTCAGCGAACTGAAGCGTCATGCGGTCGGCGACAGTCTCGTCGAGGAAGTGAATGCGCAATTGCGCGAGACCGAGTGGGCACGCGCGCAGGCCGTGTGGCGCAAGAAATTCGGTGCACTGCCGCAAACGCCCGCCGAGCGCGCGAAGCAGGCGCGCTTCCTTGCCGCGCGCGGCTTCTCGAGCTCGACCATCGTGAAGTTGCTGAAGGTCGGCGACGATTTCCCGATCGACGACTGACCGGTTCGGTCGCGCGCGCTGCGCGCGATTTTGCTGCAACGCAACCGTTTCCGGACAGGCGGGAATACCCGCCGTCGCGGCCGGATGCCTCAAATACCCAATATGCTAAAATCCACGGGTTTTCCTCTTCGGCCTCAACCTCCAGCATGCCGCTATCCGAGCCCGTGCCCCGTCAGTTGCGACATCGACGCGCAATCCGAGCGGAAGCCTACGAGCGCGGCGACGGCTTGTGGGACATCGAAGCCTGCCTGACCGACCACAAGCCGCGCGATGTCGCGCTTGCGTCGGGCATCCGGCCCCAAGGCCTGCCGATCCACGAACTCTGGCTGCGCGTGACTATCGATCGTGACCTCAATGTCGTCGACGCCGAAGCGTCTTCGGAGTGGGTTCCCTATCCCGGTCACTGTCAATCCGCCCCTCCCGCCTACCGGGCCCTCATCGGGCTCAATCTCTTCCGCAATTTCCGCCGCAACGCGAACCGGCTGCTCGCCGGCGTCGCAGGCTGTTCCCATCTCACCGAACTGTGCGCCGTGCTGCCGACGGCAGCGATCCAGGCGTTCGCCGGTGACGTATGGAACGTGCGCGAGGAGGGAGGCGAAGGACCGGACCATGACGGCGAGCACGCCGAACCGCCTTTCCAGCTCGGCCGCTGCCGGGCGTTGCGGTTCGACGGCGAGGTCGTGCGGCAGTACTACCCGCGCTGGTATGGCACGAACCGGCCGGACTTGCCCGGTGAGGGCAGCACGAAGGAATGAACGGAAATCATTCGAAGAAGCGTCTTAAGCGACATTTCATCCAACTCTCAGACTGAAGGGAATCACGCATGAAGATTCACGAGTACCAGGGTAAGGAAATCCTGCGGAAATTCGGAGTCGCGGTACCGCGCGGCAAGCCGGCGTTCTCGGTTGAAGAGGCCGTCAAGGTGGCAGAAGAGCTGGGCGGCCCGGTGTGGGTCGTGAAGGCTCAGATTCACGCGGGTGGCCGTGGCAAGGGCGGCGGCGTGAAGGTGGCGAAGTCGATCGAGCAGGTTCGCGAATACGCGAACCAGATCCTCGGCATGCAGCTCGTCACGCACCAGACCGGTCCGGAAGGCCAGAAGGTCAACCGCCTGATGATCGAGGAAGGCGCCGACATCAAGCAGGAACTGTACGTCAGCCTCGTCGTTGATCGCGTGTCGCAAAAGATCGTTCTGATGGGTTCGAGCGAAGGCGGCATGGACATCGAAGAAGTCGCCGAAAAGCACCCGGAACTGATCCACAAGGTCATCGTCGAGCCGTCGACGGGCCTGCTGGACGCGCAGGCCGACGACCTCGCCGCGAAGATCGGCGTGCCGGCTGCTTCGATTCCGCAAGCGCGCGCGATCCTGCAAGGCCTGTACAAGGCATTCTGGGAAACCGACGCATCGCTGGCTGAAATCAACCCGCTGAACGTCTCCGGCGACGGCAAGGTCATCGCACTCGACGCGAAGTTCAACTTCGACTCGAACGCGCTGTTCCGCCACCCGGAAATCGTCGCGTACCGCGACCTGGACGAAGAAGATCCGGCTGAAATCGAAGCGTCGAAGTTCGACCTCGCGTACATCTCGCTCGACGGCAACATCGGCTGTCTCGTGAACGGCGCAGGCCTCGCGATGGCGACGATGGACACGATCAAGCTGTTCGGCGGCGAGCCGGCGAACTTCCTGGACGTCGGCGGTGGTGCGACGACCGAGAAGGTCACGGAAGCGTTCAAGCTGATGCTGAAGAACCCGGACCTGAAGGCGATCCTCGTGAACATCTTCGGCGGCATCATGCGCTGCGACGTGATCGCGGAAGGCGTGATCGCCGGTTCGAAGGCCGTGAACCTGAACGTGCCGCTCGTCGTGCGCATGAAGGGCACGAACGAGGACCTCGGCAAGAAGATGCTGGCCGATTCGGGCCTGCCGATCATCTCGGCGGACAGCATGGAAGAGGCTGCGCAGAAGGTCGTCGCGGCTGCCGAAGGCAAGTAACGCTATCGAATACGCATGGCGGCGCGGCAGATACGCGACGCCAATCGAACAGAGGTCAAAATACATGTCGATTCTGATCAACAAGGACACGAAGGTCATCACGCAGGGCATTACCGGCAAAACCGGTCAGTTCCATACGCGCGCCTGCCGTGAATACGCAAACGGCCGCGAAGCATTCGTCGCGGGCGTGAACCCGAAGAAGGCCGGCGAAGACTTCGAAGGCATTCCGATCTACGCGAGCGTCAAGGAAGCGAAGGCCGAAACCGGCGCGACCGTGTCGGTCATCTACGTTCCGCCGGCAGGCGCAGCCGCTGCGATCTGGGAAGCGGTCGAAGCCGATCTGGATCTCGCGATCTGCATCACGGAAGGCATCCCGGTTCGCGACATGATCGAAGTGAAGGACCGCATGCGTCGCGAAGGCCGCAAGACGCTGCTGCTCGGGCCGAACTGCCCGGGCACGATCACGCCGGACGAACTGAAGATCGGCATCATGCCGGGCCACATCCACCGCAAGGGCCGCATCGGCGTCGTGTCGCGTTCGGGCACGCTGACGTATGAAGCGGTTGCTCAGCTGACGGCACTGGGCCTCGGCCAGTCGTCGGCAGTCGGTATCGGCGGCGACCCGATCAACGGTCTGAAGCACATCGACGTGATGAAGATGTTCAACGACGATCCGGATACGGACGCGGTCGTGATGATCGGCGAAATCGGCGGTCCGGACGAAGCCAACGCCGCTCAGTGGATCAAGGACAACATGAAGAAGCCGGTCGTCGGCTTCATCGCTGGCGTCACGGCGCCTCCGGGCAAGCGCATGGGCCACGCCGGCGCGCTGATCTCGGGCGGTGCGGATACGGCCGAAGCGAAGCTGGAAATCATGGAAGCGTGCGGCATCACCGTCACGCGCAACCCGTCGGAAATGGGCCGCCTGCTGAAGAAGGCGCTGTAATTTCCGCGTGGTTCGTCCTGCAAAAAACGCCGGCCTCGCCGGCGTTTTTTGTTATGCTCGCGCAATGAATTTGTAAGCCCCGGGCGTGCGCGATGCATGTCCCGGCGTTCACCCGGCGCGCCTGTCCGACAGCCGTTGCCCTGCACCCGATACCGCTCATGCTTGAATTCCTGACGTCGCTCCACTGGGGCGCGGTGTTTCAGATCGTCATCATCGACATCCTCCTCGGTGGCGACAACGCGGTCGTGATCGCGCTCGCGTGCCGCAACCTGCCGGCCAACCAGCGGTTGCGCGGCGTCGTGTGGGGCACGGCCGGCGCGATCCTGCTGCGCGTCGCGCTGATCGCGTTCGCGGTCGTGCTGCTCGACGTGCCGTTCCTGAAGTTCGGCGGCGGCCTGCTGCTGTTGTGGATCGGCGTCAAGCTGATGGCACCCGACGCCGGCGCGCACGACAACGTGAAGCCGGCCGACCGGCTGTGGGACGCGGTGAAGACGATCGTGATCGCCGACGCCGTGATGAGCCTCGACAACGTGATCGCGATCGCCGGCGCGGCCGAGCAGGCCGATCCGTCGCACCGTCTGGCGCTGGTGATCTTCGGGCTCGTCGTCAGCGTGCCGATCATCGTGTGGGGCAGCACGCTGGTGCTGAAGCTGCTCGACCGGTTTCCGATCGTCGTGGCGCTCGGCGCCGGGCTGCTGGGCTGGATCGCCGGCGGGCTGATGGTGCACGACCCGGTCGGCGACCGCTGGCCGGTGCTCGATACGCCGGCGGCGATCTACGGCGCGAGCATCGCGGGCGCGCTGTTCGTCGTCGCCGCCGGTTACACGCTCCGGCGCCGCCGCAGCGCCTCGCACGCGCATTGATGTTGGCCGTCCGGCCGACTGCCGGGGCCGCGGCCCGCTGGCTACGATCGAAACGCCTGCCTGATTCGGCAGGCGTTTTTCGTTTCCGGAGCCAGTCATGTTCGAAGCCTTTTCCGTTTCCCTGTTCCGTCGTCTCGCCGCCGATCTGCGGCGCGCGAGCCGGCCGGTGCCGCGCTGGCGGCCGGCCGGCTTCACGCTGATCGAGCTGATGATCGTGCTCGCGATCGTCGGCGTGATCGCGGCCTATGCGATTCCCGCGTACCAGGATTACCTCGCGCGGTCGCGTGTCGGCGAGGGGCTCGCGCTCGCTTCGTCCGCGCGGCTCGCCGTGGCCGACAACGCCGCGAGCGGCGCGAGCCTCGACGGCGGCTACAGCCCGCCGGCCGCCACCCGCAACGTCGAATCCGTCGCCATCGACGGCGACACCGGCCAGATCACGGTGGCGTTCACCCCCCGCGTCGCCGCGGCCGGCGCGAATACGCTCGTCCTGGTGCCGTCCGCGCCGGACAAGGCCGACACGCCGACCGCGCGCGTGCCGCTGAAAAAGGGCGCGATGCAGGCGGGCGCGATCGCGTGGGAGTGTTTTGCCGCCGGGAAGTCTGCGTCGTCGCTCCCGGCGCCGGGCGCGGGCCCGTTGCCGGCGGAAGCCGCGACGTTGCCCGCGCAATATGCGCCGGCGGAGTGCCGCGCGTAGTGCCGCGGGCATGCCGGCAAGTCCGTGGCCGCGTGCGTGGCGCGGCGCCCGCCGGCAGGGTGTGCCCGCTTCACGGCATGGGTGATGGCGCGACGGGGCCGCACAGAGGGGGGAAAGTTTTGTATAGTGCGCCGGTTGCTGACATCCGGTTCGCTCATGCCTTCTACTTTTTCCCGTTCGTTGCCGCTCGTTGCGCTGGCTGTCGCCCTGATCGTGCCGTACTCGATCACGAATCACACGTATCCGATCCCGACCTTCTATTCCGAGTTTGCCGCGCTGGTGCTGTATCTGCTGGTGGGGCTTTCCGTCGTGCTGCTTGCACGCACGGGCCGCCCGGCGGAGCCGTTCGCCGCGCCGGCCGCGTTCGTCGCGCCGCTCGGGTTCGCGGCGGCGCTGATCGCGCAGGTCGCGCTCATGCCGCTGAAGGTGCCGTCGATGAACTGGCTGGCGGTCGGGTATCTGGCCGCCGCGCTGGTCGCGATGCAGGCCGGCTACACGCTCGCGCGCGAGGGGCTCGCCGAAGCCGCCGCACGCATGATGTCCGGCGCGCTGCTGCTCGGCGGGATGCTCGCGGTCGCGAGTCAGATCGTGCAGTTGTTCCATCTCGAATCCGCGGTGTCGCCGTTCGTGGTGGTGTACAACATCGCGGTCGATCGCCGTCCGTACGGCAACATGGCGCAGGCGAACCACCTGGCGACCTACATCGCGTTCGCGCTCGCGGGCGCGCTGTATCTGGTGCAGACGCGCCGGCTCGCGGTATGGGCGTGGCTCGCACTGTCGATCGTGCTGTCGGTCGGGCTCGCGTTGACGGTGTCGCGCGGCCCGTGGCTGCAGGTCGCGGTGCTGGTCGTCGCGGGTTTCTGGATGGCGTGGCTCGAGTCGCGCCGCGCGCCGGGCAACCGCCGCGCATGGGTGATCCCGGTCGCGCTCGCGGTGGCCTTCGTCGCGGTGAATGTCGCGGTGCGCTGGGCCAACGTGCATTTCCATCTGGGGCTCGCCGAGTCGGCGGCCGACCGGATGCGCGACGCGGGGCAGATCGCGCCGCGCCTCGCGCTGTGGAAGTACGGGCTCGCGATGTTCCGCGAGCATCCGGTGCTCGGCGTCGGCTGGGGCGAGTTCCCGTCGCACCAGTTCGCGCTCGTGCGCACGCTCGGCGGTGTCGAGATCGCGAACAATTCGCACGACATCTTCATCGACCTGCTCGCGAAGTCCGGCCTCGTCGGTCTCGGCGTGCTCGTCGTTGCGCTCGTGACATGGTTCGTGCGCGCGGTGCGCGCGCCGCAGTCGAGCACGCGCGTGTTCGGCCTCGCGCTGATCGGCATCCTGTTGATGCATGCGCTCGTCGAATATCCGCAGCAGTACATGTTCTTCCTGCTGCCGGCGATGTTCGTGATCGGCCTGCTCGAGGTGAAGCCGCTGCGGATCCTGCCGGGCCGCGCGGCGTTCGGGCTGTTCGCGGTGCTGTCGTTCGGCGGCGTGCTGGCGGCGGTGCCCGTGCTGCGCGACTACCAGCGCGCGGAAGTGCTGTATTACGGCAGCGATCCGGCCGCACAGTACCGCGATGCGCCGTCGCTGCTGTTCGGCGCGTGGGGCGACTACGGGGCGGCCACGCTGCTGGCGATTTCGCCGGACAACCTGCCGCTCAAGCTCGTCGCGCATGAGCGCGCGATCGCGCTGCTGCCCGGCGAGACGGTGCTGCGCCGCTATGCGGTGCTGCAGGCGCTGGCCGGTCGCGAAGCCGACGCGCTCGATACGGTCGCGCGCCTGCATGTGTTCGCGAAGGAGTTGAAGGACTGGCCGCAGCAACTCGCGTCGCTGTACAAGCTCTGCGATCAGCAGCCGGAGCTGAAAGCGTTCAAGGCGGCCGTCGTCGCGAAGTACGGGGAAGTCCCGTCCAACGCGGACGACGACGACTCGGACGACGATTCCGAGTGACGCCGCGCGGCGCCGGGCGGGGAATCCCGGCGCTGGTCGGATCGCGGTGAGGCAGGCGAGCGATGGCGGCACGGGACGGTGCGGCGATTGCTTCCCTCGGGGAATGGATCGCTGCCGAATCCGGCGGGATTCGCGTCAACCATTGTCAAATCGCCGCCACGCGCGAGGTGGCGCGTGCACAATGCGCGAAAGCGTTCGCATGCAAGGTCGCCCGGTGTGGGCCGCCCGGCGCGAACGAAGCGCCCGGATCTCCGGGAACCGCCAAGCGGGATCGCGACCGGTCAGCCATCGGTCGCGCGGCCGTCACGGGGCGCCGGTCCGAGGGCTGCGGCGCAATGCGGTGCATCGCGGACGATACCGGCCGGCGTGCGGCGCTCCTCCAGAACAGTGTTGAAGAACGATATTCGACCATGACTATTCGCTCGACCTACCTGATCCTGCCCGCTGTCGCCATGCTGTTTTCCGGCTGCGCGATGATGTCGTCGTCGCAGGACAGCAAGCTGACGTGCCACATTCCGCGTGCCGTCTATCCGGATAGCGCGAAGCCGCTCACGCGTCCCGTCACCGTGCTCGTGCGCGCGCTGATGACGACGTCGGGCGAAGCGCAGAACGTCACGATCACGACGAGCAGTCGCAACACGGCCGCGGATCGCGCGGCAGTCGAAGCGATGACGCACGCCACCTGTACGCAGACGGGCGCGACCGCGAATCCGTTCTTGCTGACACAGCCGTTCGTGTTCGAGCCGCGTCGCGGTGAGTGAGGGGCGGCCGGCGCTGCCGGTCATGCCGCGTCGCGCCAGCTGCTCGCTGTCGTTTCTTCTCCGCCGCTGTGCGCAGCCGCGGTTCAATGCTGCGGCATCAGATTTGCCCCGTGACAAGCCGGCTCGGCCGCCTTGCGCAGTCCGAGCATCGTGAACCCGTTGCGCTCCTGGCGCATCAGCGCATAGCGCCGCGCCACCGTGTTTCCGTCCTCGCCGGTCAGATCCAGTTCGACCTCGAAGCGATCCTTGCTGTCACAGCAGCCGCGCACGGGGCCGGACGCGAACCCGGTATCGGCAGCGTTGCTTGCGGCGTGGAACGCCTCTCGGTCATCCAGCGCCGCCGCGGCGGCCGCGGATTGCGGACTTGTTGCACGCGGTGTTGCGCGTCGACGGCGGCGCGCGCGGCGGTGTCGGCAGGGCAGGGGCTGGCGGCGAAGACGGTGGGCGATACGGTAACGCACAGCACGAGTGCGGCGCGCTGCAGCGATTTGTTCATCGAATGGAGTCTGCGGGCGTCGCGAGGGGATTCAGTCGTGTGAGGCAGTGGTCATTCGGACAGGGAACGACAGTTTCTCCAGTCTTTCATCGAGCAGCGAATAGAGCGTGTTCGTATCCTGATCGAAGTACCGGCTGTTATCGACGATCTCGTCGACTTTCTGTTTCCAGGTCCTGCCTGCGTCAGTGCTGCTGACCAGCAGAGGGACCGGGGGATCATCGATTGCCTGCCTGGGGTCGGTCGCATAGACGAGCAACAGGCCGTCGCGGCCCACGTCGAGGTCGCTCAGGATGAGCTTCCTGTCAAACGTGGTCACTTGCCGGACTCGCTCGGGGTGCGTGTCTGCCCATGTTGAAAGCACGCCGGGCCGGCGTGCTCGATCGGGATCGGTATCGCCGCCGCTCTCGTCGTCGAGGAGAGACAGTGCGTAAAGCGCGTAACCACCGGTCGTGGCCGGTGTCGACGCGAGACGGATGACGGTCTGGTTCGGCAGGACGGTATCGGGAACGAACGTCTGCTGATCCGGCGCGAGCCGATATACGACGCTGCGAGCCGGGGCCGTGGCCGACCGTTTGACATGGCAAGCAACTCGCAGGGCGCCGTCGGGGCCTAGGTTCACTGCGTTGAAATTGCGCCAGGGGCTACCGGGGGCCATTGCATCCGGCGGCAGTGCAATCCGCTGCCAGGACTCGCCGCCGTCGGATGTTCGCCGGACGGCCGGGCCCCGGCCGATCGCGTAGCCGTGCCGTGCGTCGATGAAGAGGAGCTGATCGATGTCTTCGTCCTCGTGCCATTCAAGTTGCGACCAATGGCGGCCACCGTCGAGCGATTTCCAGACACGGGTTTGCTGCCAGATGAAGTCGTCAGCGGGGCGCGGCGACGTATAGTTCATCCGGCCGACACTGATCAAGTGGACATGGCCATCTCGTGAATGCCACCACGCGATGTGCTGGCCGGGCGCTTGAAAGACGCGCTGCAGTCCGCGATCGAGCGTGCCGCGGAAGAAATTCGCGGTCCGCCGATTGAGGGTTTCCGCCGCGTTGTTCATCCATGGTTCGGTGGGTTCGGCAACCGTCGGATTCTTCCACTCGTCCGCAGGCTTCAGCATTACCACGGGATCGGCGATCGTGAGCGACATGATTTCGTTGCCGGTGATGTAGAAATCACCGATACCTGTCGGCGGGTCGGGCCAGGTGATCTGCGACGAAACGGTTTCCCATCGGGGGCCGGAGTTTTCGTACAGCAGAATCAGTACGATGCTTCCGATCGTGACGGCGGCCAGCCGCTTCAGTCGGGATCGATTGCGCATGGGACTGGCTGAAGTCGATACAGGGATCATGTGGCTGGCCGTGCCGCGGACGTCGTCCGATTCTGCGGACGCGGCCCGCGGCAAAGGCGTCGGGCGGCGATCAGAATTGCCGTTTGCGCAGCGTATAGGCGAACACTGAATAGAGCGTGTTCGTTTGTGGGTCGAAGTAGCCGCCCTGTGAGGCCTTGTCGGTGGTCTGCCGCCACGTCCGTCCACCGTCGGTGCTGCTGATCGTCAGGTCGATCGGGGCGCCACCGCCGTTCGCGGTGTTCGGGTCGGTCGCGTGGACCAACAGGACGCCGTTGCGACCCGCGCTCAGTCCGTTGAGCGTCAGCGGACTGTCAAACGCATGCAGCGCCCGGATGTGGTCGGGGTGGTCGCTGGTCCAGGTCGAAACGACGCCCGTACCACGACCGCTGCCGGATTCGCCGCTTGTCCGCGACAACGCATACAGTGCGTAATCCCGGGCGGGTGCCGGCGGCGATTCGAGGCTGACGATAACCTGTCCGGGAAGCACCGCTTCCCGGACGAAGTCCTGCTGACTCCACGCGAGCCGCCACACAACTGTCATCGGTTGCGGATGCTCGGCGTCTTCGATCTGACATGCAATGCGTAGTACACCGTCGGGACCGAGATTGGTACCGTCGAAAGTCCGGCGCGGCTTGCTTGGGATGGTGGCACCGGGCGGCGGCTTGATTTCCTGCCACGATTGCCCGCCGTCGGCCGTGCGCCATACGTGTGGCCCCCAGCCGATCGCATAACCCCGTTGCGCATCGATGAACAGCAAGCGATTGATGTTGCGGTCCGCTGCCCATTCCAGCTGGGACCAATGCTGGCCACCATCGCTCGACTTCCAGAGCCTGGTTGTCTGAGGCGAAGCCCCGTCACCGGGACGCGGTGCCGCGTAGTCCATCCAGCCGGTACTGACGTACAGGACCTGCCAGTCAGGCGTGTACCACCATGAAGCGGTCTGGCCCGGTTGCTGGAAGTGGCGCGCGACGCTACCGCCCAGCGTGCCGCGCAGGAAACTGACGGTCGACCGGTTCAGCCGCTGGTTCGAATCGTCCATCCAGGGTTCGGCGAATTCCGCGACGTCAGGACTCTTCTGCTCGCTCTCCGGCTTGAACCTGAGCTCCGGTCTCGCAACCTTCAGCGACATGAAGTCGTTGCGTTGCACGCGAAATGCGCCTGCACCGTACGGCTTGTCGTTGCGCATGAATTCGGTCGATACCGTTTCCCACCCTGAAGTCATTTCCGTGTATCCGTAAATAGCGATCGGGAGAACAAGAACGCATCCCGCGACCCAAAGCCATCGTTTTCCCATTTGCATGTCACTTCACCAGCAGCCTTCCGAGCGCCTTGCCGACCGGATCGTCGACGTCCCACCCCTCGGCCTTGTTCCTGAGAACGGGAATGGCCGAATCGCGCGCCTGTCCCCACGTTCTGCCGTCGCCCCATTCCTGAATGTTTGGACGTGTCCCGATCCTGACGAGATCCATGATCGGCAGGTCCGCCAGCCCGCCGTCCAGATAAGCCATCGGGTGTGTCTTGAATGCGAATTCCTTGAACTTTTCGGTGTTCATTTCCAGCTCGAACTGCGGCCACGTCATATCGACGCCACCGTTTCCCGGTGTTGGGCTGGCCATCTGGATCGTATTGCCCATCATGTTTTGATTCAGCCCGTCTTCCATGTTGACCTGAAGCAGCTTCCTCGCTTTGTTCAACCACGCCTTCCCCTGGGGGCTGAGTCGTGGGTACAGATTCGCTCCATAGTCGGAACAGTAGTAGTAGCCGTAGCTGATGTAGTAGTCGGGCGGCTTATGCCCGCATCCGACATGACGCATCATGAAGTTTCCATGCCGCGACCAGTCGGAATCCGAACTCTCCGGCTCTATCAATCGCTCGCGCCGGTGCAGGAGCTTGTGCGCAACATCGGAATCGGTCCACGGATCCCACGATAGCGCGAAGCCCTTGATGGTCGACCAAATGCTCGACATGCTGACCTTTTCGACCGTCTCCAGATAGGCGCCGTGAAGTGGCCGATAGTAGAACGGACAAGTGCCGACGATCCATTTCGGTGCCGGCGTGACATGCTTGTCGCAGATCTGGATAGCCACCTTCGGCCGATCCTTGTACCCCGTCGGCGTCAGCATCCCCGCGCCGGTACCCAGCACGTTGTCCTTCTGTTGCACGTCAGCCATTCGATTTCCCTAAGAACTTGACGATGACGTCATGCGGCACGTGGCTCTGCGTGAGCCCCGTCTCGCCTGCCGCGTTGGTGACGCCTTCCGAGATCAGCGCGCCGTTCGAGAACATCTGGTATCGCGTGTTCGCGACCGGAATGTCGGTGCCGGCCCAGTGCGCGATGAACGCCTGGTCGTAGTTGCCGCTCGAGTTCGGCAACGTCGGCAGGGTTTGCGACAGGTGCGTGGGGCCGTCGAACACGTGCTGCGCGCCCTTGATGTCGATCTTGCCGGGTGCGTGCACCTCGATGTTGCCGTCCGCGATGCGGATGTAGGCGCCGCCGGACGTCAGCAGGATTTCCTTCGCCGCCGCGCCTTCGATCGACTGCGTGGCCGCCACCAGTTTCAGCGCCTTCTGCGCAGTCAGTTCGATGTTGTCCGCGTGCGCCTGGATTTCCACCTTGCCCTTGCCGGCGAACAGCTTCATGCCTGCGTTCTGCGCGAACAGGCTGATCCGGTCGAGGACGCTCGCGATCAGCGACTTCCCCGCAGCGACGTGCGTGCTTTGTCCGCTGACGAGGTTGACGTGCCGGTCCGCGGCGAACTGCACGGATTGCTGCGTCGACAGCGCGATGCCGGCCGGGCTGCCGAACAGCATCACGGGTTCCTTGAACGCATTGGCGCTGCCGGTTCCGCCGCCGCCGGTTCGCCCGCCCGACGCGCTGCCGCTCACGCTGTTCTGCGTCGCGTCGCTGAACTGCTTCAGCGCCGAGTGGCCGGCGTCGAGCGACTCGCCCTGATGCTGCGCGCTGACCTCCGACATCGCCTCCATCAGGCCTTCCGCCCTGACGAGCTGCTCTTGCGTTTCCTTCACGTCGAGCGGCTGGCTCGCCGGCTGTTTCGGATGCGTCGTGACGTACAGGCCGCGGTTCGCGCGAACCGCGCCGAATGCGTCGGAGCGCAGGTCGAAGCCGCTGCCGAGATAGCTGCCGCGGTCGTTGCCCGTATGGTCGATCAGGTAGCCCAGGTGCAGGTGCGCGTTTGCCTGGCTGCTGTACAGGTGCACACGGTTCTGCGACGTCGCGTCGTCGAGCACCAGCTGGTTGAAGCCGGCGCCCGAATATTCCCTGGACCGGTATCCGGACAGGATCCCGTTGCTGTGCCATTGCGGACGGGTCGCACCGTTGTACAGCTTTCCGACGACGATCGGACGATCGCAGTCGCCGCCGAGGAAATCGACCAGCACTTCCTCGCCGCTGCGATGGGGATGAACGGCGCCATAGCCATTGCCCGAATCCGACGCGGCGGCGCGCAGCCAGCACGAGGCCTTCTCGTCGCCGTCGTTGAGACGATCCCAGTGGAAGCGGACCTTGATGCGGTTGAGTTCGTCGGTATGGACTTCCTCGCCTTGCGGCGCGACGACGATCGCCGATTGCAGATGCATCGGCGGCTTCGAATGTTCGAACGGGCTGCGGAACGGCACCGTCGTGCGCTGCGCTTCGATGCTGACCTGAAAAATGCCCTCGCTGCCGTCCGGATGCCGGACGTGCGGCAGGTCCGCACCGCCGGCCCGCACGAGATCGTCGATTTCGGTCTGCAGGCTATGCGGGAACCTGGCCTGCCGATCGCCGACGGGCAGGTTGTTGGCGATGCGCCAGACCGTCTCGATCACGGCGAAGCGGCGCTGGCCGGCATCGTCCTTGTCGTGTGCGGGGTGATCGGCGAGCTCGAACGTGCGTCCCGCGTCCATGCGCCGGACGCCACCGATGCCGTGAAAGCGCTTCGCAAGCGACTCCTGCTCCTCCATCCAGATCTTCGACAGATGGTCGCCGCGAGACTGTTCAGGGTACGTGTAGGCGCCGGTGTATTCGTAGACTTCGAGCTGCTGCGGCAGGTCGCCCTGGTTCGCGATCGTCGGCGTGTGGGTTGCCTTCGGATTCGACGCGGTGGGCGGCTGTTTGTAGTCGAACGTGCGCGTCGTGCGCTCGACGCTGCGCAGCGCGCGCGTGCCGGAGAACTGGACGAGCGTGTCGGCTTCGTCGTGTGCGCCGGCGTGATGAAAGCGCAGGGTCTGCGGCGACAGCGCGGGCAGCGCGTCGATCGTGTCGACGACGACGAGCTTGTGCGACTTGCCGTCTTGCGCCTGCTCCCAGAAACCGTACAGGCCTTCCGATTCCAGCAGGCGATGCACGAAGTTCCAGTCGTCCTCGTATTGCATGCAGAACGAGCGCGACGGCAGCGGCCGGTGGAGCCTGAAGTCGAAGCAGCCCTTGGCTTGCGGGTGCTGGTTCAGGACATCGGCGATGATCTCGTCGGCGGGTTTGTCCTGCCAGATGCGCTGGTCGCGGCGGAACTTCAGGAAGTGCAGGAACGACGCGAAGACGATCTGATAGTGCGTGAGGCCGCTGTCCGACCCGAGCCGGCGGGCCGCGTGCACATACCCGTGGTGCGGCGCGTACGACTTGTCGGCCTGCTGGATCCGCAGCGTGACGGGCTGCGCGATCAGCTTCTTGAGCTCGATACCGTCGGACACCGACACGGCGTCGACGGTGAACTCGAAATGACGCCCGAGCCGCGATCGTCCCTTGACGCGATGGGGCAGCAGGACGTCAGGGCCGAGCGGCGTCTCCAGCTTGACGAGTCGTTCGTCCTGGATCGGCCCGGCCTGCAGCGCGTTTCTCAATGCTTGCGAATTCATCACCCGTGCTCGCTTTTTTTGTGCTGGGTCGCACGCTCTCCCGTGCGGAATCCGGTAATTGTATGAGATAAACGGCAGTTATCTCGAATTTGCCTTTCAACGATATTTCAAATACGGTCAGCGCGTTGGCCTGACAGGGGAGGCCGCGCACGTCATGCAGTCGAACGACGGTCGGGCGTGGGTCGTACCGGGCCCGACCGACCGCCCCTGGGCCGCTCAGCCCGCCGCGTCCTCCGCCTTCCAGTCCCCCGACTTCCCGCCGCGTTTCTCCCTGACGCTCACGTCGGTGATCACCATCCCGCGATCCACGGCCTTGCACATGTCGTACACGGTCAACAGCCCGACCTGCACGGCAGTCAGCGCTTCCATCTCGACGCCGGTGCGCCCGAACGTCTCGACCTGCGCGACGCAGTGCACGCCCGGCAGTGCCTCGTCGAGTTCGAAGTCGACGGCCACGCGCGTCAGCGCGAGCGGATGACACAGCGGAATGAGGTCGGCGGTGCGCTTCGCGCCCTGGATCGCGGCGATGCGCGCGACGCCGAGCACGTCGCCTTTCTTCGCCTTGCCGTCGCGGATCAGCGCGAACGTCGCCGGCAGCATCCGGATCGTGCCGCGCGCGATCGCGATGCGTTGCGTTTCCTCTTTGCCGCCGACGTCGACCATGTGTGCGTGGCCCGCGGCGTCGAAATGGGTGAGTCCTGACATGTCTTGCTCCAGTGGAACGGAGTGCGCGCGCGAGCACGTCCCTCGATCCGGCTTCGCGATCGGCCGGGGGCGCCGAATCCCGTATCCGCACCCCGATCCGATCCAACGTTTCAACGGGCGCCTATCATAGCAGTGGCCTTCGCGGCGCCGAGCGCGCAGATGGCGCATTTGCCGCGCGGGACAGTCGCGATGTCGCCGGTACAATGACCCGAATATTCAGACCAAACGCCGCGATGCGCGCCCGGCGCGCGGGACGGCGTCGCTTTCATCCTGCCATGCGTGTCAAACAGTTGCTTGCCGTGTTGCTGTCGGCGGCGCTCGTGCTGCCGCCGAGCGGCCATGCACAGCGCACGTCCGCGCTGCCGCTCGAGCCGGCGGCAGGCGCGTCGCCGTCGATTTCCACGGTGCCGTCCGGCATCGCGACCGGCGTATTCGGCACCTACGGCGGCGCGGAGAGCCGGTTTTCCGGCGCCGACGGCGCGTCCGCGCCCGTCGCGAGCCTGCGCGCACCGCTGCGCGCGCTGGAGCTGCCCGACCTCGGCGACGGCTCCGGCGGTTCGCTCACGCCGCGGGCCGAACGGCGTCTCGGCGAGCGCGTGATGCGCGAGGTGCGGCGCGATCCCGACTATCTCGACGACTGGCTCGCCCGCGACTACCTGAACGCGATCGCGAAGCGGCTCGCGGCCGCGGCGGCCGCGCGCTACATCGGCGGCTACATGCCGGATTTCGAACTGTTCCCGGTGCGCGATCCGCAGATCAACGCGTTCTCGATGCCGGGCGGCTTCATCGGCATCAACAGCGGGCTGGTCGTCACGACGCAGACGGAATCGGAACTCGCATCGGTGGTCGGCCACGAGATGGGCCACGTGCTGCAGCGGCACATCGCGCGGATGATCGGCGCGAACGAGAAGACCGGCTACACGGCGCTCGCGACGATGCTGCTCGGCGTGCTGGCGGGCGTGCTCGCGCGCAGCGGCGATCTCGGCAGCGCGATCGCGATGGGCGGGCAGGCGTACGCGGTCGACAACCAGTTGCGCTTCTCGCGGTCGGCGGAGCGCGAGGCCGATCGCGTCGGGTTCCAGCTGCTCGCCGGCGCCGGCTACGATCCGTACGGGATGCCGGGCTTCTTCGAACGGCTCGAGCGCGCGTCGATGGGCGACGCGGGCGTGCCGGCCTATGCGCGTACGCACCCGCTGACGGGCGAACGGATCGCCGACATGGAAGATCGCGCACGCCGCGCGCCATATCGGCAGCCGCGCCAGTCGGCCGAATACGGCTTCGTGCGCGCACGGCTGCGCATCCTGCAGAATCGCGCGCCGAACGACATCGCGGCCGAGGCGCGCCGGATGCAGCTCGAGCTCGACGATCGCACGGCGCCGAACGTCGCGGCGAACGAATACGGAATCGCGCTCGCGAACATGCTGCTCGGCCAGTACGACGCGGCCGACAAGGCGCTCGTGTCGGCCCGTGCCGCGTTCGACGCGCGCGAGCGGCGCGCGGACGATCCCGAGACGAGTTCGCCGAGCCTCGACGTGCTCGCCGCCGACATCGCGCGCCGCGCGGGCCGGACCGACGACGCGGTGCGGCTCGCGGCGCTCGCGCAGCGGCGCTGGCCGGCGTCGCACGCGGCGATCGTCGCGCACCTGCAGGCGCTGATCGCCGCGCGCCGCTTCGCCGAAGCACAGACGCTCGCCCGCACGGAGGCGCAGGCGGATCCCGAGCAGCCGGACTGGTGGGACTATCTCGCGAAGGCGAGCGACGGCCGGGGCGACGTGCTCGCGCGGCGCCGCGCGCTCGCGGAGAAGCTGGCGCTCGACGGCGCGTGGCCGTCGGCGATACGCCAACTGAAGGAGGCGCGCGACGCGAAGGACGTATCGTTCTACGATCAGTCGATCATCGGCGCGCGGCTGCTGGAATTCGAGGCGCGCTACAAGGAAGAGCGCGAGGACGAGAAGAACGGCCGCGGATGACGGCCGTCAGGCGGGCAGGGTGGGTTGCGCGTCAGCTTTCGACGCTGCCGTCGCGGCCATCTGGCGAGCTGCGGCGCGCCCGCTGTGCGGGACTCGCGACGAAGCCGAACGTCGCGGGCACGTCGGCGCAGGCGAGATTGCCGAGCGACAGCGTGCGCCCGTCGCGCCAGCGCAGCACGGGCGGCGTCGCGTCGAAGTCCGCGTGATCGGCGAACAGGCCGAGGTCATGGTCGTGCAGCGCCGCGACGCGCGGCGGCGAGCCGGCCGCGCGAAACAGCACGCCGCCCGCGTCGTCGAGCCACGCGGCGTCCGGTTCGAACGGCGCGCCGGTCTGGTCGGCCAGCGCGAGTTGCCCGTCGCGTTCGGCCAGGCGCACGACCCACGGCGTATAGGCGAGCTCGACGTACACGCGCTGCGGCCCGTTCTGGAAGAACCACTGGCCGTGCGCGTCGCAGTCGTAGTTGCGCCCGATGAACGCGTTCAGCGCCGCATGCCGGACCGGCGAGCCGAGCGCTCCCGCGGCCTGCGCGGCGTCGTCGCGCAGCCGCCATTCGCCGCGCCGGTCGAGCAGCAGCCAGCCGGTGCAGTGCGGCACGTTCGGCCACTTGGCGAGGGCCTGCCTGACGATGTCATCCATGGTCGACGAATTTCGAGCAATAGCCGAACACCCGCGCCGACAGCCAGTCGAGGCGGCCGGGGAACGGCCCGGTCATGAATCCCGCGTGGCCGCCGTCCGCGGGCTGGTCGAGCTCGACGGCCGGCGACACGTCGGCGGCGCTCGGCAGCGCGGATTCGGGCAGGAACGGATCGTTGCGGGCGTTGAGGATCAGCGTCGGCACGTCGATCGCGGGCAGCAGCGGGCGCGTCGTGGCCTGGGTCCAGTAGTCGTCGGCGTCCGCGAAGCCGTGCAGCGGCGCGGTCACGACTTCGTCGAAGTCGCGCATCGTCACGGCCCGCAGCATCGCGTCGCGGTCGAACAGCCCCGGATACTGGTCGAGCTTCGCGAGCGCCTTGCGCTTCAACGTCTTGAGGAAGCTGCGCGTATAGACCATCGCGAAGCCCTGCGACAGCGCGAGGCCGCCCGCGTGCACGTCGATCGG
This sequence comes from Burkholderia sp. RF4-BP95, assembly GCF_001521985.1. Classification (NCBI taxonomy): domain Bacteria; kingdom Pseudomonadati; phylum Pseudomonadota; class Betaproteobacteria; order Burkholderiales; family Burkholderiaceae; genus Burkholderia; species Burkholderia sp. RF4-BP95. Next base: position 112,294 of record NZ_LOSX01000027.1, on the reverse strand, counting down.
CGTCGAGATCGCGGCGGCCGCGTGCACGATCGACGTGTCGCTGCGGTGCTCGCCGAGCCAGCGCAGCAGCACGTTGCCGCCGAGCGACACGCCGGCCGCGACGACCGGCCCGCGATGCTGCGCGGCGAGCCGGCGCAGGATCCAGTCGACCTCGGCGCTGTCGGCGAGATGGTAGAAGCGCGGCTGCCGGTTGAGCTCGCCGCTGCAGCTGCGAAAGTGCGGGACGACGGCGTGCCAGCCCTTCGCGCGCGCGGCGGCCATCATCGCCAGCGCGTAATGCGAGCCGGAACTGCCTTCGAGGCCGTGGAACAGCACGAACAGCGGTGCGTCGGGCGCCGGGGCGGCACTGTCGAGATGCGCGACCCAGTCGAGATCGATGAAGTCGTGGTCGGGGGTTTCCCATCGCTCTCGTCGGTACGCGACCGCCGGACGCCGTGCGAACAGCGCGGGCACGATGGTTTGGGCATGGCTGTTCGGCAGCCAGCGCGGTGCGCGATAGCGCAATGAATCGTCGTCGGGGGCCGGGGCCCCGGTCAGCGGCGAGGTGGGCGGAGAAGCCGTACTCATGATCGCCCCGCTAATGCGTTGCTTCGTTCTTCGTCAGTGCAGCGGACCCTGCCCGTGACGGATCTTCGCGGCGAATTGTCCGGCCGCTTGTTCGGGAATCGGGCTCGCGTGAATATGCGCGATGCGCCACTCGCCCCGTTCGTGAATCATCACGTACGTGGCGAAAACCATGTCCGGTTCGGCCGTCAGGTCGGCCTGCTGATGCGCCTCGGCGATCGTGTAGACGACGGTGCCGAGACTATCGTATACGCGGATGTCGAGCGGCTCGATCGTCACGGGACGCGTCGCGAGGCGGTTCGCCAGCCCGCTGCGGATCTGGTCGAGGCCGTGCAGATGCTCGCCGTCGGCCCAGACGCAGCTGGCGAAGTCCTCGTCGATCCACAACCCCAGCAGCGCGTCGAGATTGGCATCGGCGACGGCCTGGTAGTAAGCGTTCAGCGTATCGGCAGCGGCTTCGAAAAGGCGGGCAAAACGTGGCATCGGGGTTATCTCTCGCGCGCGTCGCGCGCCGTATTCAGCACGGCGGCCCGGATGGAGCCGCCGTACACCGGTGAATCGGATTGCCCGGCGCGTCGTGCGACGCTGCCGGCCAGGGTCAGCGCTGCCCGACGAGCATGCCGCGCAAATCGCCGAATACCTGCTCGGGACCGAGTTGGCGCAGGCAGTTCAGATGGCCGAGCGGACACTCGCGTTCGAAGCAGGGACTGCATTCGAGATGCAGCCATTGTACCTTCGCCAGCTCCGACAGCGGAGGGGTGTGGCGCGGATCCGTCGAGCCGTACAGCGCGACGAGCGGCCGGCGCAAGGCGGCCGCGACGTGCATCAGCCCCGAATCGTTGGTCACGACCGCGTTCGCGCGCGCGATCAGCGCGCACGCCTCGGACAGCGACGTCTGCCCGCACAGGTTGCGCACGTTCGGCGCGTGGTCGGCGATCGCCTGCGCGGCGGCGGCGTCCTTCTGCGAGCCGAGCGCGACGATCTGCGTGTACGGGAACGACTGGTGGACGATGGTCGCGAGCGTCGCGAAGTGCTCGGGCGGCCAGCGCTTGGCCGGGCCGTATTCCGCGCCGGGGCAGAACACGACGAGCGGCTTGCGCGTATCGAGATTGAAACGTGCGGACACGCGCGCCGTCTCGTTCAGGTCGGCGTCGAGGCGCGGCGCGGGCAGCGTCTTCATCGACTCGGGCAGCTTCGCGCCCGGCGCATACGCGAGCGCCGCGTAGTGGGTCGTCATCGGCGGACGCTCGGCCGACTTGTCCGGGTTCGCGTGCCGCACGTTCAGCAGGCCGTAGCGGTGCTCGCCCGTGTAACCGATCCGCAGCGGGATGTTCGCGAGCCACGGGATCACCGCGGACTTCAGCGAATTCGGCAGCACGTACGCCGCGTCGTAGCCGACGTCACGCAGGTCGGTCGCGAGCTGCCAGCGGCGCAGCAGCTGCAGCTTGCCGTGCGCGAGGTCGGTCGCGTAGACATCGTGGATCTCGGGCATCCGCTCGAGCACGGGCGCGACCCAGGTGGGCGCGACGGCATCGATCGCGATGCGGGGATGGAGCTTTTTCAGCAGCGCAAAAAGCGGCTGCGCCATCAATGCGTCACCGATCCAGTTCGGTGCGATAACCAGCGCTCGACGCATCAGGTCGACTTCCGATGTCGTAATGAAGCACGGCGCGCATGCACCGCGTTCGGGTTGTCAGAACAGGAAAAGGGCGGCGCGCCGGGGTTCCGGCTGCGCCGCCTCGCGTGCGGCGGGCCCGCGGGCCCGGCCAGGGCTCAGTGGCCCTTGACCACCTCGCCGTCGCGCAGCTTGTAGCGCGTGCCGCAATACGGGCAGCGCGCCTCGCCGTGCGACACGTCGATGAAGACGCGCGGGTGCGCGCTCCAGCGCGCCATGGCCGGGTTCGGGCAGTAGGCGGGGAGATCCTTGGCCGTCAGCTCGACCAGCGGCATTTCCTTGATTTCACTCATGAGACTTTCTCTTATCACTCTTTTGTGGGGCGGTCGGTGGCGCAGCGCACTCAGACCTTCGTCAGCCAGTGCGCGTACTTCGCGTTCTTGCCCGACACGATATCGAAAAATGCCGACTGGAGCTTTTCCGTGACCGGGCCGCGCGCGCCGCTGCCGATCGTGCGGTTGTCGAGCTCGCGGATCGGCGTGACTTCGGCGGCCGTGCCCGTGAAGAACGCTTCGTCGGCCGTGTAGACCTCGTCGCGCGTGATGCGCTTCTCGATCACCTCGATGCCGGCGTCCTTCGCGAGCGTGATGATCGTGTCGCGCGTGATGCCGTCGAGGCACGACGACAGGTCCGGCGTGTACAGCTTGCCGTTGTTCACCAGGAAGAAGTTCTCGCCGGAGCCTTCCGACACGTAGCCGTCGACGTCGAGCAGCAGCGCTTCGTCGTAGCCGTCGGCGGTCGCTTCCTGGTTCGCGAGGATCGAGTTCACGTACCAGCCCGACGCCTTCGCGCGCACCATGGACACGTTCACGTGGTGGCGCGTGAACGACGACGTCTTCACGCGGATGCCCTTCGCGAGGCCGTCCTCGCCGAGGTACGCGCCCCACGGCCAGGCGGCGATCGCGACGTGGATCGTGTTGCCCTTCGCCGACACGCCGAGCTTTTCCGAGCCGACCCAGATGATCGGGCGCAGGTAGCACGACTCGAGCTTGTTCTCGCGCACGACTTCGAGCTGCGCGGCTTCGAGCGTTTCGCGGTCGAACGGCACGTCCATCTGGAAGATCTTCGCCGAATTCAGCAGACGTTTGGTGTGCTCGCGCAGACGGAAGATCGCGGTGCTGCCGTCGGCCGTCTTGTACGCACGCACGCCCTCGAAGACGCCCATGCCGTAGTGCAGCGTATGGGTCAGGACGTGGATCTTGGCGTCGCGCCAGTCGATCAGCTTGCCGTCCATCCAGATCTTGCCGTCGCGGTCGGCCATTGACATAGGATTCTCCTGGGAAGCAGTTGTGCAGCGGGTTGTGTGCAGCATTGAGCCGGAAAGACGCTTATTTTAGCGTCATTTGAAGGCGATCCGGTCGGTCGGCACGGGGCCGGCGCTATAATCGCCCGGTACCGATTCCAATAACGACGGGTCGTACCGGCAGGAGGCGCCGGCGGCCCGACGAACCGCCCGCCGCGGCCCGCTTCCCATGCTCGCTCGATTCTCCGCCACCGACCGCTTCGCGCTGATCCAGGGCGCGCGCGACTATTCCCCGACACTGATGGCGATCCTGTCCTGGGGGCTCGTCACCGGGGTCGCGATGAGCAAGTCGGTGATGACGCTCGGGCAGGCGAGCGCGATGTCGATCTTCGTCTACGCGGGCTCGTCGCAGCTCGCGGTGCTGCCGCTCCTCGTCGCGAAGCTGCCGATCTGGACGATCCTGCTCACGGCCACGATGGTCAACATGCGCTTCGTGATCTTCAGCGCCGGGCTTGCGCCCCATTTTTCCTACCTGCCGCTGTGGCGGCGCCTCGCGATCGGCTATTTCAACGGCGACGTGATCTATCTGCTGTTCCAGAAACAGGGCTTCGCATACGGCCACGTGCCGGGCAAGGAGGCGTATTTCTGGGGGATGGCGCTCGCGAGCTGGGCGTCGTGGCAGGTGTCGTCGCTCGCCGGCATCCTGCTCGCGAGCTTCTTTCCCGCGAGCTGGGGGCTGGAGCTGGCCGGCACGCTCGCGCTGCTTCCGATCATGGTGTCGGCGGTCGCGAACCGCTCGACGCTCGCGGCCGTCGCGGTCGCGGGCATCGTGTCGCTGATCGCGTTCGACCTGCCGTACCGGCTCGCGCTGCCGATCGCGGTGCTGGCCGCGCTCGCGGCCGGGTGCACGGCCGATTTCTTCGTCGAACGCGCCGACTGGCGCCGCATCCGCACCGAAACCGTGCACGAAAAGGAAATCGAATGAGCGCGACGGAAATCTGGATCGTGATCGTCGGGATGACGATCGTCACGGCCGTCACGCGCGCGCTGTTCCTGATCGGCGGCGAACGCACCGTGCTGCCCGAGCGCGCGCAGCGTGCGCTGCGCTACGCGCCGGCCGCCGCGCTCGTCGCGGTCGTGCTGCCCGACGTGCTCGAAACGCCGACCGGGCTGTCGTTCGCGCTGTCCAACCATCCGTTTTACGCCGCACTGGCCGGTCTCGGCTGGTTTTTGTGGCGGCGCAGCATGCTCGGCACGATCATCGTCGGGATGCTCGTCTTCACCGCGCTGCGGCTGATCTTCTGACGAATCGTCGTGGCCGCCCGCCCGGCGCCGGCCGCTGGCGCGTCCATATTGTTGCGTTGCGGAAATGTGTCGACGGCCGCGCGCGATCCCAAATAGGCGGAATTCGCCGCCGCACGGGTCAGTCTGCCGGATGGATCGGCTAGAATGCCCGTTCGAGATTTTTTACCCGTGCGCGTCATGCGAACCGCCAGCCACGGCCGCATCCGGCGCCCTTTCGCGGCAGCCCGCGCACGTCCAGCGTGAACCCCCTTTCCCCATCCACTACTTCAATCTGTTCAACATGAGCCAAGTCAAGCGTCTTACCGACCTGATCGCCGCCGGCCAGCTCGCCGGCAAGCGGGTGTTCATCCGCGCCGACCTGAACGTCCCGCAGGACGATCACGGCAACATCACCGAAGACACGCGCGTGCGCGCGTCCGTGCCGGCCATCCAGGCCGCGCTCGACGCCGGCGCGGCCGTGATGGTCACGTCGCACCTCGGTCGTCCGACCGAAGGCGAATTCAAGCCGGAAGACTCGCTCGCGCCGGTCGCGAAGCGTCTCGCCGAACTGCTCGGCCGTGACGTGCCGCTCGTCTCGAACTGGGTCGAGAACGGCGTGAACGTCGCGCCGGGCCAGGTCGTGCTGCTCGAGAACTGCCGCGTGAACAAGGGCGAGAAGAAGAATTCGGACGAACTCGCGCAAAAGATGGCGAAGCTCTGCGACGTCTACGTGAACGACGCGTTCGGCACCGCGCACCGCGCGGAAGCGACCACCCACGGGATCGCGAAGTATGCGCCGGTCGCGTGCGCGGGCCCGCTGCTGGCCGCCGAACTCGACGCGCTCGGCAAGGCGCTCGGCAACCCGGCCCGCCCGCTGGTCGCGATCGTCGCCGGTTCGAAGGTGTCGACCAAGCTGACGATTCTCAAGTCGCTCGCCGGCAAGGTCGATCAGTTGATCGTCGGCGGCGGCATCGCGAACACGTTCATGCTCGCGGCCGGCCTGTCGATCGGCAAGTCGCTCGCGGAAGCCGATCTCGTCGCCGAGGCGAAGGCGATCATCGACGAGGCGCGCGAGCGCGGCGCGTCGGTGCCGATCCCGACCGACGTCGTGACGGCCAAGGAATTCTCGCCGACGGCCGCGGCCACGGTGAAGCAGGTCGCCGACATCGAAGCGGACGACATGATCCTCGACATCGGCCCGGATACCGCCAAGGCGCTCGCCAGCCAGCTCGAGAAGGCTGGCACGATCGTCTGGAACGGCCCGGTCGGCGTGTTCGAGTTCGACCAGTTCGGCAATGGCACCAAGACGCTCGCCGAAGCGATCGCCAAATCGTCCGCGTTCTCGATCGCGGGCGGCGGCGACACGCTCGCGGCCATCGCGAAGTACGGCATCCATGACCAGGTCAGCTACATCTCGACGGGCGGCGGCGCCTTCCTCGAGTTCCTCGAGGGGAAGAAGCTGCCGGCAGTGGAAGTGCTCGAAACGCGGGCGGCCTGAGCGTGGCGGCGCGCGCAGGGGTGACGAGGGCCGCGCGCTCCGCGAAGGCGGAGCAGCCGGCCGGCGCGGGCAAGCGCAAACGCGCGCCCGCGCGGGCGAACTCGACCCCGCGCGCACCGGCGGCCGCCGGCGACGCGGTCGTGCAGCACCACGAGATTCAGAACAAAGCGATGCCGGGCGCAAGCACCGGCACGCCCCCCGGAACGGCCGCCGCTGGGCCCGCCGATTCCGGCTCTCGCAGCGTTTCACCCAGCGCATCCACCTTGATCCAGATGAGGAGTTTCATGCAGCGCGCCACCAAGATAGTCGCCACGATCGGCCCGGCTTCCAGTTCGCCGGAGATTCTGCTGCAGATGATGCAGGCGGGCCTCGACGTCGTGCGGCTCAACTTTTCGCACGGCACGGCCGACGATCACCGCCAGCGCGCCGAGATGGTGCGCGAGGCCGCCCGCAAGGTCGGCCGCGAGATCGCGATCATGGCCGACCTCCAGGGCCCGAAGATCCGCGTCGGCAAGTTCGAGAACGGCAAGACGACCCTCGTGCCGGGCCAGGCCTTCATCCTTGATGCGGGCTGCGAACTCGGCAACGACGAGCGCGTCGGCCTCGACTACAAGGAACTGCCGCGCGACCTGAAGCCGGGCGACCTGCTGCTGCTGAACGACGGCCTGATCGTGCTGACCGTCGAGCGCGTGCTCGGCGACGAGATCCACACGATCGTCAAGGTGGGCGGCGAGCTGTCGAACAACAAGGGGATCAACCGCCAGGGCGGCGGTCTGTCGGCGCCCGCGCTGACCGCGAAGGACATGGAAGACATCCGCACGGCGATGTCGCTCGGCGCGGATCTGGTCGCGGTGTCGTTCCCGAAGAATGCGACGGACATGGAAATGGCGCGCCAGCTCGCGAACATCGCGGGCGCGCCGTACGGCATCAAGCCGAAGATGATCGCGAAGATCGAGCGCGCGGAGGCGATTCCGGCGCTGCAGAGCATTCTCGACGCGTCCGACGGCATCATGGTCGCGCGCGGCGACCTCGCAGTGGAAGTCGGTAACGCGGCCGTGCCGGCGCTGCAGAAGCGGATGATCCGGATGGCGCGCGAGTCGAACAAGCTCGTGATCACCGCGACGCAGATGATGGAATCGATGATCCACGCGCCGGTGCCGACCCGCGCGGAAGTGTCGGACGTCGCGAACGCGGTGCTCGACGGCACCGACGCGGTGATGCTGTCGGCCGAGACGGCGGCCGGCAAGTACCCGGTCGTCACGATCGAGACGATGGCGGCCGTGTGCGTCGAGGCGGAAAAGTCCGAGCACGTCGAGCTGGACAAGGATTTCCTCGACCGCACGTTTACGCGGATCGACCAGTCGATCGCGATGGGCGCGCTGTTCACCGCGTATCACCTCGGCGCGAAGGCAATCGTCGCGCTGACCGAATCGGGCGCGACCGCGCTGTGGATGTCGCGTCACTACACGCACGTGCCGATCTTCGCGCTGACGCCGCGCGTCGGCAGCGAGCGCACGATGGCGCTGTACCGCAACGTGACGCCGCTGCACGTCGACTTCAACAGCGACCGCGATTCGGCGCTGCAGGCGGCGCTCGAGATCGTCGTCAAGCAGGGCTACGTGCAGCACGGCGACATGGTCGTGCTGACCGTCGGCGAGCCGATGGGGCAGGCGGGCGGCACCAACACGCTGAAGATCGTGCGGGTCGGCGAGCATTATTGAGCGCCGGCATGCGCCGGGCCGGCCCGGCGGCCGGTCCACCGGCCGCCCGAGCCGATCGGGCACCGTTTTTTGACGAAAGCCGCGCGGGGTCTGATGCCCCGCGCGGCTTTTTTTCTGTTTTTTGGCCGGATTGTGCCGTGCGAAGGTAACAAATTGCGAGTACGCGCTACCGGCCGGTCGGAATCGGAGGCGCTTCGCGATAAAATGCGGCTATTCGACGCTCAGCCGCGCCGTGCCGCCCCGGTTTCGACGGGGCCGAGCGCCGCGCCGGCGTCAGGGCGCACCGGTTTTCATTCCAAGGAGTTCCACAATGCCTCTCGTATCAATGCGTCAATTGCTGGACCACGCGGCAGAGCACGGTTACGGCCTGCCGGCCTTCAACGTGAACAACCTGGAGCAGGTCCAGGCGATCATGGCGGCGGCGGATCAGGTCGGCGCGCCCGTGATCATGCAGGCATCGGCCGGCGCGCGTAAGTACGCGGGCGAGCCGTTCCTGCGCCACCTGATCGAAGCGGCGGTCGAGTCGTATCCGCACATCCCGGTCGTGATGCACCAGGACCACGGCCAGTCGCCGGCCGTGTGCATGGGCGCGATCCGCAGCGGTTTCACCAGCGTGATGATGGACGGTTCGCTCGAAGCCGACGGCAAGACGGTCGCCTCGTACGAATACAACGTCGAGGTGTCGCGCAAGGTCGTCGAGATGGCGCACTCGATCGGCGTGACGGTCGAAGCCGAACTCGGCGTGCTCGGCTCGCTCGAGACGATGAAGGGCGACAAGGAAGACGGCCACGGCGCGGAAGGCACGATGACGCGCGAGCAACTGCTGACCGATCCGGAGCAGGCCGCCGACTTCGTGAAGCTCACGCAGTGCGACGCGCTCGCGATCGCGATCGGTACGTCGCACGGCGCGTACAAGTTCTCGAAGAAGCCGACGGGCGACATCCTGTCGATCCAGCGCATCAAGGAAATCCACGCACGCATCCCGAACACGCACCTGGTGATGCACGGTTCGTCGTCGGTGCCGCAGGAACTGCTGGCCGAGATCCGCGAATTCGGCGGCGACATGAAGGAAACCTACGGCGTGCCGGTCGAGGAAATCCAGGAAGGCATCAAGCACGGCGTGCGCAAGATCAACATCGACACCGACCTGCGTCTCGCGATCACTGGCGCGATCCGCCGCTACCTGTTCGAGAACCCGGGCAAGTTCGATCCGCGCGACTACCTGAAGCCCGCGCGCGAAGCGGCGAAGCAGGTGTGCGTCGACCGCTACCTCGCGTTCGGCTGCGAAGGCCAGGCCGCGAAGATCAAGCCGGTGTCGCTCGACAAGATCGCCGAGCAGTACAAGTCCGGCGCGCTTGCGCAGGTCGTGCGCTGAGACTGTAGTACGATTGCCCCGCCCGGTCTTGCCGCCGGGCCGGGGCTGGCCGCCCGGGCGCCGGATTCGATCCGGCCCTCGGGGCGGCCGTTCCGTCCGGCCGAACAAGGGCCGGCCGGCAGCCGGCGGGCCTGATCGCCCGCCGGTTCGCCGACGCATTGCAAGACCGCCGTTCCCGCCTGCCGCGGGGAACGGCGTTTCCCTTTTTGTTTGGCTCCTTATCTGCGAAAAGACGATGTCTACCCTTTACGAATCCACGCTCCGCTCGCTGCCGCTCCTCGGTCGCGGCAAGGTCCGCGACAACTACGCGGTCGGCAACGACAAGCTCCTGATCGTCACGACGGATCGCCTGTCGGCATTCGACGTGATCATGGGCGAGCCGATTCCGAACAAGGGCCGCGTGCTGAACCAGATGGCGAACTTCTGGTTCGACAAGCTCGCGCACATCGTGCCGAACCACCTGACGGGCGACGCGCCGGAAGCGGTCGTCGCGGCCGACGAGGTCGAGCAGGTCAAGGGCCGCGCCGCGGTCGTCAAGCGCCTCGAGCCGATCATGATCGAGGCGGTCGTGCGCGGCTACCTGGCCGGCAGCGGCTGGAAGGAATACCAGGAGTCGGGCGCCGTGTGCGGCGTGAAGCTGCCGGAAGGCCTGCAGAACGCGCAGAAGCTGCCCGAGCCGATCTTCACGCCGGCCGCGAAGGCCGAGCTCGGCGAGCACGACGAGAACATCACGTTCGAGGAAACCGAGCGCCGCATCGGCACCGAGCTGGCCGCGACGATCCGCGACATCTCGATCCGCCTGTACAAGGAAGCGGCCGACTACGCGGCGACGCGCGGCATCATCATCGCCGACACGAAGTTCGAATTCGGCCTCGACAATCACGGCAAGCTGTACCTGATGGACGAAGTGCTGACGGCCGATTCGTCGCGCTTCTGGCCGGCCGACCAGTACCAGGTCGGCACCAACCCGCCGTCGTTCGACAAGCAGTTCGTGCGCGACTGGCTCGAGGCGCAGCCGTGGGGCAAGACCGCGCCGGCACCGGCGCTGCCGGCCGACGTCGTCGAGAAGACGGCCGCGAAGTACCAGGAAGCGCTCGAGCGCATCACCGGCCAGCCGCTCGCCTGAAGGAAGGAAGGAACGCACGAAATGAGTGAAGTCCAGACTGCCCACACGCACAGCGCGCCGCTCGTCGGCGTGCTGATGGGTTCGAGTTCCGACTGGGACGTGATGAAGAACGCGGTCGCGATCCTGCAGGAATTCGGCGTGCCGTACGAAGCGAAGGTCGTGTCCGCGCACCGGATGCCCGACGAGATGTTCGACTACGCGGAGAAGGCGCGCGAGCGCGGGCTGCGCGCGATCATCGCGGGCGCCGGCGGTGCCGCGCACCTGCCCGGCATGCTGGCCGCGAAAACCACGGTGCCGGTGCTCGGCGTACCGGTCGCGAGCAAGTACCTGAAGGGCGTCGATTCGCTGCACTCGATCGTGCAGATGCCGAAGGGCGTGCCGGTCGCGACGTTCGCGATCGGCGAGGCCGGCGCCGCGAACGCCGCGCTGTTCGCGGTGTCGATTCTGTCCGGCACGTCGGTCGACTACGCGAACCGCCTCGCCGCGTTCCGCGTGCGCCAGAACGAAGCCGCGCACGCGATGGTGCTGCCGCCGCTCGCATGACGGCGCACCGGCGGCCGCACTGGCGTTCCAGCGGCCGCCAGATCCTCATCACTGCGGCGGGCAGCGCCCGCCGCGACCGACCACTGACATGACCGCAACTCCTGATTCCGTTTCCCCGATCCTGCCCGGCGCGTGGCTGGGCATGGTCGGCGGCGGCCAGCTCGGCCGCATGTTCTGCTTTGCCGCCCAGTCGATGGGCTATCGCGTCGCCGTGCTCGATCCCGATCCGACGAGCCCCGCCGGCGCGGTCGCCGACCGTCACCTGCGCGCGGCCTACGACGACGAAGCCGCGCTCGCCGAACTGGCTGGGCTGTGCGATGCCGTGTCGACGGAATTCGAGAACGTGCCGGCCGCGAGCCTCGATTTCCTCGCGCGCACGACGTTCGTCGCGCCGGCCGGCCGCTGCGTCGCGGTCGCGCAGGACCGGATCGCGGAGAAGCGTTTCATCGAGGCGTCGGGCGTGCCGGTCGCACCGCACGTCGTGATCGAATCGGCGGCGGCGCTCGCCGCGCTCGACGATGCCGCGCTCGACGCGGTGCTGCCGGGCATCCTGAAGACGGCGCGCCTCGGTTACGACGGCAAGGGCCAGGTGCGCGTGAACACCGCGCGGGAAGCGCGCGACGCGCATGCGTCGCTCGGCGGCGTGCCGTGTGTGCTGGAGAAGCGCCTGCCGCTGAAATACGAAGTGTCGGCGCTGATCGCGCGCGGCGCGGACGGCCGCTCGGCCGCATTCCCGCTCGCGCAGAACGTGCATCACAACGGCATCCTCGCGCTGACCGTCGTGCCGGCGCCGGCCGCCGATGCCGCGCGCGTCGAGGAGGCGCAGCAGGCAGCCGTCCGGATCGCCGATACGCTCGGCTACGTCGGCGTGCTCTGCGTCGAATTCTTCGTGCTGGAAGACGGCTCGTTCGTCGCGAACGAAATGGCGCCGCGCCCGCACAACTCCGGCCACTACACGGTCGATGCGTGCGCAACGAGCCAGTTCGAGCAGCAGGTGCGCGCGATGACGCGCATGCCGCTCGGCAATCCGCGCCAGCATTCGCCGGCCGCGATGCTGAACATCCTCGGCGACGTGTGGTTCCCGAACGGCGCCGCGGCCGAGGCCGTCACGCCGCCGTGGGACACGGTCGCCGCGATGCCGGCCGCGCACCTGCACCTGTACGGCAAGGAAGAAGCGCGCGTCGGCCGCAAGATGGGCCACGTGAACTTCACGGCCGAGACGCGCGACGATGCCGTTGCCGCCGCCACCGCGTGCGCGCAGCTGCTGCGCGTGCCGCTCGACTGAGGCGCCAGCCGATGTCCATCGATCTCCCGAACTCCGTGACGCCCGCGCAGATCGACGCGGCTGCCGCGCTGCTCGACGCGGGGCAACTCGTCGCGTTCCCGACCGAAACCGTGTACGGGCTCGGCGGCGACGCGGCGAATCCCGAGGCCGTCGCGCGCATCTACGCGGCGAAGGGGCGTCCGGCGAACCATCCGGTGATCGTGCACCTGCCGCCCGGCGGCGATCCCGGTTACTGGGTCGAAGACCTGCCGGCCGATGCGCGGGCGCTGATCGATGCATTCTGGCCGGGCCCGCTGACGCTGATCCTGAAGCGCCATGCGCGCATTCCGGACGCCGTGAGCGGTGGCCAGGATTCGGTCGGCCTGCGCTGTCCGTCGCATCCGGTCGCGCAGGCGCTGCTGGCGGCGTTCAGCGCGCGGCGCGGCGGCCACGGCGGCGTCGCCGCGCCGTCCGCGAACCGCTTCGGTCACGTGAGCCCGACCACCGCCCAACACGTGCGCGACGAATTCGGCGACACCGTGCACGTGCTCGATGGCGGCCCGTCGGAAGTCGGCATCGAATCGACGATCCTCGACCTGTCGCGCGGCTTTCCGGCGCTGCTGCGCCCCGGCCACGTGACGCCGCAGCAGATCGCCGACGTGCTCGGCCGCGCGCCGCGCCTGCCCGACGGCAGCGACGCGACCGCACCGCGCGCGTCGGGCACGCTGAAGGCGCATTACGCGCCGCGCACGCCGCTCGCGCTGCTGCCGTTCGATGCGCTCGAGCCGCTGCTCGCGGCGGCGCAGACCGATGGCGAACGTGTCGCGCTCGTCGCACGCGCGTCGCGCGCGGGACGCTGGGCGCAGGCCGACGGCGTGCATTTCGTCGCGGCGCCGGAAGATCCGCAGGCGTATGCGCGCGACCTGTACGGCATGCTGCGCGCGCTCGACCGCGCGCAGGTCGCTCGCATCCTCGTCGAGAAGCTGCCCGAGACCGTCGAATGGATCGCGGTCAACGATCGCCTCGGTCGTGCGGCCGCCGCGTTCGAAGCGCGCGACTGACGCAGCCGTTCGTATCCGCTCGTGAAATGAAAAACGCCCGACCGGCGAACCGGTCGGGCGTTTTCGTTTGCGCGCGTGGCGCGCGGCTTACTTGCCGACGCCCGAGGCCGCGATCTGCTGCTGGACGTACTGCGCGAACAGCGCGTGCAGACGCGTCGTCGGGTGGACCGTGTCGGCGAACATGTAGGTCTGGTCCGCGTTGGCGGTCGTGTAGGTCTGCGGCGAGCAGAACAGCGACGAGCCGAAGGCGGTCGCGTCCGCGACGCCGTACTGGGTCGCCGCCGCGACCATCGCCTTCAGGTTGCATGCGGTGTCGGTGTTCGACACGCTGAAGCCGTTCGCCTGGTAGTTGGCCGCGATGCCGTCCTGCCACTTGAACGCATCGACCACCGCGTACTTCGTCGTGTCGACCTTCAGCGCGGCGAGCGTGCCGACCAGCGTCTGGTTGAACAGCCCCGACAGCTGCGTGAACGCGGCTTGCGTCTGCGGGCCGCCTTGCAGCGCGAGCGGCGTGCCGCCGATGTCCGGCACCGTCGCGACGAACACGTGCGACGCGCCGGCCGCGACGATCTGCTGGACGATGCCGCCGAGCTGCTGCGCGGCGAGGCCGATCGCCTGCGCGGCCGCGAGCTGCGCGGCCGGCGTGTTGCCCTGCGCCTGCGCGACCTGTGCCTGATAGAAGATGTCGTTGGCGCCGCCGTTGATCAGCACGATCTGGCCGGCGTTGAAGCTGCCGTGCTGCGTCAGATATTGCTTGACCTGGTCGGCGATCGGAGTCGTCGTGGCCTGCGCGTAGTCGGCGTTCGGCACGCTCGAGGCCGCGTGGCCGATACCCGGTTGCAGCGTCACGCGCGAGCCGCCCTGCGCGTAGCCGAGGCCGCCCGTGGCCTGCAGCGGAATGCCGAAGCCACCCTGGTTCGCGGGCTGCAGCGTGTCGCCGTAGTACTGCGCGACGTCCTGCGTCCACACCTGGCCGGGGTTGGTCGTGAAGCGGCCGCCGCCGAAGCCGAGCTTGATCTGCGAGTAGGTGCCGGCGTCCGACAGGCTGTCGCCGAACGACACGACCTGCATCTTCACGCCGGACGGCGGCGTGTTCGACGCGCTGCTGTTGTTGTCGTCGCCGCCGCCGCACGCGGCGAGCAGGGCGAGCGCGGCGCCCGCGATCGCGACCTGCGCGGTGCGCAGCAGGCGTTGACGGGTGCGCGGCGGGAATTGTCGTTGTGACTGCATCGTTCGATCTCCTCGTAGATATGGCCCGATGTGTTTCTCATCTGCCGCGCGCCGGCTCGGATCCGGGCTGCGCGGCGGCCGTTGGCTGAAACGGTTATTGGTCGCGCACGGCCGCAAGCGGCACGGTGCGCGGATCGCGATTCGCGGCCTCGGCGATCTGCGCATGATAAGCGCTCGCCCATTCGGGCGGGCCGAAAATCGCGCGCAGCTTGTTGCGCCATCCGTGGACGCGCAACGCGTCGGCCGCCATCGACACCCACTCGTGAAACGTCGCGACGAGCGGATTGTTCGAGCCGAGCGGCTCGACGATTCCGTATTGCGGCGGATCGTCGGGCGACTCCTCGACGTAGCTGCCGAACAGGCGGTCCCAGATCACGAGCACACCTGCGTAATTGCGGTCGATGTAGCGCGGATTACGTGCGTGGTGCGCGCGATGAATCGACGGCGTGTTGAACACGTATTCGAGCCAGCCGAGCTTGCCGATCGCCTGCGTGTGCACGAAGAACTGGAACGCGAGGTTGATCAGCACGATGCCGACGATCTGCTGCGGCGGAAAGCCGAGGAACGCGAGCGGCAGCCAGAACGCCCACATGCCCGCGACGGGATACATCAGGCTCTGCCGGAACGCGGTCGAGAAATTCATCCGCTCGGACGAGTGATGCACGACGTGCGCGGCCCACAGCCAGCGCACGCGATGGCTCGCGCGATGGAACACGTAGTAGAGGAAGTCCTGGCCGGCGAACAGCACGGCGAACGACAGCCAGCCGTCGTGCCACGTGAACAGCCGGAAATGTGCGTAGCAGTACGCATAAACGGGGATCACGAACAGCCACGCGAGCTTGTCGGCGCCCTGGTGCATCAGGGCGAGCGCCGCGTTGCACAGCGTGTCGCGCCACGCATAGACATGGTCCTGCGCACGCGTGCGGGCGAGGTGCCAGGCTTCCCACGCGATGCAGAGCAGGAAGACGGGCGCCAGCGCGAGCAGAAGCAATTCGACGTCGAATCGCATGGACGTGTCTCCTCCTTTCCCCTGCAAGCCGTGTGGCCGGGCGTACGGCCCGTTGTAGATATCGGTCAGGCCAACAGCCTACGCAATCGCCACGCGCTAGGCGAGGGGGGAGCGTAGAGGGTTCCCTCAGAGCGCCCCCAAACCTGTCGCTTCGCGCCAGGCCCCCCGAGGGGGCAAGAAAACCTGGGGCGGCCCGGCGTTTTCTCGAGGACAGGGTTTCTACGGAAGTCATGTGGAACGGGGCCGCGCGGTGCGGCCCCGTTTTGCGGGCACGGCTGGCGGCCCGTGCGCGGCGCGCTCGCGGCCGGGGCCGTTTCAAACCATACGGGGCGAAACCCCGGGGGCGGGGCGTCTTACCGTGATCGACGCAAGCCGACAGCCGGGCATGCGTGCGCCGCGTCGCGGCGAGTGCGTCGTCAGTGCGCGCCCGCGTAGATCCATTCGAGCAGCGTGTCGTGCGCGGCGCGCGCGGCTTCCGCGTGATCGTCGTTGATGAAGCTGACGACGATGTAGCTCTGGCCGTCGGCGCCCGCGACGTAGCCCGCGATCGCGCGCACGTCGCGCAGCGTGCCGGTCTTGATGTGCGCGTTGCCGAGCACGCCGGCGTTGGTCAGGCGGTTCTTCATCGTGCCGTCGATGCCGGCGATCGGCAGCGAATCGATGAACGCCTGCGCGACGGGGCTCGCGTTCGCGGCCTGCAGCAGCGCGGCGAGCGACTGCGCGCTCACGTGCTCCTCGCGCGACAGGCCCGAGCCGTTCTCGAGGTCGAGGTCGGGCATCGCGATTCCGCTCTTCTGCAGGAACGCGTGAATCGCGCGGCTCGACTGCTCGGGGCTCGCGGGCGGCTTGCCGGTGGCCGCGCCGATCGTCAGGAACAGGTTGCGCGCCATCACGTTGTTGCTGAACTTGTTGATGTCGTAGACGATGCTGCCGAGCACGGGGCTGTGATGGACGGCGAGCGGGCGCGCGGCGGTCGGCACCTTGCCTTCGCTGACCGGGCCCGCGATCGTCCCGCCGTCCTGCTGCCACAGCGCGAGGAAGCCGCGCGCGAAGAACGTCGTGTGATCGAGGATCGCGAGGTTGGTCGTGTGCGCACCGCAGCGGAGCGGATAGTCGCCGGCGAACGACGCGGTCATGATCCCGCCGCCGGCCGACAGCGTCGGGCGCGCGGCCGCGGCAGCCGCGCCGCACGACCCGGTGCCTTCGTACAGCTGGTTGTCGATCGACAGGTTCGCGAGCGGCGGCAGCACGTCGACGGCGATCTTGCCGTCGTCGCCCGGCGTAACCGTGAACGACACGGCCTTGAACGCATACAGCAGCGGATCGGGGCCGACGTTGTACGGTGCGCTCGCGTCGTCGTCGAACGACGGCAGGTCGCGCGTCGACGCGGCGAAATAGCTCTTGTCGAGCACGAGCCCGCCGGCCACGCGCTTGACGCCGGCCTTGCGGATCTTGTCGACGAGGTCGATCAGTTCCTCCGGTACGAGCTTCGGATCGCCGGTGCCCTTGATGTACAGGTTGCCCTGCAGCGTGCCGTCCGGATCGACCGGGCCGTCCGCGTACGCGGTCGTGCGCCAGCGGTAGTCGGGGCCGAGGATCGACAGGCCCGAGAAGGTCGTGACGAGCTTCATCGTCGACGCGGGCATCATCGGTCGGTTCGCATTCCATGCGATCAGCGGCTCGGGGTCGCCGACGCGCTCGACGACGACGCTCATCGCCGATGCCGGCACCTTCGCGCGCTGCAGCGCGACGAGTACGGACGCCGGCAGGCCGGCCGCCCGCGCAGCGGGCGACACGACGGCGGTCTTGCGCGCTTCCTTGTGGGGCTTCTTGCGGGCCTGCGCGGACGGTGCGAACGCAAGGGCCGTGCAGGTGGCGACGACGGCGGCCGCGCGCAGGAACGGGCGGGCGCGGGGGGCGAACCGGGCGGAAAGATCGGAAATCGGCATGGGCGAATACGGGAAAAGCACGGGATTCGGGCAGGGCGCGCGCGGCGCCGGAGCGCACATTGTAGAGACAAGTGCGCACACGCCCCTTGCAATCCGCCTTTCTGTTGCATTGCACGGGGCGCACGCGATTCGCGGCGCTACAATGGTCGCCATGTTTCACTCGCCCGATGGGTTCCAGCTCCGATGCGGATTCTGCTTGTTGAAGACGATCGAATGATTGCCGAGGGCGTACGCAAGGCGTTGCGCGCCGACGGCTTCGCAGTCGACTGGGTGCAGGACGGCGACGCCGCGCTCACGGCGCTCGGCGGCGAGACGTACGACCTTCTGCTGCTCGACCTCGGCCTGCCGAAGCGCGACGGCATCGACGTGCTGCGCACTTTGCGCGCGCGCGGGCTGTCGTTGCCGGTGCTGATCGTCACCGCGCGCGATGCGGTGGCCGATCGCGTGAAGGGGCTCGACGCGGGCGCCGACGACTACCTCGTCAAGCCGTTCGACCTCGACGAACTGGGCGCGCGGATGCGCGCGCTGATCCGCCGCCAGGCGGGGCGCAGCGAGTCGCTGATCCGTCACGGCGCGCTGACGCTCGATCCCGCGTCGCATCAGGTGACGCTCGACGGCGCGCCCGTCGCGCTGTCCGCGCGCGAGTTCGCGCTGCTCGAGGCGCTGCTCGCGCGGCCCGGCGCGGTGCTGTCGAAGAGCCAGCTCGAGGAAAAGATGTACGGCTGGGGCGAGGAGATCGGCAGCAACACGGTCGAGGTCTACATCCACGCGCTGCGCAAGAAGCTCGGCTCGGACCTGATCCGCAACGTGCGCGGGCTCGGCTACATGGTCGTCAAGGAAAGCTGACGCGTGAGGTCGATTCGTCATCAATTGCTGATCTGGCTGCTCGCGATCGTCGTCGCGGGCGTGGGCGCCGCGGGCTGGCTCATCTATCGGCAGGCGCTCGCCGAGGCGAACGAGCTGTTCGACTACCAGCTGCAGGAAATCGCCGCGGCGCTGCCGTCCGAGCCGTTTTCGCAGGTGTTCGGTTCGCGCACCAACGGCGACGAAGGCATCGTGATCCAGATCTGGAACCGCAACGGCGTGCTGATGTACTTCTCGCATCCGCGTGCGCCGATCGCGCCGCGCGCGGAGCTCGGCTTCTCGACCGAGCGCACCGATCGCGGCGAATGGCGCGTGTACGGCGCGATCGTCGGCGACAACGTCGTGCAGCTCGCACAGCCGCTGTCGGTGCGCAACCGGCTCGCCGCGAACGTGGCGCTGCGCACGCTGTGGCCGCTGATCGTGCTGCTGCCGTTCCTCGGCGCGGCGGTCTGGGTGATCGTCGGGCGCGGGCTCGCGCCGCTCGGCCGCGTGACGCGCGCGGTCGAGGCGCGTCGGCCGGAAGCGCTCGATCCGTTGCCCGATGCGCGTCTGCCGCTCGAGGTGCAGCCGCTCGTGCGTGCGCTGAACGGGCTGCTCGCGCGGCTGTCGGCGGCGCTCGACACGCAGAAGGCCTTCGTCGCCGATGCCGCGCACGAACTGCGCACGCCGCTCGCGGCCGTGCAGATCCAGGCGCAGCTCGTCGCGCGCGCGAAGGACGACACGTCGCGCCGCGAGGCGGTCGCCGATCTGCAGGCCGGCGTCACGCGCGCGACGCGCCTCGCCGAGCAGTTGCTCGCGCTGGCGCGCGCCGAACCGGATGGCGCGACGATGCGCGAGCCGGTCGACCTGCAGGCGCTGCTCGTCGAATGCGTGGCCGCGCATGCGCCGCTCGCACAACGGCACAGCATCGATCTCGGCTTCGAGGAGAGCAGCGCGGCGACCGTCGTCGCGGATGTCGGCGCGCTGCGCGTGATGTTCGGCAACCTGCTCGACAACGCGGTGAAGTACACGCCGGACGGCGGCCGCATCGACGTGTCGCTGACTCGCGACGCGGCCGGCCGCGTGTGCGTGCAGATCGGCGACAGCGGCCCCGGCATCCCGGCCGACGAGCGCGAGCGCGTGTTCGACCGCTTCTACCGCGACAGCTCCGCGCGGGCGCGCGCCGACGTGTCGGGCAGCGGGCTCGGGCTGGCGATCGTCAAGCGCGTCGCGGCGCAGCAGGGCGCGACGGTGACGCTCGGCGACGCGGCCGCGGGCGGCCTGCTCGTGAGCGTCGTGTTCCGCGATGCCGAGATGCCGGCGCAGGTGCCGCAGGCATCCGAATCCGTATGACGAACGGCGCCGGCGGTGGCCTAAGCCCCGTTTAAGGTCGATTAAGCCTCCTTTAAGTCAGGGTCGTTACGCTGCGTCCTAACAAAGAGGAGGTCCTACGATGAACACCCGATTCCTTGCGCGCGGCGCCGTCGCGGTCGCCGTGGCGGCTGCCCTGTCCGCCGGCTATGTCGCAGGCACCCGCCGCGCCGATCCGCAGATCATCACGCCCGCGCAGGCCGCCGCGCTGATGCCGGCCGAGGCCGCGGCGAAGACCGGCATTCCCGATTTCTCCGGGCTGGTCGAAACCTACGGCCCGGCGGTCGTGAACATCAGCGCGAAGCACGTCGTGAAGCAGGTGTCGCGGCGCGTGCCGCAGCCGCAGCTGCCGATGGATCCGAGCGATCCGTTCTACCAGTTCTTCAAGCACTTCTACGGCCAGATGCCGGGCATGGGCGGCGACACGCAGCCGGACGACCAGCCGAGCGCGAGCCTCGGTTCGGGATTCATCGTCAGCGCGGACGGGTACATCCTCACCAACGCGCACGTGATCGACGGCGCGAACGTCGTCACGGTCAAGCTGACCGACAAGCGCGAGTACAAGGCGAAGGTCGTCGGCGCCGACAAGCAGTCCGACGTCGCCGTGCTGAAGATCGACGCGAGCGGCCTGCCGACCGTGAAGATCGGCGATCCGGCACAGAGCAAGGTCGGCCAGTGGGTCGTCGCGATCGGCTCGCCGTACGGCTTCGACAATACGGTCACGTCCGGCATCATCAGCGCGAAATCGCGCTCGCTGCCCGACGAGAACTACACGCCGTTCATCCAGACCGACGTGCCCGTGAACCCCGGCAACTCGGGCGGCCCGCTGTTCAACCTGCAGGGCGAGGTGATCGGCATCAACTCGATGATCTATTCGCAGACGGGCGGCTTCCAGGGCCTGTCGTTCGCGATCCCGATCAACGAGGCGATCAAGGTCAAGGACGAGCTCGTGAAGACGGGCCATGTGAGCCGCGGCCGCCTCGGCGTCGCCGTGCAGGGGCTGAACCAGACGCTCGCGAGCTCGTTCGGGCTGCAGAAGCCGGACGGCGCGCTCGTCAGCTCGGTCGACCCGAACGGCCCGGCCGCGAAGGCGGGCTTGCAGCCGGGCGACGTGATTCTCGCGGTCAACGGCTCGCCGGTTGCCGATTCCACGTCGCTGCCCGCGCAGATCGCGAACCTGAAGCCGGGCTCGAAGGCCGATCTGCAGGTGTGGCGCGACAAGTCGAAGAAGTCGATCAGCGTGACGCTCGGCGCGATGTCCGACGCGAAGCTGGCCTCGAACGACGGCGGCCCCGTCGAGCAGGGGCGCCTCGGCGTCGCGGTGCGTCCGCTCACGCCGCAGGAGCGCAGCGCCACCAGCCTGTCGCACGGGCTGATCGTGCAGCAGGCCGGCGGTCCGGCAGCCAGCGCGGGCATCCAGCCCGGCGACGTGATCCTCGCGGTGAACGGCCGCCCGGTCACGAGCCCCGAGCAGTTGCGCGACGCGGTCAAGGGAGCGGGCAACAGTCTTGCTCTCCTGATCCAGCGCGATAATGCACAGATCTTCGTGCCGGTCGACCTGAGCTGACCGGCGGCCGCTGCGGGCCGGCTTCGCCGGCCTTGGCGGGCGCTGCCGGCGTTCGGCCCGTGGTGCTGTGTTCCGACCCGAAAAGGAGGGAGCCATGCAATATCTACGCAACGTGTCCCGATTTGCCGCCGCCGCGGCGCTGGCCGCCGGCTTCGCCGTCGCCGCGCCCGGCGCGTACGCGCAATCGGACGGCTTGCCCGCGGCGAGCCAGCAGGGCGATGTCAGCTACGTGTCGGGTGGCATCGGCAAGGATCAATCGACGGCATTCGAGCAGAGCGAAGCGGCGTGGCCGCTCGCACTGCGCTTCACCGGCAAGGGTGGCGAATTCCTGGCCGACGTCCATGTGCGGATCGTCGACGGCAAGGGCACCGAGCTGCTGACGACGGACGCGCGCGGGCCGTACATGCTCGTGAAGCTGCCGCCTGGGCGCTACACCGTGCACGCGTCGTACCAGGGCAGCGACGAATCGCGCGCGGTCACGGTCGGTGCGAAGGGCGGGGCGAAGGCCGCGTTCCAGTGGAGTGCGCAGTAGCGTATCGCGCGGGCGCGGCCAGGCCGCGCAATCGGAGGCGGTTTCGCCCATAATGAGAGCCACGGCACCTGTGCCGTGGCTTTTTCGTTTCCTGCGCCCGGCTTGCCCGCCGGGGCCGCCGTCCGGAGGAGAAACGATGTCCGATGCTGCCGACCCTCGCCTCGAGATCGTGCCGAACCGCCACCGCGTGCGCGTGATCCATCGCGGCATCACGTATGCCGATTCGCACGGCGCGCTGACCGTGCGCGAAACGGGCCTGCCGGACATCCATTACCTGCCGCGCGGCGACGTCAACATGCACCGGCTCGTGAAGTCGAGCGTCACGACGGATTGTCCGGTGAGGGGCCGTGCGGTGTATTTCAACCTGCAGACGGAAGACGGCGTGATCGAGAACGCCGCATGGAGTTACGAGGCACCGGGGGAGACCGCGTCCGCGCTGGCGCACTACGTCGCCTTCGATGTCGCGCGGGTCGACAGTCTCATCGAGACGTCCTGATGCGGCGCGCGTTCATCGGGGAGGCATCATGGAACTGAACGACACGTTACGCGTACCGCTCGCGCCGGCCGTCGTGCGGGAGGCCCTCGAGGATCTCGCGTTGCTGCGGGCGAGCTTCGACCATTGCGAATCCTTCGTGAAGCACGCGCACGGCGAATTCGCGCTGACCATCACGGTGCCGCTCGGCCCGCTGCGTGCGCGCTACGACGTGCGTGCGCATTCGGCGAGCGAGCAGGGCGACGCGGAAGGCCAGCCGCGCCGCGTGCTCAACTTCAAGGCGCGGGCCGACGGTCTCGGCGCGCTGCGCGGGCAGGTCGAGCTGGTGCTGCGGCCGGACGATGACGACGCGGCCGCGACGCGCATCGAATACGTCGTGTGGGCGACGGCGAGCGGGCCGCTCGCCGAACTGCCGGCACGGCAGATCGAGAATGCGCTGCACGCGTGGACCGACGATTTCTTCCGGGAATTTTGCGCGGTCGTGCAGGCGAAGCACGGTCTCGTGCCGAACCGCGCGCGTTCGAGCCCGCAGCGTCGCCAGCATGTGTTCCTGCGGCCCGCGTCGCTGATGGCCGCGGCGAAGCGTCCGCTACCGCCGCACCTCGGCGGCGCGCTGAGCGGCCGCGTCGCGAGCGCCGTGCATCATCGCGAATCCGGCCCGCTGCCCGTCTGGGCGTGGGCGGCGATCGTCGTGTTCGTCGCGCTGCTGCTGTATGCGGCGCGCTGGATCAACGGCGTCTGAGCGGCCGGCGGCCACCGCCATACGCGGTCGAGCGCCGGCGGCGCGGCGGCCATTAGCGCCGCGCATCGGGCGCGGCGCCGCGAAATTCCCTCCGATAGGCCGACGGCGACGTGCCGAGCGCGCCCGCGAAATGCTGGCGCAGCGACACGCTCGAGCCGTAACCGGCCGCCTGTGCGACCGCGTCGATCGATTGTCCCGTCGTTTCCAGCAGATGCTGCGCGCGCGTGAGCCGCTCGGCCTGCAGCCACGCGGTGACGGTCGTGCCCGTCGCCTGGCGGAAGTGGCGCGTGAACGTGCGCCGGCTCATCAGCACGCGTTCGGCGAGCGAATCCACACTGTGCGCGATGTCCAGATGCGCGCGCACCCAGTCGAGCAGGCCCGCGAGCCGCGCGTCGCGCGGATGCGCGGCGACCGGCTGCGGCACGTATTGCGCCTGCCCGCCCTGGCGGTGCGGCGGGATCACGAGACGGCGCGCGATCCGGTTCGCGGCGTCCGAGCCGAAGCGCCGCCGCACGACGTGCAGGCAGCAGTCGAGCCCCGCTGCCGTGCCGGCCGACGTCATCAGGTTGCCGTCGTCGACGTACAGCACGTCGGGGTCGAGCTTCACGCGCGGAAAGCGCTGCGCGAAGTCGTCGGCCCACGCCCAATGCGTCGTGGCCGGGCGCCCGTCGAGCAGCCCGGCCGCGGCGAGCACGTACGCGCCGAGGCACAGGCCGACGACCTGCGCGCCGCGCGCGGCGGCCGCGCGGACCGCATCGACCAGCACGTCAGGCGGTGCTTCGTCGGGGTCGCGCCATGCCGGGACGATGACGATGTCCGCGTCGTCGAGCGCCTCGAGCCCGTACGGCGCGGTGATCGTGAAGCCGCCCGTCGTCGACAGCGGGCCGCGCTCGGCCGAGCACACGCGGAACTCGAACGCGGGCATCGCGGCCGCGTCGCGTTCCTTGCCGAACACGACGGACGGCACCGACAGGTGAAACGGGCTGATGCCGTCGTACGCGATCACGGCGACGACGGTCGGGGCAGGGGCAACGGACGACGCGGCGGCGCGCATGATTGGCTCCGGAAGGGTGATGGCCCGATTCTATCGAAGAATGGCTATCAGGCCACTGTCCGTCAGCGCGATGCGATCCGACAATGCATCGCATCGCGCTGCTGGCCGCCCCGTTCCGGAGCGGGGCGGCGCCGCCGAAACCGGAGCCTGCCATGCCGAATGCCCAATTGACTTCCGCTTCCCGCCGTGCGCTGATCGTGATCGATGTCCAGAACGAATACGTGACGGGCAACCTGCCGATCGAATATCCGCCCGTCGACGCATCGCTGGCGAACATCGGCCGCGCGATCGACGCCGCGCACGCGGCCGGCGTGCCCGTGATCGTCGTCCAGCACGTCGCGCCGGCGGGCGCGCCGATCTTCGCGCCGGGCACGGACGGCGTCGCGCTGCATCCGGTCGTCGCCGACCGGCCGTATGCGCACCTGATCGTGAAGGCGCAGGCCAGTTCGTTCGCCGGCACCGATCTCGCCGCATGGCTCGACGCGCACGGCATCGACACGCTCGCGGTCGCCGGCTACATGACGCACAACTGCAATGCGTCGACGGTCTATCACGCGGCGCACGCGGGGCTCGCCGTCGAGTATCTGGCGGATGCGACCGGCGCGTTGCCGTACGAGAACGAAGCGGGCGCGGCGAGTGCCGAAGAGATTCACCGCGCGTACACGGTGGTGTTTCAGTCGAATTTCGCGGCCGTGATGTCGACCGATGCATGGATCGCGGGACTCGGCGGCGCGGCGATGCCGGCGCGCGATTCGGTGGCCGCGTCGAACCGGCGGGCCCGCGCGCAACGCGCGAAGGCGGCCTGAGCGAATCGGGGAGAGCAGGGGGGGCGACCGGGCGGAGCGGCGCTGCCGCCCGCGCGTGGCCGGATCGACCGGCCGGTCGCGATGCCGCGGTGCGCGGCGCGCCGGCGGAGGGGCCGCCGGTCAGTCGTTCGTCTTCAGCATCGCCGGGCTGTAACGCATCATGTCGAAGCAGCCGTCGACGAGCTGTTCCGCATGCTGCTCGGCGTCGATCTCGTCGGGCAGCATCAGCATGTCACGCACGAAACCGCTGACGAGCGTGTGCAGCATCAGCGTCGCACGCCATGTGTCGAGCCGCTCGGGCAGCAGCTTGAGCCGCACGGCGCCCGCGAGATCGGCATCGATCGCGTGCAGCGCCTCGCTCATCCCCGCGCGGTTGCGCTGCAGCAGCGGCTCCATGTCCGCGACGTACTCGCACTTCATGAACAGGATGCTGAACACGCGCCGCAACTGCGAGTCGCGCTGCACGCCGAGCAGGCACCAGATCAGGATCCTGCGGATTTTCTCCAGCGGATTGCCGCCGGGCGCATCGAGCGGCATCCGCTTGAGCTCGTCGATCGGCAGGAACACACGGTCGAACATCGCGTCGAACAGCTCGCTCTTGTTCGCGAAATGCCAGTAGATCGCGCCGCGCGTCACGCCGGCGTGCTGGGCGATGTCCGCGAGTGAAGTGTGCGACACGCCCTTCTCGAAGAACACGTGTTCGGCGGCGTCGAGAATGCGGTTGCGCGTCTCGAGCGCCTCCTCCTTGGTGCGTCTGACCATGTGCAGGCCTGAATGAATCGATCGTAGATGAATATAGGGTCCGTAACCCTCGTCGTCGCTGTGCGGACGGGCTATGCTTGCGACTGGTAATAATTCGTAAGACCTAGCGGTTGGCGAAGGGCGAGCGGGCTTTTTACATACATTCGTGAATGTATATACAATACCACCCTACGATCGAATGACCAAAGTGGCAATCAGTTAATATCCCACTCTGCTGATTCCCGCCAAAGTACCAGTCCGCAGTTCGCGGCATCTCGTCGGCATGGAGGTCTCGTGCCGACTTGCTGTATCCAGCAGTCCAGTAATTCAGGTGTTCGATCTGCGCCGCGAGGCGCATCCGTGTTGCGCTCCCGTCGGGTGCTGCACTTATTCCATTGGTTACACACAGAGGTCGCTCCATGCGCGTCGAACGGGTTCCATACCGCTTGATCACTGTCGCGGCAGCCGCGGTTTTCCTGGCTGCATGCGGAAAAAAAGAATCGGCACCGCCGCCGCAAACGCCGGAAGTCGGCGTCGTCACCGTCCAGCCGCAAGCCGTGCCCATCTTCAGCGAACTGCCGGGCCGTACCAGCGCATTCCTCGTCGCGCAGGTGCGCGCGCGGGTCGACGGCATCGTGCTGCGCCGTGAATTCACCGAAGGCACCGACGTCAAGGCTGGCCAACGTCTCTACAAGATCGATCCGGCGCCGTACATCGCGGCATTGAACAGCGCGAAGGCGACGCTCGCGAAGGCGCAGGCGAACCTCGTCACGCAGAACGCACTGGTCGCGCGCTACAAGGTGCTCGTGGCCGCGAACGCGGTCAGCAAGCAGGACTACGACAACGCGGTGGCCACCCAGGGGCAGGCCGCGGCGGACGTCGCGGCCGGCAAGGCGGCGGTCGATACCGCACAGATCAACCTCGGCTACACGGACGTGGTCTCGCCGATCACGGGCCGCGTCGGCATTTCGCAAGTGACGCCGGGCGCCTACGTGCAGGCGAGCCAGGCGACGCTGATGTCGACGGTGCAGCAGCTCGACCCGGTGTACGTGGACCTCACGCAATCGAGCCTCGAGGGGCTGAAGCTGCGCCAGGACGTGCAGAGCGGCCGCCTGAAGACGAGCGGCCCGGGCGCGGCGAAGGTGTCGCTGATCCTCGAGGACGGCAAGACGTATTCGGAAGCCGGCAAGCTGCAGTTCTCCGACGTGACGGTCGACCAGGCAACCGGCTCGGTGACGATCCGCGCGGTCTTCCCGAACCCGGGCCGCGTGCTGCTGCCGGGGATGTTCGTGCGCGCGCGGATCGAGGAAGGCGTGAACGAGAACGCGTTCCTGGTGCCGCAGATCGGCGTCACGCATGACCAGAAGGGCCAGGCGATCGCGATGGTGGTGAACGCGAGCAACAAGGTCGAGCCGCGTCAGCTGAAGACGTCGGGCATGCGCGGCCAGGACTGGATCGTCGAAGGCGGTCTGCAGGCGGGCGATCACGTGATCGTGCAGGGCGTCGAGAAGGTGCGTCCGGGCGCGACCGTGAAGTCGGTGGAGGCACAACTCGCACCGGCGGCCGGCGCCGCATCGGGTGTCGCCGCTGCCACCGCCGCGCCGGCTGCCGCCGGTTCCGGCGCCGCCGCCGCGTCCGGTGCCGCCGCATCGGGCGCCGCGCCGGCGAGTGCTGCCGCTGCTTCGAGCGCGCAATAACAGGGAGCCTGTTTCATGGCAAAGTTTTTTATCGATCGCCCGATCTTCGCGTGGGTGATCGCCATCATCCTGATGCTGGCCGGGGTCGCGGCGATCTTCACGCTGCCGATCGCGCAGTATCCGACGATCGCGCCGCCATCGATCCAGATCACCGCGAACTACCCGGGCGCTTCCGCGAAGACGGTGGAAGACACGGTGACGCAGGTGATCGAGCAGCAGATGAGCGGTCTCGACAACTTCCTGTACATGTCGTCGACCAGTGACGACTCGGGCAACGCGACGATCACGCTGACGTTCGCGCCGGGCACCAACGCCGACATCGCGCAGGTCCAGGTGCAGAACAAGCTGTCGCTCGCGACGCCGGTTCTGCCGCAGGTCGTGCAGCAGCTCGGCCTGTCGGTGACGAAGTCGAGCAGCAGCTTCCTGCTGGTGCTCGCCTTCAACTCCGAAGACGGCAGCATGAACAAGTACGACCTCGCGAACTTCGTGGCGTCGCACGTGAAGGATCCGATCAGCCGGCTGAACGGCGTCGGCACCGTCACGCTGTTCGGCTCGCAGTACGCGATGCGGATCTGGCTCGACCCGACCCGCCTGACGAACTACGGCCTCACGCCGGTCGACGTGAGCTCGGCGATCACCGCACAGAACGTGCAGATCGCGGGCGGCCAGATCGGCGGCACGCCGGCCAAGCCGGGCACCGTGCTGCAGGCGACGATCACCGAATCGACGCTGCTGCAGACGCCCGAGCAGTTCGGCAACATCCTGCTGAAGGTCAACCAGGACGGCTCGCAGGTTCGCCTGAAGGACGTCGCGCAGATCGGCCTCGGCGGCGAAAACTACAACTTCGACACGAAGTACAACGGTCAGCCGACCGCGGCACTCGGTATCCAGCTCGCGACCAACGCGAACGCGCTCGCGACCGCGAAAGCCGTGCGCGCGAAGATCGACGAGCTCGCACCGTTCTTCCCGCACGGCCTCGTCGTGAAGTATCCGTACGACACGACCCCGTTCGTGAAGCTGTCGATCGAGGAAGTGGTCAAGACGCTGCTCGAAGGTATCGTGCTCGTGTTCCTCGTGATGTATCTGTTCCTGCAGAACCTGCGGGCGACGATCATCCCGACGATCGCGGTGCCGGTGGTGCTGCTCGGCACGTTCGCGATCATGTCGCTGGTGGGCTTCTCGATCAACACGCTGTCGATGTTCGGCCTCGTGCTCGCGATCGGCCTGCTGGTCGACGATGCGATCGTGGTGGTCGAGAACGTCGAGCGCGTGATGGCGGAAGAGGGCCTGTCACCGAAGGAGGCGACCCGCAAGGCGATGGGCCAGATCACCGGCGCACTCGTCGGCGTGGCGCTGGTGCTGTCGGCGGTGTTCGTGCCGGTCGCGTTCTCCGGCGGTTCGGTCGGCGCGATCTATCGTCAGTTCTCGCTGACGATCGTGTCGGCGATGGTGCTGTCGGTGCTGGTCGCGTTGATTCTGACGCCCGCGCTGTGCGCGACGATCCTCAAGCCGATCCCGCAAGGGCATCACGAAGAGAAGAAGGGCTTCTTCGGCTGGTTCAACCGCACGTTCAACAACAGCCGCGACAAGTACCACGTCGGCGTGCACCACGTGATCAAGCGTTCGGGCCGCTGGCTCATCATCTACCTGGTCGTGATCGTCGCGGTCGGCCTGCTGTTCGTGCGCCTGCCGAAGTCGTTCCTGCCGGATGAAGACCAGGGCCTGATGTTCGTGATCGTGCAGACGCCGTCGGGCTCGACGCAGGAAACGACCGCGAAGACGCTCGCGAACATTTCCGACTACCTGCTGAAGGACGAGAAGGAAATCGTCGAATCGGCGTTCACGGTCAACGGCTTCAGCTTCGCGGGCCGCGGCCAGAACTCCGGTCTCGTGTTCGTGAGGCTGAAGGACTACTCGCAGCGTCAGCATGCGAACCAGAAGGTCCAGGCGCTGATCGGCCGGATGTTCGGTCGCTACGCCGGCTACAAGGACGCGATCGTGATCCCGTTCAACCCGCCGTCGATTCCCGAACTCGGTACGGCCGCGGGCTTCGACTTCGAGCTGACGGACAACGCCGGTCTCGGCCACGACGCGCTGATGGCCGCGCGTAACCAGCTGCTCGGGATGGCCTCGAAGGATCCGACGCTGCAGGGCGTGCGCCCGAACGGCCTGAACGACACGCCGCAGTACAAGGTTGACATCGACCGCGAGAAGGCGAATGCGCTCGGCGTGACGGCGGAGGCGATCGACCAGACGTTCTCGATCGCGTGGGCGTCGAAGTACGTGAACAACTTCCTCGACACCGACGGCCGGATCAAGAAGGTGTATGTGCAGGCCGACGCGCCGTTCCGGATGACGCCGGAGGACATGAACATCTGGTACGTGCGCAACGGGTCGGGCGGGATGGTGCCGTTCAGCGCGTTCGCAACCGGCCACTGGACGTACGGTTCGCCGAAGCTCGAGCGCTACAACGGCGTCTCGGCGATGGAAATCCAGGGTCAGGCCGCGCCGGGCAAGTCGACCGGCCAGGCGATGACCGCGATGGAAGGGCTCGCGAAGAAGCTGCCGGTCGGTATCGGCTATTCGTGGACCGGCCTGTCGTTCCAGGAAATCCAGTCGGGTTCGCAGGCGCCGATCCTGTATGCGATCTCGATCCTCGTCGTGTTCCTGTGTCTCGCGGCGCTGTATGAAAGCTGGTCGATCCCGTTCTCGGTGATCATGGTGGTGCCGCTCGGCGTGATCGGCGCACTGCTCGCGGCGACGATGCGCGGCCTCGAGAACGACGTGTTCTTCCAGGTCGGCCTGCTGACCACCGTGGGCTTGTCCGCGAAGAACGCGATTCTGATCGTGGAGTTCGCGCGCGAACTGCAGATGACGGAGAAGATGGGGCCGATCGAGGCCGCGCTGGAAGCAGCGCGCCTGCGGCTGCGTCCGATCCTGATGACGTCGCTCGCGTTCATTCTCGGCGTGATGCCGCTCGCGATCAGCAACGGCGCGGGTTCGGCGAGCCAGCACGCGATCGGCACGGGCGTGATCGGCGGGATGATCACGGCGACGTTCCTCGCGATCTTCATGATCCCGATGTTCTTCGTGAAGATCCGCGCGATCTTCAGCGGCGAGAAGGAAGACGTCGACCAGGCGCTGCGTCTGGCTCAGGAGCACTCGCACCACGAAGAGAAGCCGGGCAACGGCGACGAAGGCAACAAGGGACAGTGATGATGCAAAAACACGCTTTGACTGCAATCGCGGTCGCGCTCTTTGCCACGGGCTGCACGATGGCGCCGCATTACACGCGGCCCGACGCACCCGTCGCGCAGGCGTACCCGGCCGGCGGCGTCTATGCGACGCAGCCGGGCGCTGCCGGCGCGCGCAGCGCGAACGGCCAGGCGGCGACCGCCATCGGCTGGCGCGAATTCTTCGTCGATCCGCGCCTGCAGCGGCTCATCGAGATCGCGCTGAAGAACAACCGCGACCTGCGCGTGTCGGTGCTGAACATCGAGGCGGCGCGCGCGCAGTACCAGATCACGCGCGCGGGCCTGTTCCCGACGCTCGACGGCACGGGCACGGGCAGCATCCAGCGCGTGCCGCAGGGCCTGTCGCAGACCGGGGCGCCGTATATCTCGCGCGCCTACAACGTCGGCGTTTCCGCGTCGTGGGAACTCGACCTGTTCGGTCGCGTGCAGAGCCTGAAGGACCAGGCGCTCGCGCAGTACCTGTCGACGTCGTATGCGCGGCAGGCGACCGAGATCTCGCTCGTGTCGCAGGTCGCGGACCAGTATCTGACGCTGCTGTCCACCGACGACCTGCTGCAGGTCACGGAAAACACGCTGAAGACGGCACAGGCGTCGTACGACCTCACGAAGCTGCAGTTCGACAACGGCACGGGCTCCGAGCTCGAGCTGCGTCAGGCGCAGACGGTCGTCGAGACGGCGCTCGCGAACCAGCAGGCGCAGGCGCGTGCACGCGCGCAGGCGCTGAACGGGCTGGTGCTGTTGATCGGCGAGCCGCTGCCGGACGACCTGCCGCCCGGCATGCCGCTCGACGCGCAGAACTTGCTGACGGACGTGCCGGCCGGCCTGCCTTCCGACCTGCTGACGCGTCGTCCGGACGTGATGCAGGCCGAGCAGACGCTGCTGGCCGCGAACGCGAACATCGGCGCGGCACGCGCGGCGTTCTTTCCGCGCATCTCGCTGACGGGCGCGTTCGGCACCGGCAGCCCGACGCTCGGCGGCCTGTTCAAGGCCGGCACGGCGGCGTGGTCGTTCGCGCCGCAGATCACGATGCCGATCTTCGAAGGCGGGCAGAACATCGCGAACCTGAACCTCGCGAACGTGCAGAAGCGCATCGAGATCGCCAACTACGAGAAGGCGATCCAGTCGGCGTTCCGCGAAGTGTCGGACGGGCTGGCTGCACGCGGCACGTACGATCAGCAGATCGCCGCGCTCGAGCGCAACGAGCACGCGCAGCAGCGACGCTTCGACCTGTCGGACCTGCGCTACAAGAACGGTGTCGACAGCTATCTGTCGGTGCTGACCGCGCAGACCGACCTGTACTCGGCGCAACAGTCGCTGATCAGCGCACGTCTGGCACGCTGGACGAACCTGGTCACGCTGTACCGCGCATTGGGCGGCGGCTGGATCCAGCGCGCCGGCGAGACGCCGCGTGCACCGGACGAAACGGTCGACTACGACAAGGCGGCCGCACCGGCGCCTGCGTCGGCAGCGGCGACGAACGGGTAAGCACGAAGGCGGGCAGGGGCGGGCGACCGCTCCGGTTCGCTGAAGTCTCGGTCTCCGGGATGCGACGACGCCACGGACGAAAGTCCGTGGCGTTTTTTTTGCGGCCGGTTTGGGTAAGCAGCGATCGCGGATCGTCATCACCGGCGCCGCCGGCGCCACCACTATCGTCGCCCAATCAACTCGCCACAAAGCAAAACGCCACGGCAAGCCGTGGCGTTTTTCCTCTACCGTATCGCGCCATGCCCTGGCGCATCCGGGTCGGATCGATCAGTGATGCGCGTCGGCCGGGCGTCCGTCGAAGTCGTGCCCTGCGCGGCGGATTTCGCAACGTGCATCCTTCTCGCCCTTCACGCCGTTGAACACGATGTTCAGGATCACGGCGGAGGCGGACGCAAGCAGGATGCCGCTGTGCAGGATCGGTGCGAGCGCGGGCGGCAGCTTCGAGAAGAAGTGCGGTGACACGACCGGCACGAGGCCCATCCCGACGCTCACGGCGACGATGAACAGGTTGTGCGAGTTGTTCACGAAGTCGACCTTCGACAGCACCTTGATGCCGTTCGCGGCCACCATCCCGAACATCACGATGCCCGCGCCGCCGAGCACGAACGGCGGCACCGAGGCGACGACCTGCGCCATCTTCGGGAACAGGCCGAGCAGCACCAGGATCACGCCGCCCGTCGCGCAGACGTACCGGCTCTTCACGCCCGTCACGCCGATCAGGCCGACGTTCTGCGAGAACGACGTATGCGGAAACGAGTTGAAGATGCCGCCGATCAGCGTGCCGAGACCGTCGACGCGCAGGCCGCGCACGAGGCGCTCCTGGTTGACCGGACGATCGACCATGTCGCCGACCGCGAGGAACATGCCGGTCGATTCGATGAACGTGACGAACATCACCGTGACCATCGTCGCGATCGACAGCGGGTCGAAGTGCGGCAGGCCGAAGTGGAACGGCATCACGAAGCCGACCCACGGTGCGTGCGCGACGCCGTCGGTATTCACGCGGCCGATCGCGAACGCGATCACGAAGCCGGCGACGATGCCGAGCAGCACCGAGATGTTCGCGAGGAAGCCGCGGCCGAACTTGTTGATCAGCAGGATCAGCGTGAGCACGAGCAGCGACAGGCCGAGGTAGACGGGGCTGCCGTATTCCGGATTGCCGACGCCGCCCGCCGCCCAGTTGATCCCGACTTCCATCAGCGACAGCCCGATCACCGCGATCACGGTGCCGACGACGACCGGCGGGAAGAACCGCAACAGCTTGCCGATCATCGGCGCGAGCACGATGCCGATGATGCCGGCCGCGATGGTCGAGCCGAAGATGTCGAGAATGCCGAGGCCGGGGTTGGTGCCGATCGCGATCATCGGGCCGACGGCCGCGAACGTGCAGCCCATGATGACGGGCAGGCGGATCCCGAAGATCCACAGGCCGAGCGTCTGGATCAGCGTGGCGATGCCGCACGAAAACAGATCGGCGCTGATCAGGAACGCGATCTGGTCTTTCGGCAGCTTCAGCGCGCCGCCGACGATAAGCGGCACGGCGACGGCGCCGGCGTACATGACGAGGACGTGCTGGAGACCAAGCGTTACAAGCTTGCCGGTCGGCAGCACCTCATCGCACGGATGGACCGTGTTCGATTGCATCTGTCTCACTCCATGATCTTGTTTTCGGGGTGATACGAAGTTATGCGGAATGGAACATCGCAACAAGAGCGCTGGGTTCTATTCCGTTCTTTGCTGGTTCGATATGCCATTTCGGCATGAAACAGGGTGTCGATCATCGGGAAACGCCGCTGGAGTGAGGTTCCCCGGTTTTATAGCCCTTCAAAATAGTGCAGGCCCCCATGTCAAATATCGGCGGCTTTATGGTGTGTATCGCGACCGCGGCATAGTGGAAAAAACGACCGGCGGAAAATCGCGCCGGGTTAACCCGCTGGCGGCCGTTTTGGCACGCCATGTGCAGCCGGGTGAAA
Source organism: Burkholderia sp. RF4-BP95 (assembly GCF_001521985.1). Classification (NCBI taxonomy): domain Bacteria; kingdom Pseudomonadati; phylum Pseudomonadota; class Betaproteobacteria; order Burkholderiales; family Burkholderiaceae; genus Burkholderia; species Burkholderia sp. RF4-BP95. The sequence continues at coordinate 78,194 of NZ_LOSX01000027.1, read as the reverse complement.
CCGGTCGTGCGCGGCTTCGTTTTATCGCGTCGCCAGCGCGTCAAAATCGCCGCGCAAATCGGGCCGCATGTCGCGATCCCGCTATCATCGATATCCGTTTATTCGAATACGCCAACCCGTCATGCGCCTGCTCGGAATCGACCTCGGTACCGGCTCCGTCAAACTCGTCACGCTCGATGCCGATGGCGTCGAGCGCGCGGTTGCGAGCGAACCCTATGCGTTGTCGTCGCCGCAGCCCGGCTGGGCTGAAATCACCCCCGACGTGTGGTGGCAGGCGCTCGTGCGCGCCGCTGCGCGATTGCCGGCCGACGAGCGCGCGCAGGTCGCGGCGATCGGCCTCTCCGGCCAGATGCACGGCGTCGTGCTGATCGATGCGGCCGGGCGGCCGGTGCGGCCCGCGCTGTTGTGGCCCGATACGCGCGCGGCGCGCGAAGCGGACGCGGCCGACTGGCCGGGCGCGCCGAATCCCGTCGCGCCCGGCATGGCGGGCCCCCTGTTGCGCTGGGTGGCCGCACACGAACCGCAGGCGTTGCGGGACGCACGCTGGGCGGTGCAGCCGAAGGACTGGCTGCGCGTCGCGCTGGGCGGCGAGGTCGCGGCCGATCCGAGCGACGCATGCGCGACCGCGCTCGCGACGCCGGACGGCGCCTGGGATACGGCGCTGATCGACACGCTCGGCTTGCCCGTCGACCGGTTCGCACCGGTGCGGGCGTCGGGTGCGCGCTGCGGCGTGCTCGATGCGAAGGCGGCGGCGGCACTCGGGCTGCCGGCCGGCGTGCCGCTCGCGACGGGGGCGGCCGATACCGCGTGCGCGGCGCTCGGCAGCGGGCTCGTCGCGGCGGGCGACGCGCTGCTGACCACCGGCAGCGGCGGCCAGATCGTCGTGCTCGCGGATGCGTTGCCGCCCGCACGGCGCGGGCTGCACCGTTATCGCACGGCGGCTGGCGACGGCTATTACACGATGGCCGCGATGCAGAACGTCGGGCTCGCGCTCGAAGCCGTGCGCGGCTGGCTCGGCTATCCGCGCTGGCCGGATGCGTACGACGACGCATTCGCGCAGGCGGCGTCGGCGCGGCTCTGCTTCCTGCCGTACCTGACGGGCGAGCGTTCGCCGTGGATGAATCCCGACGCGCGCGGCGGCTGGCTCGGTCTCGGCCTCGGCGACACGCGCGGCGCGATGATGCGCGCCGCGTTCGAGGGCGTCGCGTTCGCGTTGCGCGCGGGGCTCGATGCGATCCGCGATGCGAATCGGGCCGATTCGGTGACGACGTTGCGCCTCGCCGGTGGCGGCTCGGTCGATCCGCGCTGGCGCCAGTTGCTCGCGGATGCGCTCGGCGCGTCGCTCGACGCGGTCGATTGCCCGAATGCCGCGACGCGCGGTGCCGCGCTGCTCGCGGGCGTCGCGATCGGACACTGGCGCGGCGACGCGCTGCGCACGCTGGCGCCGACCGCGTCGCCGGTCGCCGCGCCGCACGACGATCGCGCGCTGGCCGCACGCCATGCGCGTTTCGTCGATCTGTATGCGCGAACGGATGCGTGGTTCACGACCGGCGTTTAAACTCGGGCACGTGTCCTGTCGCGACAGCGGTGACGCGTCGCGGCAAGCCGGCGGCTGTTTCACGCACGCGCCGGGCGGCGGGATCGGGGATCATGACGGGCACGCCACGGTAACGCCGTGTCGCGCGGCGCGGCTCGACCGGATCACGCACGTGCTGCCGCTCGAGACGCTCCACGGCGCCGCCGACCCGATGAAGAAGGGCGAATCGATTCGCCCGATCGTGCTGTATTGAACGGAAGGGAACCCCATGCTCGAACTCGTTTCTTCGCATGCTTGCCACGGTGGCGAGCAACGCTTCTATCGCCACGATTCGAAGGCGATCGGCCTGCCGATGAAGTTCTCGGTGTACCTGCCGCCGCAAGCGGCGCACGGTCGCGTGCCGGCGCTGTTCTATCTCGCGGGGCTCACGTGCACCGAGGAGACGTTTGCGATCAAGGGCGGCGCGCAGCAGTACGCGGCGCAGCACGGCCTCGCGCTCGTGATGCCCGATACGAGCCCGCGCGGCGCGGGCGTGCCGGGCGAGGCCGATGCGTGGGATTTCGGCGTCGGCGCGGGCTTCTATGTCGACGCGACGCAAGCACCGTGGTCGACGCATTACCGGATGGAGTCGTACGTGACGGGCGAGCTGCGCGAGCTCGTCGCGGCCGAGCTGCCGATCGACGGCGCGCGGCTCGGGATCTTCGGCCACTCGATGGGCGGGCACGGCGCGCTGACGCTCGCGCTGCGTCACCCCGACCTGTACCGGTCGGTGTCGGCGTTCGCGCCGATTGCCGCGCCGACGCGTTGCCCGTGGGGCGAAAAGGCGTTCTCGGGGTACCTCGGCGATGATCGCGAAGCGTGGAAGCAGCACGACGCGAGCGAACTCGTCGCGCGCGCGGATGCGCCGAAGTTCGCGGACGGCATCCTCGTCGATCAGGGCCTCGCCGACCAGTTCCTCGCGAACCAGCTGAACCCCGACGTCTTCGAAGCCGCGTGCGCGAAGGCCGGCCAGCCGCTGACGCTGCGCCGTCATGCGGGCTACGACCACGGTTACTACTTCATCTCGACGTTCATCGCCGATCACGTCGCGCATCATGCGCGGGTGTTGTCACGTTAGTGCGGCGAACCGGCCACGCTATCCCGCATCAGCGAGTGGCGTGGCGCTTCGACTTTCGCAGCAGGCGCAAGGCGAGCCATGTCGCCGGTATCACCACTGCAAACGCTACCAGCAAATGCACGACGATGACGAGATCACCGCCCGCCTCGCCGTCCCAGAACCCGGGTACATGCGTGAAGAGCCAAACCCACGCGCGATCGGGTATCGGTAGTGCGAACGACGCGTGAGTGAGGCATAGCCTCGCAAGCGACACGGATGCCACGAGTACCCACGCGGTGACTGCGGCTCGGTACACGATTCGCTTCATTTGACGGTAATCGTGCCGTATGCCCGCACGGAGGAGCCCGGGATCGGAATGGGCTTCTGCGCGGTCAGCAAGTCTTTCAGTCGCGCGTAATCGATCATCGATTCGATGGTCACGCATCCCCTGCTGATTCCCCGCACGCCTTTTGGGTGAAGGCGAAAACTTCCGCGTCGGACGTCGTCGCAAAGTACGTAATCGTCGATGTTGTCGTCGGCGGCATAGAGCGCAAACCAGTCTCTCTTGTCGCTGAAGAGTTCTCGCAGCGGGCCCAGCATGCCGCCGGTTGGCCGATCGACGATGTAGTAGCGGCCTGGCGGAATGGCGCCTTCACCGACGAGGCACGACGACGAGCGGCGATTGCGGTGACGCGCGCTGCCCGAAAAGGCTGGAAAGGACATGGCGCCGCATTGCAGACGACTCATGTCCTGATCGTTCAGATCGAATGTGCATTCGAGCATGGCAGGGTATGGCTCAGCCGGAGCGGGGGCTGAACATCCTGCCATGGTCGATGTGGCGCGCGCGATCGGATTGGTCCGAAAATATTGGGTGCGCCGACAGGCACGGTTGCGAGGCATGCCGGGAACCGGCTGAACGTCATGTGCGTCGCCGCAACAGGCTCGCGCCATACACGAGCGCGGACAGCGCGGTGATCCAGAAGCTCGTCGGCCAGTCGGTGTGATACGCGAGCGCGATCCCGGCCCACGCTTCGAACAGCGCGAACAGCGCGGCGAGCAGCACGCCAGTCGACAGCCGCGTCGACACGTTCTGCGCGGCCGCGGCCGGCCCGACCAGCAGCGTGAACACGAGCAGCACGCCGACGATCTGCGTCGCCGCGGCCACCGCGAGCGCGCACACCGCGAGGAACAGCATCGACACCGTGCGCAGCGAAACGCCCTTGGCTTCGGCCAGTTCGGGCTGCAGCGACGCGAACAGCAGCGGCCGCGCGATCAGCGCGAGCGCGACGAGGCTCACCGCGCCGATGCCGGCCAGCACCGCGAGCGTGTCGTGGTTGACCGCGAGCACGTTTCCGAACAGCAGTGCGGTGACCTGCGTCGCGAACGACGTGTAGAAGTGCAGGAACAGCAGGCCGAACCCGAGCGCGCCCGACAGGATCACGCCGATCGCGACGTCGCGGCCCGCGAGCCGTTCGCCGAGCGCGCCCATGCCGATCCCGGCCGCGAGCGTGAAACCGACCATCCCCCAGATCGGCGAAATGCCGAGCAGCACCGCGCCCGTCGCGCCGGTGAAGCCGACGTGCGACAGCGCGTGGCCGGCGAAGGTTTGTCCGCGCAGCACCAGGAAGTAGCCGACGATGCCCGCGAGCACCGCGACGATTCCCGACGCGGCGAACGCGTTGATCATGAAGTCGTATTCAAACATCGTGCGAATGCCCCGGATGGGCGTGTCCGTGGTGGTGATGGTCGTGGCCGCCGCCACCGCCGTGCGAGTGGCCGTCGTCGTCCTCGTGTTCGTGATCGTGCTTTTCGATTTCGACGTCGCCCGACATCACGAAGATCTTGCCGTTCACGCGCATCACGTCGATCGGCGAGCCGTAGAGCCGCGACAGCACGGGCTTGGTGATGACCTCGTCGACGGTGCCGAGCGCCGCGACGCCGTTGCCGAGATACAGCACGCGGTCGAGCGCGTTCAGGAGCGGATTCAGTTCATGCGCGGAAAACAGCACGGTGATGCCGAGTTCGCGCTGCACCTTGCGCACGAGTTCGACGACGCCGCGCTGGTGGTTCGGGTCAAGGCTGATCAGCGGTTCGTCGAGCAGCAGCAGCTTCGGGTTGCCGAGCAGGCACTGCGCGAGCAGCAGGCGCTGCCGCTCGCCGCCCGACAGCTCCGACAGCGGCCGGCGCGCGAGCGTCCGGCCGCCGACGAGGTCGAGCACGCGGTCGACGTCGCGCCGCGTCGCGGCGTTCGTGTGCGGCAGCCCCCAGCGGTGGCCGTCGGCGGCCATCGCGACGAAGTCGTAGCCGCGCATCCGGCGATTCGCGAGGCCGCTCCTGATCTGCGGCATGTAGCCGATCGACGCGTTGCCGCGCGCGACCGGCACGCCGCCGACCGACAGCGTGCCGCCCGCGACGGGCACGAGACCGAGCACCGCGCGCATCAGCGTCGTCTTGCCGGCGCCGTTCGGCCCGAGCACGCCGACGAATTCGCCGGGTTCGATCGAGAAACTCACGTCGCGAAGGATCGTGCGTCCGCCCAGTTCGAGCGTGACGCGATCGAGTGCGAGTGCGTGGGGAGTGTCGGTCATGGCGTTGCGTAAGTCATTTCTTGCTGGCGGCCAGCGCGGCGGCGAGCGCGTCGAGCTGGCCGGCCATCCATTGCTGGAAGGTCTTGCCGGCAGGCTGCGTCTCGGTGACGCTCACGCCCGGCACGCCGCTGTCGCGGGCGATCTTCAGCAGGCGTTTGGTCATCGGCGCTTCGGCCTGGCTGTTGTAGATCAGCACGCGCACCTGCTTCTTGCGCAGGTCGTTCTCGAACGCGGCGACGTCCTGCGCGCTGGCTTCGGTGTCGTTCATCGTCGCGAGCTGGAAGCGCTGGTTGCGCATGTCGAGGCCGATCGCGTCGGACATGTAGCCGAACACCGGCTCGGTGGCCGTCACCGGCACGCCCTTGTATTGCGCGCGCAGCGCGGCGACCTTGTCGTCGACGGGCTTCAGCGACGCGATGAATTTCTGCAGGTTCGCGTCGTAGTCGGCCTTGTTCGCCGGATCGGCGCGGCCCAACTCGGCCGCGATCGCGCGCGCGGCGGCCGGCATGGTCGCCGGGTCGTACCACAGGTGCGGGTTGTCGCCGGCCTTCTTGCCGACGAGATCCGCGACGACGATCGTCGCGCGCTTCGCCTGCTTCGACGCGCCGAGCAGCTTGCCCATCCACGGATCGTAGTCCGCGCCGTTGTAGATCACGACCTGCGCGTGCTGCAGCGCGCGCGCGGTTTTCGGGCTCGCTTCGAACAGGTGCGGATCCTGATCGGGATTGCTGAGGATGCTGGTCACCGCGACGTGGCGGCCGCCGATCTGCGATGCGACGTCGCCATAGAAATTCTCGGCGGCGACCACGTTGACGGTCGCGGCCTGCGCGAAGGCGGGTGCGGCGATCGACAGCGCGGCGGCCGCGGCGGCGAACAGACGGGCAAGCGGCAGGGCGCGCCGCGGCGCGCGCTTCAGGGCAATGGACATGAAACTCCTCGTTGGAAGGGGCGGCGCGTGCGCCGCGCGTGTGCGGTGTCAGCGTTGCGCGGGCTTGCCCTTGCAGTGCCCGCACAGGCCGTTCAGCTCGACGACCTGGTGGTGGACTTCGAACCCGTGCGCGGGCGCGCTCGCGGACAGCTGTTTCGCGAGGTCGCTGCCCGGAATCTCGACGGTCTCGCCGCACGAGTCGCAGATCAGGAACTGGCCTTCGTGCGGCACGCCGATCTCGCAGCACGCGAAGAACGCGTTCTTCGATTCGATCCGGTGGATGAAGCCGTGCTCGACGAGGAAATCCAGCGCGCGATAGACGGTCGTCGGCGGCACGCGGCCGCGCTGCGGCTCGAGCTCGGCGAGCAGGTCGTACGCGCCGATCGGGCGCTGCGCGGCCAGCACGCGTTCGTAGACCTGGCGGCGCAGCGGCGTCCACGCGAGCCCGTGCTCGGCGGCGAATGCGTCGGCCCGGGACAGCCGGGCGTCGATAGGCGATGAGGTGGCCATGGCGTGAAGCAGGCAATGAAACGAAGTATCGCGATGATATAACGTATCTTCTCGTCGTGCAGCCCGAATTCCGCCCCGCGCACCGGCTCCGTCCCCTTCATCGCCGTTTCAGCCGCGCCGCACCCAGCGCGCCGCGCCTTGCCGCGCGCGGTTCCCCACGCGACGCGCGGCGCGATCGTGCCGCAGCGCATCATCGAAAGCCGCCGTGCCGCCTTGACAGCGTGAATCGCGTATCCGATCATTCGACCAACAACAGAGCAATTGATCGGTCGGCGAGCGTTCGCTCACCTCGCTGCCTTCGCACAGCAGAACGAACCGGAGACAACCAGTGAGACTGGAAGACAAGGTCGCGATCCTGACGGGCGCGGCAAGCGGCATCGGCGAAGCGGTCGCGCAACGCTATCTGGACGAGGGCGCGCGCTGCGTGCTGGTCGACGTGAAGCCCGCGAGCGGTTCGCTCGCACGGCTGATCGAGGCGAACCCCGGCCGCGCGGTGGCCGTCACCGCGGACGTCACGCGCCGCGACGATATCGAGCGCATCGTCGCGACCGCCGTCGAGCGCTTCGGCGGCGTCGACATCCTGTTCAACAACGCGGCGCTCTTCGACATGCGCCCGATCCTCGACGAATCCTGGGACGTGTTCGACCGGCTGTTCGCGGTCAACGTGAAAGGGCTGTTCTTCCTGATGCAGGCCGTCGCGCAGCGGATGGTCGAGCAGGGCCGCGGCGGCAAGATCGTCAACATGTCGTCGCAGGCGGGGCGTCGCGGCGAGGCGCTCGTTTCGCACTACTGCGCGACCAAGGCCGCGGTGATCAGCTACACGCAGTCGGCCGCGCTCGCGCTCGCGCCGCACCGGATCAACGTGAACGGCATCGCGCCGGGCGTGGTCGACACGCCGATGTGGGAGCAGGTCGATGCGCTGTTCGCGCGCTACGAGAACCGGCCGCTCGGCGAGAAGAAGCGGCTCGTGGGCGAAGCCGTGCCGCTCGGCCGGATGGGCGTGCCGGGCGACCTGACCGGCGCCGCGCTGTTCCTCGCGTCGACCGACGCCGACTACATCACCGCCCAGACGCTGAACGTCGACGGCGGCAACTGGATGAGCTGACATGGCGCCGCTCGCACGCGCAACCCGGGCGTCCGCGCCGCGCGCGGCCGACGCCGCACGAGGGCACGCATGATGGCCGAGATCGTCGTCGCCGGCGAACTGCTGGCCGAATTCGTCGCCGCCGAGCGCGGCCAGGGCTTCGACACGCCGGGCCTGTTCGCGGGGCCGTTTCCGAGCGGCGCGCCGGCGATCTTCGCCGACCAGGCCGCGCGGCTCGGCGCGCGCGTCGCGTATGCGGGCTGCGTCGGGCGCGATGCGTTCGGCGACGCGATCGTCGCGCGGCTCGAGCACGACGGCGTCGACGTCGCGCGCATTCGTCGTGTCGCGCGTCCCACCGGCACCGCGTTCGTCGCGTATCGCGACGACGGCTCGCGCAGCTTCGTGTTCAGCCTGTCGACCAGCGCGGCCGCGTGCGTCGATGCCTCCGACGTCGACACCGCGATGTTCGACGGCTGCCGCTACTTCCACGTGATGGGCTCGTCGCTGACGAGCGAATCGGCGATCGCGGCGGTCCAGCGCGGCGTGATCGAAGCGGCGCGCGTCGGCGCGAAGGTGTCGTTCGACCCGAACGTGCGACCCGAGATGCTGAGCTTTCGTCCGATGCGCGCGGCGCTCGACACGATGCTCGCCGCGTGCCATCTGTTTCTGCCGAGCGAGGCCGACCTGCCGTTTTTCTGCGGGCCGCAACCGGCCGAGCGCGCGATCGCGGGGCTGCTCGCGACGCATCCGCTGCTCGAGCGCGTCGTGCTCAAGCGCGGCGCGGCCGGCAGCGCCGCGTTCGACCGTGCGAGCCGTGTGGACGTGCCGGCCTGGCCGGTCGACGAACTCGATCCGACCGGCGCCGGCGACTGCTTCGGCGGCACGTTGGTCGCGAGCCTCGTCGCCGGCCTGCCGGTCGACGTCGCGCTGCGCCGCGCGAATGCGGCCGGCGCGCTCGCGGTCACGCGGCGCGGCCCGATGGAAGGCAACAGCAGCGCGACGGAAATCGACCGCTTCCTGACCGAACGAGGTGTCGCATGTCCGGCCTGACCCCCGTCGCCGAACGCCCGCGCAACGCGCACGCCGGCACCGTGCTGCGGATGATCTTCGACGCGAACCGCGCGGATGCGCAGCGCGGCATCTATTCGGTCTGCAGCGCGCACCGGCTCGTGCTGGAGGCCGCGTGCGAGGCCGCGCGCGCGGACGGCTCGCCGCTCCTGATCGAGGCGACCTGCAACCAGGTGAACCATCTCGGCGGCTACACGGGCATGACGCCCGCCGATTTCCGGCGCGACGTCGATGCGATCGCGCAGCGCTGCGGGCTCGCGCCGTCGGCGCTGGTGCTCGGCGGCGACCATCTGGGCCCGAACCCGTGGCGGCACCGCCGCGCGGCCGATGCGATGCGCGAAGCGGCCGCGATGGTCGCCGCATACGTCGAAGCCGGTTTCGAGAAGATCCACCTCGACGCGAGCATGGCGTGCGCGGACGATCCGGCGCGGCTCGACGACCGGACCATCGCCACCCGTGCGGCCGAGCTGTGCCGCGCGGCCGAAGACGTGGCGGCGCGCGCCGGCGTCGCGCCCGTCTACGTGATCGGCACCGAGGTGCCGACGCCGGGCGGCGAAGTGGCTGGCGGCACGGGCGGCGATGCGATCGCGCGGATCGCGGTCACGCGCAGCGACAGCATCGCCGCGACGCTGGACGCGCATCGCGGCGCATTCGCGGCGGCCGGGCTCGACGACGCATGGACGCGCGTGGTCGCGATCGTCGCGCAGCCGGGCGTCGATTTCGACGATCGCCACGTGCTCGACTACGACAGCGCGAAGGCCGCAGCGCTCGGTGCAAGCATCCTGCGCACGCCGCGCCTCGTGTTCGAAGCGCATTCGACCGACTACCAGACCGAAGGCGCGCTCGCTGCGCTCGTGCGCGACCACTTCGCGGTGCTGAAGGTCGGGCCCGCGCTGACCTTCGCGTTGCGCGAGGCGCTGTTCGCGCTCACCTTCATCGAGGACGCGCTGATCGACGACGTCGCGCAGCGCTCGCGATTGCGCGACGTCGTCGACGCCGCGATGCGCGCGCAGCCCGAGCACTGGGCGCCGTATTACCGCGGCGACGAAACCGAGCAGCGGCTCGCGCGCCAGTTCAGCTACAGCGACCGGATCCGCTATTACTGGCTGCAGCCGGCCGTCGCGGCGGCGGTCGAGCAGTTGTTCGACAACCTTGCGCGGCAGCCCGTGCCCGAGACGCTCGTCGCGCAGTGGCTGCCGGACGTGTACGCCGCGTGCCGCGCGGGCGGCCTCGCGAGAGAGCCGCGCGCATGGGTGCGCCACCGGATACGCGACGTGATCGCGCACTATGCGCGCGCGTGCGGAATGCAGCGGCCGGCGTGACGGGCCGCGAAGGAAGCGACGCAATACGAAACGCGCAATACGCAACACGCAACACCGACGACAGTTCGAACAATCACAGGAGACATGCCATGCAACGAAAGATGCTCGATGCCGCCGCACGCTGCTTCGCCGGAGCCGCGCTCGCGACGGCCGCGTGCGCGGCGTCCGCCGGCACGCTGACGATCGCGACGCTGAACAACCCGGACATGATCGAGTTGAAGAAGCTGTCGCCGGCGTTCGAGAAGGCGAACCCGGACATCAAGCTGAACTGGGTGATCCTCGAGGAAAACGTGCTGCGCCAGCGCGCGACGACCGACATCACGACCGGCAGCGGCCAGTTCGACGTGATGGCGATCGGCACATACGAGACGCCGCAGTGGGGCAAGCGCGGCTGGCTCGCGCCGATGACGGGCCTGCCCGCCGACTACGACCTGAACGACATCGTGAAGACGGCGCGCGACAGCCTGTCGTACAACGGCCAGCTGTATGCGCTGCCGTTCTACGTCGAAAGCTCGATGACGTTCTACCGCAAGGACCTGTTCGCGGCGAAGGGGCTGAAGATGCCCGACCAGCCGACCTACGACCAGATCGCCGAATTCGCGGACAAGCTCACCGACAAGGCGAAGGGCACCTACGGCATCTGCCTGCGCGGCAAGGCCGGGTGGGGCGAGAACATGGCGTACGTGTCGACGGTCGTGAACACGTTCGGCGGGCGCTGGTTCGACGAGAACTGGAACGCGCAGCTGACGTCGCCGGAATGGAAGAAGGCGATCAATTTCTACGTGAACCTGCTGAAGAAAGACGGGCCGCCGGGAGCAAGCTCGAACGGCTTCAACGAGAACCTGACCCTGACCGCATCGGGCAAGTGCGCGATGTGGATCGATGCGACGGTTGCGGCCGGGATGCTCTATAACAAACAGCAGTCGCAGGTCGCCGACAAGATCGGCTTCGCGGCCGCGCCGGTCGCCGCCACGCCGAAGGGCTCGCACTGGCTGTGGGCATGGGCGCTGGCCGTGCCGAAGACGTCGAAGCAGCAGGACGCCGCGCGCAAGTTCATCGCGTGGGCGACGTCCAAGCAGTACATCGAGATGGCCGGCAAGGACGAAGGCTGGGCGTCGGTGCCGCCGGGCACGCGCGCGTCGACCTACCAGCGCCCCGAGTACAAGGCCGCCGCGCCGTTCTCGGACTTCGTGCTGAAGGCGATCGAGACGGCCGACCCGAACGATCCGTCGCTGAAGAAGGTGCCGTACACGGGCGTGCAGTATGTCGGGATTCCTGAATTCCAGTCGTTCGGTACGGTGGTCGGACAGGCGATCGCGGGTGCGGTGGCCGGCCAGATGACGGTCGACCAGGCGCTCGCCGCCGGGCAGGCCGCCGCCGATCGCGCGGTGCGTCAGGCCGGCTACAAGAAGTAACGCGGCCCGCACCGTGCGCGCTGCCGCGCACGGTGCCCGTCGCCGAAGCAGACAGGCCGGGTGGCCGTTCGCGCCCGCGCCTCAACCGGAGGGACTCCGATCATGCGTCATTTACGTCTTCCCCTGAGCCACGCGCCGTCGGTCGGCGACGCGTCGTCGCCGCCGGGCGCGCCGCGCCGCGCGCGCGGCGGCGCCAGCTGGCTCGTGTCGCCGTCCGTCGCGGTGCTGCTGCTGTGGATGTCGATCCCGCTCGCGATGACGATCTGGTATTCGTTCTCGCGCTACAACCTGCTGAACCCGGACGTGAAGGGCTTTGCCGGGTTCGACAATTACCGCTTCCTCGCGACCGATCCGTCGTTCCTGCCCGCGATCTGGCACACGCTCGTGCTGATCGGCGCGGTGCTCGCGATCACCGTGGTCGGCGGCGTGCTGATGGCCGTGCTGTTCGACCGCAAGTTCTACGGGCAGGGCGTGGCGCGCCTGCTCGTGATCGCGCCGTTCTTCGTGATGCCGACGGTCGCCGCGCTGATCTGGAAGAACATGATCCTGCATCCGGTGTACGGGCTCGTCGCGAACGCGATGCGCGCGCTCGGGATGACGCCGATCGACTGGTTCGCCGACTACCCGCTCACCGCCGTGATCATCATCGTCGCGTGGCAGTGGCTGCCGTTCGCGTTCCTGATCCTGTTCACCGCGATCCAGTCGCTCGACCAGGAACAGAAGGAAGCCGCGCGCATCGACGGCGCGGGCGCGATCGCGATGTTCTTCTACATCACGCTGCCGCACCTGAAGCGCGCGATCGCCGTGGTCGTGATGATGGAGACGATCTTCCTGCTGTCGATCTTCGCGGAGATCTACACGACGACGGGCGGCGGCCCCGGCAACGCGACGACCAACCTGTCGTACCTGATCTATGCGCTCGGCCTGCAGCAGTTCGACGTCGGCCTCGCATCCGCGGGCGGGATCATCGCCGTCGTGGTCGCGAACGTCGTGTCGTTCTTCCTGGTGCGGATGCTCGCGCGCAACCTGAAGGGGGAGTACGAGAAATGAGCGACCTGACTCTCGAAGGCCGGCGCGCGCCGGCCGCGTTCGCCCTCGTGCGGCGTGCGCTGCCCGGCGCGCTCGCGTGGCTGCTCGCGCTGCTGCTGTTCTTCCCGATCTTCTGGATGGCGATCACCGCGTTCAAGACCGAGCAGCAGGCGTACGCGTCGTCGCTGTTCTTCATGCCGACGCTCGACAGCTTCCGCGAGGTGTTCGCGCGCAGCAACTACTTCGCGTTCGCGTGGAATTCGGTGCTGATTTCGGCCGGCGTCACGGTGATTTCGCTGCTGCTCGCCGTGCCTGCGGCTTATGCAATGGCGTTCTTCCCGAACCACCGCACGCAGAAGGTGCTGCTGTGGATGCTGTCGACCAAGATGATGCCGTCGGTCGGCGTGCTCGTGCCGATCTACCTGCTGTGGAAGAACGCGGGGCTGCTCGATACCGTGTCGGGCCTCGTGATCGTGTACACGCTGATCAACCTGCCGATCGCGGTCTGGATGACCTTCACGTATTTCAACGAGATCCCGAAGGACATCCTCGAAGCCGGGCGCATCGACGGCGCGTCGACGTGGCAGGAGATCGTCTACCTGCTGATGCCGATGGCGCTGCCGGGTCTCGCGTCCACCGCGCTCCTGCTCGTGATCCTGGCGTGGAACGAGGCGTTCTGGAGCATCAACCTGTCGAGCTCGAACGCCGCGCCGCTGACCGTGTTCATCGCGTCGTACTCGAGCCCCGAGGGGCTGTTCTGGGCGAAGCTGTCCGCGGCTTCCCTGCTGGCCGTCGCGCCGATCCTGATCGTCGGCTGGCTGTCGCAGAAGCAGCTCGTGCGCGGGCTCACGTTCGGGGCGGTCAAATGAGCGCGGCCGGCGAAGGCGCGGCCGGAAAAGGCGCGGTCGGCCACGGGATGAACGTGCTGATCTGCGATTGCGACGGCGTGCTGATCGACAGCGAGGCCGTCGCCGCCGACGTGATCGTGCGCGAGCTGGACGCGCGCTGGCCGGGCGTCGACGCGCGGCCGGCGGTGATGCCGCTGCTCGGGCTGCGCATCGAGCGCGTGCTGGCCGGCGCGAGCGAGGCGGTCGGCCGCACGCTGACGGAGGTCGACGTCGACGCGATCCGCCGCGCGGTCGAGGCGGCGGCGGTCAATGCGCCGATGGTCGCCGGCATCGATACGGCACTCGCCGCGATCGGTCTGACGACGGCGTGCGCGAGCAACAGCTACCGCGCATACGTCGAGGCGGCGCTCACCCGCACCGGCCTCGCGCGTTTCTTCGGCGACCGGCTGTTCTGCGCGGACGCCGTCGCCAGGCCGAAGCCCGCGCCCGACGTGTATCTCGCGGCCGCACGCGCGCTCGGCGCGGTGCCCGCGCAATGCCTCGTCGTCGAGGACAGCGTGACCGGCATCACCGCGGCCGCCGCGGCCGGCATGACCGTGCTCGGCTTCGTCGGCGGCGGGCATGCGTCGGCCGCGCAGATCGACGCGCTGCGCGGAATCGGCGCGCGTCACGTATTCGACGACATGCACGAGCTGCCCGGCTACGTCGCGCGCTGGCAGGCGACCGGCGCCGTGCTGCCGAACTAGTACCACGAACGATCGCGCCGCATCGAACGCGACGCATCACGAACGAACGGAGACAGATCATGGCAAGCGTGCTCCTGCGCAACATCGCGAAGCGCTACGACGACACCGAAGTGCTGCGCAACGTGAACCTCGACATCGCCGACGGCGAATTCGTCGTGTTCGTCGGGCCGAGCGGCTGCGGCAAATCCACGCTGATGCGGATGATCGCCGGGCTCGAGGACATCTCGAGCGGCGACCTGCTGATCGACGGCGCGAAGGTCAACGACGTGCCGAGCGCGAAGCGCGGCATCGCGATGGTGTTCCAGTCGTATGCGCTGTACCCGCACATGACGCTGTACGACAACATGGCGTTCGGCCTGAAGCTCGCCGGCGCGAAGAAGCCCGAGATCGACCAGGCGGTGAAGCAGGCCGCGAAGATCCTGCACATCGATCACCTGCTCGACCGCAAGCCGAAGCAGCTGTCGGGCGGCCAGCGGCAGCGCGTCGCGATCGGCCGCGCGATCACGCGCAAGCCGAAGGTGTTCCTGTTCGACGAGCCGTTGTCGAACCTCGACGCGGCGCTGCGCGTGAAGATGCGGCTGGAATTCGCGCGGCTGCACGACGAGCTGAAGACGACGATGATCTACGTGACGCACGACCAGGTCGAGGCGATGACGCTCGCCGACAAGATCGTCGTGCTGTCGGGCGGCGCGGTGCAGCAGGTCGGCACGCCGAACGCGCTGTACCACGCGCCGGCCAACCAGTTCGTCGCGGGCTTCATCGGCTCGCCGAAGATGAATTTCCTGACGGGCACGGTCGAGTCGACCGATGCGACCGGCGTGCTGGTGCGCTTCGGCAGCGGCGAGACGCAGCGCGTCGCGGTCGACGCGGCCGGGTTGCAGCGCGGCGCGGCGGTGACCGTCGGCGTGCGGCCCGAGCATCTGATGGTGGCGCAGGCGGCGACCGGCGTCGCCGCGCGGACGATGGCCGTCGAATCGCTCGGCGATGCCGCGTATCTGTACGCGGAGTCGGCCGTCGCGCCGGACGGGCTGATCGCGCGGATTCCGCCGCTCGACACGTACCGCACCGGCGAGGCGCTGCACGTGCATGCGCAGGCCGAGCACTGCCATCTGTTCGACGAACACGGGCAGGCGTTGCGCCGGCTGAGCCCGCACGCGAAGGCGGCGTGACGGCGGGGCGCGGTCAGATGCGCAGGTGCTCGACCATGTAATCGACGAAGGCGCGCAGTTTCGGCGTCGGATGGCGCCCTGACGGCCACAGGACGTAGATCGGCGTGCGGCTCGCGACGTATTCGTCGAGCACTGCATGCAGCGTGCCGTCGTCGAGCGCGTCGCGCACGAAGAATTCGGGCAGGCACGCGATGCCGAGCCCGCGCTGGGCGAAGCACAGGCGGGTCTCGGCATTGTTGCTGACCATCGAGACGGGCACCACCGGCGGCGTGCCCGAGCGCGACGCGCGCAACGGCCAGGTCTCGAGCTTGCCGCTGCTCGGGAAACGGTAGTGCAGGCAGCGATGCCGAGCGAGATCGGCCGGCGTGCGCGGCGCGCCGTGCCGTTCGAGATAGCCGGGCGACGCGACGAGGTGCTGCCGGAAATGGCCGAGCAGCCGCGACGACAGTCGCGAATCCGTCGGCCGGCCGGTGCGCAGCACCGCATCGAAGCCTTCGTCGACGACGTCGACGAGGCGGTCGCTGAAATCGATGTCGAGTTCGATTTCCGGATACGCGGCCATGAAATCGGCGAGCAGCGGCAGCAGCAGCGTGCCGATCGTCGGCAGGCTCACGCGCAAGCGCCCGCGCGGCGCTTCGGCGCTGTGCGTCAATTCCTGCTCGGCCGCGTCGATCTCGGCGATCACGCGCCGACACCGTTCCAGGAAGCGCGTGCCTTCCGCGGTCAGCGTGATGCTGCGTGTGCTGCGGTGGAAGAGCCGCACGTTCAGCCGGGCCTCGAGCCGCGCGATGCGCTTGCCGATCGCGGACGCCGACAACCCGAGCGCGCGGCCGGCCGCGACGAAACTGCGCGTTTCCGCGACCTGGACGAACACGACGAAACCGCCAAGATTTTCCATGCAGGTTCCCGATTGCGGACATCGACGTCCGGAGTGTCCGGAACTCTAACCCGGTTTTTCTTATTGCGCCGGTTCCCTACGATGGGCGTTCCTTCTTTCTTCGAGGTCACGCCATGTCATCCCTGCCTGTCTCCGCTCGCCGCGCCGAACCGGACGCCGCGCTGCCCGAGCGCCTCGATGCCGCGCTCGACCGCGCGCTGGCCGACGCGCGCGTGGTCGGCGCGGTCGTGCTGGTCGCCCGCGACGGCGAGCTTCGCTACACGCGCGCGGCCGGTCTCGCCGATCGCGAGGCCGGCACGCCGATGCGGGAGGACACGCTGTTCCGGCTCGCGTCGGTATCGAAGCCGATCGTGACGGCCGCCGCGATGCGGCTGGTCGCGGCGGCACGCATCGAACTCGACGAGCCGGTCGCGCGCTGGCTACCCGCGTTCCGGCCGACGCTGGCCGACGGCACGCCGGCCGACATCACGTTGCGTCATCTGCTGTCGCATACGGCCGGGCTCGGCTATCGCTTCCTCGAAGCCGACACCGACGGCCCGTATGCGCGTGCCGGCGTGTCCGACGGGATGGACCGCGCGGACCTGTCGCTCGCAGAGAACGTGCGGCGCATCGCAGGCGTGCCGCTGCGGTTCGCGCCCGGCACGTCGTGGGATTACTCGCTCGCGACCGACGTGGTCGGCGCGCTGATCGAGGCGGTCGACGGCAGGCCGCTCGCCGACGCCGTGGCCGCGCTCGTCACGACGCCGCTCGGGATGACGGACACCGCGTTCTTCTCACGCGATGCGGCGCGCTTCGCGACGCCGTACGTGAGCACGCCGGGCGCGCCGCGGCGGATGGCCGACGACGATCTCGCGCCGGTGTACGACGGCACGGTCGGCATCCGCTTCGCGCCGGCGCGCGCGTTCGACGCGGCCGCGTGGCCGTCGGGCGGCGCGGGGATGGTCGGCACCGCGCGCGACTGCCTGACGCTGCTCGAGACGTTGCGCACCGGCCGCGACGGCTGGCTCGCGCGCCGCTGGATCGACGAGATGGCGCGTGTGCAGCCGGGCGCGCAGGACCTGCCGGACGCGCCGGGATTCGGCTTCGGGCTGGGTTTTTCGGTGCTGCGCGATCCGGCGGCCGCGCAGTCGCCGGAGTCGGTCGGCACGTGGCGCTGGGGCGGTGCGTACGGGCATGCGTGGTTCGTCGATCGCGCGGCCGGGCTGACGGTCGTCGCGCTGACCAATACGTTGTACGAAGGGATGCACGGGCGTTTCGTCACCCACATGCGCGATGCGGTGTACGGCGTCGACCAACGGAGCGCGACATGAGCGAGTGCGTAGCCGTTTCCGATCGCGTCTCCGACCGCATCGCCGACCCGGCGTCCGGATTGTCCACGCCGGTGCGCGAAGGCTTGCCGGTTGCGAACCTGCTGGCGCTCGCGACCGCCGGGTTCATCACGATCCTCACCGAAGCGTTGCCGGCGGGCTTCCTCCCGTTGATGAGCGTCGACCTGCGCGTGACCGAGGCGCTGATCGGCCAGCTCGTGACCGTCTATGCGCTCGGCTCGATCGTCGCGGCGATTCCGCTCGTCGCCGCGACGCGCGCGATGCGCAGACGCCGGCTGCTGCTCGCGGCGCTCGCCGGGTTCGTCGTGTCGAACGCGCTGACGGCCGCGTCGCCGTACTACGCGCTCACGCTCGCCGCGCGCTTCGTCGCGGGCATGTCGGCCGGGCTGCTGTGGGCGCTGCTGGCGGGCTACGCGAGCCGAATGGTCGACGCATCGTTGCGCGGCCGTGCGATCGCGGTCGCGATGCTCGGCGCGCCGGTCGCGATGTCGATCGGCATTCCGGCCGGCACCGCGCTCGGCGCGATGTTCGGCTGGCGCGTCGCGTTCGCGGGCATCACGGTCGCGGCGCTCGCGCTGATCGGCTGGATCCGGCTGCGCGTGCCCGACTTTCCGGGGCAGCCGGCCGGCGCGCGCGCGCCGGTGCGCCGCGTGTTCGCGCTGCCCGGCGTGCGGCCGGTGCTGGTCGTGATGTTCGCGTACGTGCTTGCGCACAACATGCTGTACACGTACGTCGCGCCGTTCCTCGCGGGCGTGCGGATGGGCGCGCAGGTCGATGCGGTGCTGTTCGTGTTCGGCGTCGCGTCGCTGGTCGGCATCGCGCTGACGGGCGCATGGATCGGCGCCGCGCAGCGGCGGCTGACGCTCGCGAGCATCGCGCTGTTCGCGCTTGCGGCGGCGATGCTCGGCGCCGGGTCCGGCATGACGATCGTGTATGCGGGCGTCGCGCTCTGGGGGCTCGCGTTCGGCGGCGCGCCGACGCTGTTCCAGACGGCTGCCGCGAACGCGGCGGGCGACGCGGCCGATGTCGCG
This sequence comes from Burkholderia sp. RF4-BP95, assembly GCF_001521985.1. Lineage (NCBI taxonomy): Bacteria > Pseudomonadati > Pseudomonadota > Betaproteobacteria > Burkholderiales > Burkholderiaceae > Burkholderia > Burkholderia sp. RF4-BP95. Next base: position 59,597 of record NZ_LOSX01000027.1, on the reverse strand, counting down.
CAGTCGATGCTCGTGACGGTGTGGAATCTGGCGATCGCGGGCGGCGGCATCGCGGGCGGGATGCTGCTCGGCGCGACGGGTGCGGGGGCGATTCCATGGGTGCTCGTCGCGCTGCTGGCCGCGGCGTGGATCGGCGCGTGGCGCGCGCGCCGGCACGCGTTTCCGGCGCCGCGCGCGGCCGCGTGAGCGTTGGGCGGCGTCAGGCCGCCTTCGCCTCGAGCGCCGCGCGCGCGCAGGTCTCGTCGGTGACGAGCCCCGACAGCCAGCCGCCGCGCAGCGCGGCGATCACGGCGTCGCGCTTCTTCGGGCCGCCCGCGAACGCGATCGTCGGGCGCTTCGGCGGCGCGTCGAGCGCGACGCTCGTCACGCGCGCGCTGGTCGACACGTCGACCAGCTTGCCCTGCGCATCGATCGGCACGCCGAGCAGTTCGGCCACCGCGCCGAGCGCGGTCATCTCGTCGCGTTCCTGTTCGGTGATGAAGCCGTCCTCGTAGAGCGGGCAGTGCGGGCCGATGTTGCCGATCCCGACGAACGCGACATCGGCCTGCGCCGACAGCGCGTCGACGATCCGGTACAGCCGGTGATTGCACCATTGCGCGCGCTCGGCGTCGCTGTCGGCGAACAGCGGCGCGGGCAGCAGGAAGTGCTTGCCGCCGGTTTTCTCGGAGATGTACTGCGCGACGTCGTAGCGGTTCGACGAGCCGTCGGCCGCAATCGCGCCGACCATCGACACGAGCCGGTGCTGCGGCCGCTCGATCTGCGCGATCTGCGCGACCGCGGCCTTCAGCGTCCGGCCGCTGCTGACGGCGATCACCATCGGCCGCGTCTCGTTCAGATAGCGCTCCATCACCTGCGCGCCGGCGACCGCGAGCTTGCGGTCGATCGCTTCGGGCGCGTCGGCGTCGACCGGCACGACTTCGCACATCGCGAGCCCGTAGCGCTTCGACAGCTGCGCGCCGAGGTCGAGACAATCGGCGAGTTGATGATCGACGCGCACGCGGATCAGGTTCTTCTCGACCGCGAACGCGACGAGGCGCTGCGCGACCGGGCGCGACACCTGCAGCTTCTCGGCGATTTCGTTCTGCGTGTCGCCCGCGACGTAGTAGAGCCACGCGGCGCGCGTGGCGAGATCGAGTTTTTCTGAGGACTTGGACACGATAGCGGTTCGGTTCGGATCTGGGTCGGCCGTCGGGCGGCGCAACGGCATCCACTGTAACGCATGCCGGATGCGCGGCCGCCGGCCGCTGCGCGTCGCCGCTTACGCGAGCCGCGCGCGCGACGGTTCGTAAAGCGGGCGCACGTGGCGATACAGCGCGCGGAATGCGTCGAGGCGCTCGCGCAGCCGCGCATGACGGCCGGCGTCCGGCGCGTATTCGGCGCGCACCGGCGGCTTGGTCAGCACGGCATGCGGATCGCCGCCGACGGCGAGCCAGCCCAGGCGCGCGGCGCCGAGCGCCGCACCGGTTTCGCCGCCGCCGTGCTGGCACGTGCGCACGTTCAGCGCGTCGGCGATCAGCTGCGCCCAGAACGCGCTGCGCGCGCCGCCGCCGATCAGCGACAGGCGGTCGGTTTCGACGCCGGCCGCATGCAGCGCGTCGAGGCCGTCCGCGAGGCCGAGCGTCACGCCTTCGAGCACCGCGTAGCCGAGGTGCGCGCGTTCGGTCGCGTGCGTCATCCCGAAGAACACGCCCTGCGCATAAGGATCGTTGTGCGGCGTGCGTTCGCCGGACAGGTACGGCAGGAACAGCGGCGCCGTCGCGAGCGCGTCCGCGTCGAGCGCCTCGATTTCGGCGAGCAGCGCCGGCTCGTCCGTGCCCGTCAGCTTGCAGACCCAGCGCAGGCAGCTCGCGGCCGACAGCACGACGCTCATCAGTTGCCAGCGATCGGGAATCGCGTGGCAGAACGCATGCACGGCCGATGCGGAGTTCGGCATGAAGCGGTCGCCGACGACGCTCAGCACGCCCGACGTGCCGAGCGACACGAAGCCGTCGCCCGCGTGGATCGCGCCGATGCCGAGCGCGCTGGTCGCGTTGTCGCCGCCGCCGCCCGCCACCACGACGGCCTCCGACAGCCCGAGCTCGCGCGCGAGATCCGCGCGCAGCGTGCCGGACGGCGCGTTGCCTTCGACGATGCGCGGCATCTGCGCCCGCGTCATGTCGCACGCGGCGAGCAGCGCGTCGGACCAGTCGCGGCGCGCGACGTCGAGCCACAGCGTGCCGGCCGCGTCGGACGGGTCGGATACCTTCGCGCCGGTGAGACGGAAACGCAGGTAGTCCTTCGGCATCAGCACGCACGCGGTCGCCGCGAACACGTCGGGCTCGTGCTTCGCGACCCACAGCAGTTTCGGCGCGGTGAAGCCGGGCATCGCCAGGTTGCCGGCGAGCGCGTGCAGATCGGGGGCGCGTTCGGTGAGCAGCGCGCATTCGTCGGCGCTGCGCATGTCGTTCCACAGGATCGCGGGGCGCAGCACGCGGTCGTCGCGGCCGAGCAGCACCGCGCCGTGCATCTGGCCCGACAGGCCGATCCCGCGCACCTGCGCGAATGCGTGCGGATGCCGCTCGCGCAGCGCCGCGAGCGCGGCGAGCGTGCCGCGCCACCAGTCGTCCGGATGCTGTTCCGCCCAGCGCGGATGCGGCCGCGACACGCTGAACGGCGTGCCCGCGGTGCCGACCACCGTGCCGTCCGGGGCAAGCAGCAGCACCTTCACTTCCGAGGTGCCGAGGTCGATGCCGAGATACATGAGCGATCCGTTCCGTCAGTGAGGAGCCGCTACTTTAGCCGCACGCGTGCGCGCCTGCCAACGCAGGTTCGCCCGGATGCGCGGCCGCTCGCGGCGGCCGGTTGCGGGGCTGCCGGCCGTCGCGCGTCAGCGCTGCGCGAGCCATGCGTCGACGCGTGCGAGCCCGGCGCGCAGCGCGTCGAACAGCGCCGCGTTGCCGGCGAGCGAGCCCCACAGCGCGCGGCTCGCGCACAGCGCGACGACCGGGTCGTCGGCTTCGACGATCGCGCGCGCGGCGCCGTCGTCCATCACGCCGTCCTGGTACGCATACGGCAGCAAGCCGCGCGCCCAGCGTTCGAGAAAGCGCAGGAACAGCGCCGGCAACACGGCGGTGGCGACCGGCGCCGCGCCGCGTGTGAGCGATTCGGCGAGCGTCGGCGCGATGAAGCCGGGAATCTTCGAGAAGCCGTCGGCCGCGACGCGCTGGTTCGTGTCGAGCACGTACGGGTTGCCGAAGCGTTCGAGCACGACGTCGCGGTAGCGTTCGAGATCGAGCGGGCTCGGGCCGAGACACGGGATCACGTCCTGCGTCACGTAGTCGTGCGCGAACCGGCGGATCGCCGCGTCGTGCGTGCCCTCGTGGATGTACGTGTAGCCCGCGAGCGTGCCGGCCCACGCGATGCAGCTGTGCGTTGCGTTGAGGATGCGGATCTTCGCTTCCTCGTACGGGTGCACGTCGTCGACCAGCTCCGCGCCGGCCAGCTCCCAGCGCGGCCGGCCGGCCGCGAAGCGGTCCTCGATCACCCACTGGATGAACGATTCGCCCATCACCGGGCATGCGTCGTCGACGCCGGTGGCCGCGCGCACGCGTTCGCGCACGTCGGCGGTCGGGCGCGGCGTGATGCGGTCGACCATCGCGCTCGGCGTCGCGACGTTCGCATCGAACCACGCGAGCAGGCCGTCCTCGCCGCGCCGTTCGAGGAATTCGCGCATGCCCGCGCGAAAGCGCGCGCCGTTGTTGCGCAGGTTGTCGCAGCTCTGCAGCGTGAGCGGGCCCGCGCCGCGCTTCACGCGCTCGGCGAGCAGCGCCGCGAGCGCGCCGTACAGCGTCGTGCGCGCGCCCTGCAGGTCGGCCGCGAGATCGGCGTTCGCGAGGTCGAGCCGGTTGTGTTCGTCGAGGTAGTAGCCGCCTTCGGTCACGGTGAACGACACGATCCGGCAGGCCGGGTCGGCGCCGGCGTCGATCAGCGCGGCGAGGTCGATCGACCACGGCAGCACGCGCGAGATCGCGCGGACCGTCTCGTATGCGCGCTCGCCCTGCGGCGTGACGGTTTCGAGCGTGTACGCGCCGTGTTGCGCGGCGAGCGCGTCCATCGTCGCGCGCATGTCGTCGCGGATGTTGCCGACGGTCAGCGACCAGCGTTCGTCGGCCGGCACGGCCGCGTTCACGCGATGCAGATACCACGCCTGGTGCGCGCGGTGGAACGAGCCCGCGCCGATGTGCAGCAGCACGGGCGCGCGGGCGGAGGACGATTCGCTCATCCGGTGTCTCCTGTTCGTGCCAGTCTTTCCTGTCGAATACGATCATTTGCTCTTTGCGTGAGCGAATGATCGTATTCGGGCGAACGAAAGTCAAGGCGGGGACACGGCATTTCGATGGTGCGCTGCGGCGGCGCGCGCGGCGGCGCGAATGCGGGGCGCGAAGGGGAGAGCGGTGTCAGCGACCTTCGCGCGTGAGCGCGACGAGTTCGTCGAGCAGCTTGCCGGCCGGCCCCGGCAGGATCCCGTGGCGGCGCCGGAACGCGGTGAGCGTGCGCACCGCGACGACCTCGCGCACGGGCAGCGTGTCGATCGTGCCGGCGCGCTGTTCGGCGCCGTACATCGGTTCGGCCATCCAGCTCAGGAAGCCGGCATGCGCGACGAGGCTCTTCAGCGTCGTGACCGAGCGCGTCTCGACCGCGATGTCGGGAAGGGCAAGCCCGTGCGCGTCGAAGGTCGCGCGCATGTGGTCGAACGGCGCGGTGCCGCGCGGCGGAATCGCCCAGCGCGCGTGCAGCGTATCGGCGAGCGTCGGTGCGCGGCCGAGCGCGCGCAGCGGATGGTGCGGCGCCGCAACGATGTGGCTGCGATCTTCCCAGCGGCACTCCGGAATCGCGACGATCTCGTCGGTGTCGGGCCCATGCGCGGACAGCGCGAGATCGATCTCGTGCTTGTTCAGCCCTTCCGCGAGCCGGTCCCACACGCCTTCGAGAATCTCGACACGCAGGTTCGGCCAGCGGTCGAGCACGCGGCCGACCGCGACCGGCAGCACGAGGCTCGCGATGCTGCCCACCGTGCCGACCTTGATCGTGCCCTTCGCGAAGCCGCGCATCGCGTCCAGCTCCTCGCGCGCGTGCTCGGCCTCGTGCTGCAGCAGCGTCGCGTGCGGCAGCAACGCCTCGCCGAATGCCGTCAACTGCACGCCTTTCGAATGACGCTCGAACAGCGGCGCGCCGACCTGATCCTCGAGCCGCTTCAGGATCCGGCTCAACGCCGGCTGGGTCACGTGCAGCGCGTCGGCCGCGCGGCCGAGGCTGCCGCACGCGACGATGGTCGTGAATGCCCGCAATTGCCGGAGATCGAAAGTCATGCCGAACCGTAATGGCTTTTCGCAAAAAATACAGTATCCGTGAATGACTCGCGCTTCGATACTGTGGAAACCGCCAAGCCACCAAGGAGACGCCCGAGCATGTCCGGCACCCCGTCCCATTCCGCCGCACCGGCCACCCCGATCACCGTTCGCGATGCCGTCATCGACCTGTTTCGCCAGTTCGGCATCGATCGCGTGTTCGGCAATCCCGGCTCGACCGAGCTGCCGATGTTCCGCGATTTCCCCGCCGATTTCCGCTACGTGCTCGGCCTGCAGGAGGCCGTCGTGGTCGGCATGGCGGACGGTCATGCGCAGGCCACCGGCAACGCGGCGGTCGTCAACCTGCATTCGGCGGCCGGCGTCGGCAACGCGATGGGCAACCTGTTCACCGCGTTCAGGAACCGCACGCCGCTGATCGTCACCGCGGGCCAGCAGGCGCGCGCGATCCTGCCGTTCGATCCGTTTCTCGGCGCGACGCAGGCCGCCGAGCTGCCGAAGCCGTACGTGAAATGGAGCATCGAGCCGGCGCGCGCGCAGGACGTGCCGGCCGCGATTGCGCGGGCGTACCGGATCGCGATGCAGGAGCCGCGCGGGCCGGTGTTCGTGTCGATCCCGGTCGACGACTGGGACCAGCCGGCCGAGCTGCTGCCGCGCCGCGACGTGAGCAGCGTCGTGCGGCCCGATCCCGATGCGCTCGCGCGGCTCGGCGACGCGCTCGATGCGGCGCGGCGTCCCGCGCTGGTGGTCGGCGCGGCCGTCGATCGGGCCGGTGCGTGGGACGACGTCGTGCGGCTCGCCGAGCGGCACCGGGCCAGCGTGTACGTCGCGCCGATGTCGGGGCGCTGCAGCTTTCCCGAGGATCATCCGCTGTTCGCCGGCTTCCTGCCCGCAATCCGCGAGAAGATCGTCGCGCGGCTCGACGGGCACGACCTCGTGTTCGCGTTCGGCGCGCCCGCGTTCACCTATCACATCGAGGGCAGCGGCCCGCACGTGCCGCCGGGCGCCACACTCGTGCAGCTCGTCGACGATCCCGGCATCGCCGCGTGGACGCCGTCGGGCGACGCGGTCGTCGGCAACCTGCGGCTCGCGGCACGCGACCTGCTGGCGCGGCCGGCGCCGCCCGAGCGGCCGATGCCCGCGCCGCGGCCGCCGCGCCCGCGCGCCGAAGCGCCAGCCGCCGGCGGGCGGATGTCGGTGGCATTCGCGCTGCAGACGCTCGCCGACGTGCGCGACGCGCGCGACATCGTCGTCGAGGAAGCGCCGAGCGCGCGGCCGGTGATGCAGGCGCACCTGCCGTTCACGCGCAGCGGCACGTTCTACACGATGGACAGCGGCGGGCTCGGCTACGGGATGCCGGCCGCGGTCGGCGTCGCGCTCGCGCGGCCGGGGCGGCGCGTGATCGGGCTGATCGGCGACGGGTCGAGTCTCTATTCGATCCAGGCATTGTGGAGCGCCGCGCAGTTGAAGCTGCCGATCACGTTCGTGATCCTGAACAATCGGCGCTACGCGGCGCTGCAGGATTTCGCGCCCGTGTTCGGCTTCGGCCCCGACGATCCGGTGCAGGGCACCGATCTGCCCGATCTGGATTTCGTCGCGCTCGCGCAGGGGATGGGGTGCCGCGGCATCCGCGTCGCCGATGCCGCGCGCCTGCACGACACGCTGACCGATGCGCTGCGGGCCGATACGCCCGTCGTCGTCGACGTCGAGGTTGCCTGACGCGCGTTGCGCGTCGTTCCGGAGAATCCATGCAAACCGTATCGATGCTGATCGGCGGCGAACGCCGCCATTCGTCCAGCGGCGCGACCTTCGTGCGCCGCAACCCGCTCGACGGCGAAGTCGCGTCGGCCGCGCCCGCGGGCACGGTCGACGATGCGCGCGCGGCGGCCGACGCGGCCGCTCGCGCGTTTCCCGAATGGGCCGCGCTCGGCCCCGGCGCGCGCCGCGCGCTGCTGCTGAAGGCTGCCGCCGCGCTCGAAGCGAAGCACGAGCAGTTCGTCGCCGCGATGGCGGCCGAAACCGGCGCGTCGGCGCTGTGGGCAGGCTTCAACGTGCACCTTGCCGCCAGCGGGCTCGTCGAGGCCGCGTCGCTGACCACGCAGGTCGGCGGCGAGCTGATCCCGTCCGACGTGCCCGGCTCGCTCGCGATGGGCGTGCGGCAGCCGGCCGGCGTGGTGCTCGGCATCGCGCCGTGGAACGCACCGGTGATCCTCGCGACGCGTGCGCTCGCGCTGCCGCTCGCTTGCGGCAACACGGTCGTGCTGAAGGGCTCCGAGCTGTGCCCCGTCACGCACGGGCTGATCGTCGAGGCGCTGCAGGAGGCCGGGCTGCCGCCGGGCGTCGTCAACTTCGTGACGAACGCGCCCGAGGATGCGGGCGCCGTCGTCGACGCGTTGATCGCCCATCCGGCCGTGCGCCGCGTGAATTTCACCGGCTCGACGCGCGTCGGGCGCATCGTCGCCGAAGCGTGCGCGCGTCATCTGAAGCCGTCGGTGCTCGAACTCGGCGGCAAGGCGCCGTTCGTCGTGCTCGACGATGCGGATCTCGATGCGGCGGTCGCCGCGGCCGCATTCGGCGCATTCGCGAATTCAGGGCAGATCTGCATGTCGACCGAGCGGATCGTCGTCGACGCGTCGATCGCCGATGCATTCGTCGCGAAGCTTGCCGCCAAGGCCGCGTCGCTGCCGCTCGGCGATCCGCGCCAAGGGCCGGTCGTGCTCGGTTCGCTGATCGACATGAAGGCCGTCGAGCGCTGCAACGCGCTGATCGACGATGCGCTCGCGCACGGCGCGACGCTGTTGTGCGGCGGCAAGTCGGACAGCACGCTGTTCCCGGCGACGCTGCTCGATCACGTGACGCCCGCGATGCGGATCTACGCGGAGGAATCGTTCGGGCCGGTGAAGGGCATCGTGCGGGTCGATGGCGAGGCGGCCGCGATCCGCTGCGCGAACGACAACGCGTTCGGGCTGGCGTCGGCCGTGTTCAGCCGCGACGTCGCCCGCGCGATGCGAGTCGCGGCGAGCATCGAATCGGGCATCTGCCACGTGAACGGCCCGACCGTGCACGACGAGGCGCAAATGCCGTTCGGCGGCGTGAAGGACAGCGGCTTCGGCCACTTCGGCGGCAAGGCCGGCATCGCCGCGTTCACGGACCTGCGCTGGATCACGGTGCAGACCGCGCCGCGCCAGTATCCATTCTGAGAGGCCGCCGACGATGAAGATTGCGATTCTCGGCGCCGGTGCGATGGGCTCGCTGTTCGGCGCGCGGCTGGCCGAGCACGGCGAGGCGGTCACGCTGATCGACGTGAACGATGCGCATCTCGATGCGATCCGCCGCGACGGGCTGCGCATCGACGACGATCGCGGCGAACGCCGCATCCGCGCGCTGCAGGCCGTCCGGCCGGAAACGGCGAATGCGCAAGCAAGCGCGTCGCCCGACGACCCGTTCGATCTGCTGATCGTTTTTACGAAATCGCTGCACACGCGTGCGGCGCTCGACGGCGTGCGCGCATTGCTGACGTCGCGTACGTACGTGCTGACGCTGCAGAACGGCCTCGGCAACGTCGAGACGCTGAACGCGTTCGTGCCGCTCGAACGGATTCTGGTCGGCGTCACGACGTGGCCGGCCGACTTCGCCGGCGCCGGGCACGTGCGCTCGCACGGTGCCGGCGCGATCCGCATGATGACGGCCGACGGCGCGGCGCGCCCGTTCGCGGCGGCCGTGGCCGACGCGCTGTCGCGTGCCGGGCTCGCGTGTTCGCTCGATGCCGACGTGTGGGCCGCGATCTGGGAAAAGGTCGCGTTCAACGCGGCGCTCAACACGCTGTGCGCGGCGACGGGCTGCACGGTCGACCAGCTCGGCCGTGAACCCGACGGCCCACGGCTCGCGCTGGCGATCGCGGCGGAGACGGCCGCCGTCGCGCGCGCGAAAGGCATCGCGGTGGACGGCGAACGCATCGCGCGCAACGTCGAGCATGCGATTTACGCGCATCGCGGCCATCGGCCGTCGATGCTGCAGGACGTGCTCGCGGGCCGCCGCACCGAGATCGACGCGATCAGCGGCAAGGTCGTCGCGGCCGCGCGCGAGACGGGTATCGCGGTGCCGCATACCGATACGCTGCTCGCGCTCGTCAGGCTGATCGACGCGCGGCGCGACTGAGCAACACACCGGCGGCGGGCTCGCGCCGCATGACGATACGGGCGCGCCGGATGCAGGCGGTGTCGCCGGATCGGATTGGATTGGACGAGACGGGGGCCGGCGCCGATGCACGGATGCCGACCGCCCGTGCAACACGAGATCCGGGCACGCGCAAGCGCCAGCCCGGGCAACTGGAGACGCCATGAAAGTCATCGAATGCCGTTGTCTTGCCGCGCGCCGTGCGCGCACGTTGCCGCCGACGCGTGGCGCACGGGAGGTCGCATGAGCACGCGCGACGGATTGCAGCCGCCCCCGGTCGACATCGGCGCGACGCTCGACGACGGACCGTTCACGACGATGCAGCGTTGCGTGGTGCTGCTCGCCGCGCTCGCGATCGTGCTCGACGGCTTCGACGGGCAGTTGACCGGTTTCGCGATTCCCGTGCTGATCCGCGAATGGGGGATCACGCGCGGCGCGTTCGCGCCGGCGGTGGCCGCCGGGCTGATCGGGATGGGCATCGGCAGCGCGTGCGCGGGCATCGTCGCGGACCGTTTCGGGCGCCGCCAGGCCGTGATCGGCAGCGTGTTCCTGTTCGGCATCGCGACTTGCGCGATCGGCTTCGCGCCGGATGTCGCGACGATCGCGATGCTGCGCTTCTGCGCGGGGCTCGGGATCGGTGGCGCGCTGCCGACGGCCACGACGATGACGGCCGAATACACGCCCGCGCGGCGCCGCACGATGATGGTGACGGCGACGATCGTCTGCGTGCCGCTCGGCGGCATGCTGGCCGGGCTGTTCGCGCACGAAGTGCTGCCGCGCTACGGCTGGCGCGGGCTGTTCTTCGCCGGCGGCGCGCTGCCGCTCGTGCTCGGCTTCGTGCTCGTGCGCGCGTTGCCCGAGTCGCCGCGCTTCCTGGCGCGCCGCCCCGCGCGCTGGCCGGAACTCGGCGCGTTGCTCGCGCGCATGCAGCGGCCGGTCGCGCCCGGCACCGCGTTCACCGATCTGCGCGATGCACGCGCGCCCGGCGCACGCGGCGGGTTCGGCGCGCTGTTCGCTGGCGGCCAGGCGCGCGACACGATCGCGCTGTGGTGCGCGTTCTTCATGTGCCTGCTCGCCGTGTATGCGGCGTTCAGCTGGCTGCCGACGATGCTCGCCGCGAGCGGGCTGAGCGTGTCGGTCGCGGGCGCCGGGCTCACCGCGTACAACCTCGGCGGCGTGATCGGCGCGCTGCTGTGCGCGTGGGCGATCGCGCATGCGGGTTCGCGCTGGCCGCTCGCGCTGTGCAGCATCGGCGGCGCGGCGAGCGCGGTGTGGTTGATGGGTGTCGACGCGGGACGCCACACGGGTTGGCTGATCGTCGGGCTCGGCGTGCACGGGTTGTTCGTCAACGCGGTGCAGTCGACGATGTATGCGTTGTGCGCTTACATCTATCCGACGGCGGTGCGCGCGACCGGCACCGCGAGCGCGCTCGCGTTCGGCCGGCTCGGCGCGATCCTCAGCGCGTTCGCGGGCGCGATGGTGATCACCGCGGGCGGCGCGACGGCGTACCTGACGATGCTGGCCGCGGCGATGAGTGTGGTGTGCGTCGCGCTGCTCGCGATGCGGCGGCACATTCCGCGGCTCACGCGCGAACGCGCGTTGCCGCGCGACGGGGAGGAACTGGCCCGCACGTCGTCGTGACGCGCGGGCGCATGATGCAGGAGCGCGTTACAGCGTGGTGCGCACGTGCCAGAGCTCGGGGAACAGCACGACGTCGAGCATCTTGCGCAGATACGGCGCGCCGCTCGTGCCGCCGGTGCCCTGCTTGAAGCCGATGATGCGCTCGACGGTCGTCACGTGACGGAAGCGCCACTGGCGGAACGCGTCCTCGAGATCGACGAGCTCCTCGGCCATTTCGTAGAGCTCCCAGTGCTGCTGCGGGTGGCGGTAGACCTCGAGCCACGCGGCTTCGACGGTTTCGTCGTGCCGCATCGGCTGCGTCCAGTCGCGCTCGAGCCGCTCGGGTGCGATCGGGAAACCGCGCCGCGCGAGCAGGCGCACGACCTCGTCATAGAACGACGGCGCCTCGAGCGTCGCGCGCACCTGTTCGAGGATGTCGGGCCGGTGCGCATGCGGCTGCAGCATCTGCACGTTCTTGTTGCCGAGCAGGAATTCGAGCTGCCGGTACTGATACGACTGGAAGCCCGACGACTGACCGAGGTACGGGCGCATCGCCGAATACTCGGACGGCGTCATCGTCGACAGCACGTTCCACGCCTGCACGAGCTGCTCGAGAATGCGCGACACGCGCGCGAGCATCTTGAACGCGGGCGGCAGCGCGTCGCCGCGCACCGCGTCGAGCGCGCCGCGCAATTCGAACAGCGCGAGCTTCATCCACAGCTCGCTCGTCTGATGCTGGATGATGAACAGCATCTCGTTGTGATCGGGCGACAGCGGATGCTGCGCGTCGAGGATCGAATTCAGCGACAGGTAGTCGCCGTAGCTCATCGACTTCGAGAAATCGAGCTGCGCGTTGTGCCAGCCGGCTTCGCCCGAGGCATCGCCCGGCACGTGCGGTGCTTCGTGTGCCGGTTGGGCCGCGCGTGCGCCCGAGAACGGGCAGCCCGCCGGCGCGTCGTCGCCGGGTGGCTGCATATGACCAGAATTCACGACTCTCTCCAGAATTGAATGACGGGGGCGCGGCGCGCAATCCGCATGTCACCGCGGCGCGCGCCGGGCAAAAAGCCGGTCAGGTCACCGCGCCGCGCTCGGCGAACTCGGGTGCCTTCCACGCATCGGTGGCCAGGATGTCGCGCAGCGTCTCGACGGCATCCCACACGTCGACGAAGCGCGTATAGAGCGGCGTGAAGCCGAAGCGCAGCACATACGGCTCGCGGTAGTCGCCGATCACGCCGCGTGCGATCAGCGCCTGCATCACCTCGTAGCCGTGCGGATGCTCGAAGCTCGCCTGCGAGCCGCGCTGGTGATGCGCGCGCGGCGTGACGAGCTTCAGCGACAGGCCCGCGCAGCGTGCCTCGACGAGCGCGATGAACGCATCGGTCAGCGCGAGCGACTTGCGGCGGATCGCGTGCATGTCGGTCTGCAGGAACACGTCGAGCCCGCATTCGACCATCGACATCGACACCATCGGCTGCGTGCCGCAGAGGAAGCGCGCGATGCCCGGATCGGGCGCGAAGTCCGGCTGCATCGCGAACGGCGCGCGATGGCCCCACCAGCCCGACAGCGGCTGCGAGAAGTGCGCGTGATGACGGTGCGGCACCCACACGAACGCCGGCGAACCGGGGCCGCCGTTCAGATACTTGTACGTGCAGCCGACCGCGCCGTCCGCCCGCGCGCCGTTCAGGTCGACCGGCACCGCGCCGGCCGAATGCGCGAGATCCCACAGCATCAGCGCGCCCGCGTCGTGCACGAGCTGCGTGACGGCCGGCATGTCGTGCATGTAGCCGGTGCGGTAGTTCACGTGCGTGATCATCGCGACGGCCGTGTCCGCGCCGAGCGCGTCGGGCAGGTCCGCCGGATCGTCGATCAGGCGCAGCTCATAGCCGCCGCCGAGCTGTTCGATCAGCCCTTGCGCGATGTACAGGTCGGTCGGGAAGTTCGAGCGCTCCGACACGATCACGCGGCGTTCCGGCGCGCGCTCGGCCTGGTGGCGCAGCATCGCCGACAGCAGCTTGAACAGGTTGATCGAGATGGTGTCGGTCACGACGGTCTCGCCGGGCGCGCCGCCGATCAGCGTCGCGAGCTTGTCGCCGAGGCGGCGCGGCAGCGCGAACCAGCCGGCGGTGTTCCAGCTGCGGATCAGGCCTTCGCCCCATTCGGCGCCGATCACCTGTTGCGCGCGGGCGGCCGACGCGCGCGGCTGCGCGCCGAGCGAGTTGCCGTCGAGATAGATCACGCCGTCGGGCAGCGCGAACTGGTCGCGCAGCGGGGCGAGCGGGTCGTCGCGGTCGAGGGCGAGCGCGTCTTCACGGGTCTTGATCATGATGTCGGGTCAGTGGTTCTCGGGTCAGTGGTTCGGTGAATCAGGAGGATCGGCCGGGCAGCGCGCGCAGCACCGCGCGCACGGGGCTCGCGTCGAGCGTCGCGAACTTCAGCGGCAGCGCGATCAGTTCGTAGTCGTCGGGCGGCACGTCGTCGAGCACGATCCCTTCGAGGATCGCCATCCGGTGCGCGCGCACGCGGCGATGCGCATCCATGGTCTTCGATTCCTGCGGGTCGAGCGACGGCGTGTCGATGCCGATCAGCTTCACGCCGCGCGCGGCGAGCAGGTCGACGGTTTCGGGCGCGACCGCGCAGAAGCCGCTGTCCCATTGCTCGACGCTGGCGCGCGCATAGGTGCGCAGCAGCACGCGCGGCGGCACGCCGTCCAGCGCGGCGTCGATGTCGGCCGGGCGCACGACGGGCGACGCGCCGATGCAGTGGATCACGCGGCATGGGCCGAGATAGGTGTCGAGCGGCACCGCGCCGATCGGTGCGCCGTCGGCGTCGTAGTGGAGCGGCGCGTCGCAGTGCGCGCCCGTGTGTGGCGACAGCGTCAGGCGCGCGACGTTGACCGGCGAGCCGGCCTCCATCCGCCAGACGCGTTCGATGGAAACCGGCGTGTCGCCCGGCCACACGGGGGTGGCGGGGCTGACAGGCGGCGAGATGTCCCAGAGTGTGTCCATGGCATGACGAAGCGGTGAATCGATGCTTCGAATGATAGGTGGACGCTCGCAGAAAGTGCTTGCGAAATAAACATGGACAATCCGCCCGATTGGCAGATAATTCGACTCAGAGGGAAAACGGGGACCAAAAATGCACGCGATCACGCTCGATGCCACCGACTGCCGGATTCTGGCGGTATTGCAGGAGGAGGGCAGAATCAGCAATCTCGACCTGGCGGAACGGATCTCGCTTTCGCCGTCCGCCTGTCTGCGCCGGATGCGCCTGCTCGAGGAGCAGGGCGTGATCGAGCACTATCGCGCGTGCCTGAGCCGCGAGAAGCTCGGCTTCGAGCTCGAGGCGTTCGTGCAGGTGTCGATGCGCAACGAAGAGAATCAATGGCACGAGCGCTTCGCGGAAGCGCTGCGCGAATGGCCGGAGGTGGTCGGCGCGTTCGTCGTGACGGGCGAGAGCCACTACCTGCTGCGGGTGCTCGCGCACAACCTCAAGCACTACTCGGATTTCGTGCTGAACCGGCTCTACAAGGCGCCGGGCGTGATGGACATCCGTTCGAACATCGTGCTGCAGACGCTGAAGGACGAAGCGGGCGCGCCGGTCGGGCTGGCGCGCATGGGGGCGATCAAAGCGGTGTGAGGCCGTGGAAGCCGCCGCCGTGGAACACGAGCGGCGCCGCGGCATCCGACGCGGCCCGCACGCCGCAGCGTTCCACTTCGCCGACGAAGATCACGTGGTCGCCTTCGTCGTAGCGGCTGCGGTTGTGGCATTCGAACCACGCGAGCGCGCCGTCGAGCACCGGCATGCCCGAGTTGCCGGCCGCGTGCGCGATCCCTTCGAAGCGGTCGCCCTTGTAGGTCGAGAAGCGCTTGCACAGGTCGAGCTGCGACGCCGCGAGCACGTTCACCACGTAATGGCTGTTGTTGCGGAACACCGGGGTCGACGCCGATTTGTGCGCGAGGCTCCACAGCACGAGCGGCGGGTCGAGCGACACCGAGTTGAACGAGCTCGCGGTGATGCCGATCAGCTGCCCGGACGGCGCACGCGTCGTGATGACCGTGACGCCGGTCGCGAACTGCCCGAGCGCTTGGCGAAAGGCGGCCGAGTCGAAATCCGGCGGGGTGGCGTGGTTCATCGGGCGGCCATCCGGAACGAAACGGACGGGCGCGGCGCGCGGCGGATGCAACGGGCGCGGCGGACGAAAGGCGACAAGGCCAGGGCGGTCGGTTGGGAAGTGGTGCGCATGGCCCGATTTTAGCGGAATCGCGACCGCCGGACCCGTGCGGACGGCGCATCGCGGGGCGAGCGTGAGGTAGCGAACACTGTCGCGCGACGCCGACGCCGTGCTGGAACGGTCGTTTTCGCGCCTTTCATTGCGCGTCACACGAGGCCGCTCCCCGAGCCGCGCGCTAGGCCGTCGCCGCCAGCCCGAGCGACAGCGCACCCGTCAGGATCAGGCTGGACGCCCACACCGCATCGAGATTGAACCAGCTCCGCGCGACGAACTTCAGCCCGAGATAGCGGTACACGAGCCACGCGAGCACGCCGCCTGCGCCGATCATCGCGGCCGCGTGCACGGCCGCGACGACGAGCGCCATCCCGAGATGCGCATCGACGAGCGTGGCCGCCGCGCGATGGCCGGCGTCCCGGTCGAGCCCGCAGAGTCCGAGGTAAATCGGCACCAGCATCAGCCCCGCGCCGTGCGCGAGCGCAACCGCGAACGACCACAGGCCGAGCCGCGCGGGCGGAATCCGCGCGAGCGCACGCGGATGCCGCCGCCGGATCAGCAGCACCACGCCGAAGCCGATCACGAGCGCGCTCGCGCCGATTCGGATCGCCGACTGCCACGCAAGCAGCGCGGCAAGCAGCCCGAACGGCAGCATCACCATGAATACCGCGAGCGCGTGGCCGAGCGCGAGATAGCCGAGCGCGGCGACGAGCGCGCCGTCGCGGCGCGTCATCAGCGCGTTCGACACCGCGAGCGGCCAGCCCATCGCCGGATTGAGCCCGTGATAGACGCCGCTCGCGAGCACGGCCGCCCACAGCGCGAGCGGCGCGGAGAGGCCTGCGCTCAACGCTTGACCGACGGATAGCAGAACGAGTCGGTCGAGCAGTCGCCGCCTTCGAGCCGGATCTGGTGCGCGCGATAGCCGTCGGGGAACTCGACCCAATAGTCGTCGGCGAGCGTCAGCCCGCCGTCCGGCCCCGCATGCGCGAGCACCTGCGCGGCCGGCACGCCGTCCGGATAGAACTGGTCGTCCCACGTCGAGTAGAGCGAGTTGGTCCAGTACACGCGGCGGCCGTCGCGGCTGATTTCCACCATCTGCGGGCCGCCGGCGAACGCGCGGCCGTTCTTGTGCGGCGCGCGGCGCACGATCCCGCCGATACGCACCGACCCCGCGAGCACCGGGTGATGCGGATCCGACACGTCGTACTGGCGCATCTCGCCGGTGCCCCAGCACGACACGTACAGGAAGCGGTCGTCGAGCGACAGGTCGATGTCGGTCACGAGCGGCGGCACCGCGCCGAAACTCTTGAGCAGCGGCGGCAGTTCGTCGGCCGCGGCCGGTTCGGGCGGAATCGTCGCGGTCTTCTTCACATGAAACTGGCCGTCCTCGCGCCACCAGGTCCAGATCGATCCTTCGAGCGTGGTCGTGTCGACCACGACGCCGACGAAACCGTATTCGCGTACCGGATCGTGCGCGGGCCGCACCTCGAGCGCCATCTGGTGATGCGCGCCGAGATCGATCGTCTGCACGTTGCGCCGCGCGCGCAGGTCCCAGAAATGCAGCCGGTGGCCGTAGCGGTTCGCGAGCAGGTCTTCCGGCACGATGCCGTTCTCGAATTGCGGCGGCAGCGCCCATTCGCTCGACACCATGTAGTCGCGCGGCAGGTTCCACCAGAAGTCGTAATGCTTGTCCTGCGGGCCACGGTCGATCTCCCAGCGGCCGAGCACGTCGAACGTCTCGCAATCCATGATGAAGATGCCGGGCGCGCCGTCGGTGCCGTCCTTGCCCGCACCGCCGAGCGTGCTCACGTAAATGCCTTCGGGGCCGCAATGAACCGTATGCGGCCGCGAATAGCCGGTCTTCGCGAACACCTCGTCGGGCTCGATGATCTTGTGGATGCGCGCCTGCGTCGGGTGCGGCTTCGTGTCGATCACGTAGATCCGCGACGAACGCAGGCCCGGGATGATCAGGAAGCGGCGCTCGAGGAATGCGTGGCCGGTCAGCGGCGACAGCGACGACGAACACGCATTCCAGCCGAAGTGGTGGAATTCGTCGCCGCTGTTCGGCATCGTCACCGTGTGCACGATCTTGCCGTAGGTCGCCGAGCCGGGTTTCACGTCGATCACGGCGAGCGCGTCGGGTCTGGAAAAATCGGGGCTCAGCAACAACGTATAGGCGAATTCCTCCGCCGGCGCCTGCATCGCAAGTTCCGGCGAAGCGTGAAATGTCGGGTCAGGCCGCATGCTCATCGTAGTGCCTCTTTCGGTCGAATCGGATCACGGGCGCACGGACGTTCGCTGCGAACGTGCGGGTCGAACGGGTTGCGTGACGGGAACGCACTGGCGGCCTCGCGCGATTGGAGGGCGCGCCGCGCGGTACATCAGGTCGGGAAAGGTGGGAAAGGCGGTGCGCCGGAACGCCGCGCACGCAGCGCAACGGGCGCACGGCGGCGCGAGGGCGCGGTGAAAGCGCCGGCGGTCGGGCCCGCGATGCGGGCGAATTCTGCTGAGGCGTGCATATCGATGTTCCGGCGGATGATGTTGGCATCAGGACGGGCATGCATCGGACGCTGTGCGCAGCCGGACGGTGTGCCGTCACGGCGAAGCGTGCCTAAGTGTAGACGAGAAACGCGCGGCCGGTGGTGCGCGGCACGCATGCGGTTCTGCCGGATTCGCGCACGAGTGAGATACTTGAACGCTGCCGCTGCGCACCGGGCAACCGGGCCGCAGCCGGGCAGCGGAGATAAGGACCGGCGATGCCGGCGCGCGCCCGCGTGCCGGCCGTCGTCATCAACGAGGTAATGATTTCATGGTGAACGAGATGCTTGAAACCGCGACTGTTGGCGGCGGGTGCTTCTGGTGCACGGAGGCCGTGTTTCTCGACGTCGACGGCGTGACGGCCGTCCAGTCGGGCTATGCAGGCGGCCATACGCGCAATCCCGGCTATCGCGACGTATGCGACGGCGATACCGGTCACGCGGAGGTCGTGAACGTGACGTTCGATCCGGCGCGCATCGGTTATCGCGAGATCCTCGAGATCTTCTTCGCGACGCACGATCCGACCCAGTTGAACCGCCAGGGCAACGACGTCGGCACGCAATACCGTTCGGTCGTGTTCACGCATTCGGACGCGCAGCGCGACGTCGCGCTCGACGTGATCCGCGAACTGGAGCGCGAGCAGGTGTTCGGGCAGCCGATCGTCACGCAGGTCGTGCCGCTCGACGACAACTACTGGCCGGCCGAGGACTATCACCAGAACTATTACGCGCGCAATCCGGGGCAGGGCTACTGCTCGGTCGTGATCGGGCCGAAGCTCGCGAAATTCCGCCAGAAGTTCTCGCACCGGCTGAAGTCGCTGCGCGGCGCGTAATCGGTTTGCCGGCGCGCAAACGGCGCCCGCGCCCGCGATGCTTACGCCGCCTCGCTGCGCCAGTGCGCGCACGCGGCGGCGATCTCGCGCGCGAGCGCGAGGCACGACAGCGGCGCAGAGCCTTCCGCCTTGTTGTTGATCGTGATGATCACGGGCTGTCCGGCCAGCGCGTAGCGCGCGGCCAGCTCGGCGAGCGCCGAGCGTGTGGCCGGATCCTCGTCGACGAGCTTGTCGAACGGCTCGTATTTCGCTTTGGCCTGTTCGTACTTGAAGCCGCCATGCAGGCTCCAGCGCACGATCAGCGGGCCCGGCGCGTCGCCGTCGAGCAGCGCGAGCGCGGCCGCCTGGCGCAGCGGGTCGGGCATCCGCGCATGCAGGCCGACGCAGTAGCGCACGCCGAGCGCCGCGAGCGCGCGGATGAAGCGCGGCGTGAGCAGGCTCGCGTCGCGGATCTCGATCGCGTAGCGCGTGCCGTCGGCGTCCGGCGGCAGCGTCGGCAGCGCCGCGAAGAACGCCGACAGCCGGTCGATCAGCGCGGCCGGTTCGGCGAGCAGTTGATCGGGCATCGGAGAAAACTGGAACACCAGCACGCCGGCCTTCCTGCCGAGCCCTTCGAGGCACGGCTGCACGAATTCGCGAGTGGCGAGCTGCGCGTCGAGAAAGGTCGGATTCGGGCCCGACGGCTCGCCGCGCCGCCCGCGCACGACCGCATCGGTGACGGACGCCGGCGCCTTCACGACGAAGCGGAAGTCGTCCGGCACCTGTTGCGCGTAGCGCAGGTAGTCGGCCACCGACAGCGGCCCGTAGAACGACCGGTCGAGGCTCACGCTCTTCAGCAGCGGATGTGCGCCGTACGCCTCGAGCCCCTCGCGAGACAGCTTCGTCTGCGCGAAATCGCCGTCGTAGACGATGCCGTCCCAGCCGGGGAAATACCACGACGACGTGCCGAGCCGCACGTTCGGCGGCAGCGCGGCCGCGGCGGCGGCGACTTCCGCGGAAACCGGTGCGGGCGGCACGCCGCGCCGACGCCGGGCCTTCTTCGGCGGCGTGGCCGGCGGCGGTTCGTCCCACAGCATGCCGGAGGCGGGCGGCGGTTCCGGTTCCTGGTCGGCGGGAAGGCGGGGCGATGCACGGCCGGCGCGTGCGGACGACTTTGCCGGTCGCGCGGTGTCGTGTTCGTCAGGCGTCGCGCGATCGCCCGCGCCTGCGGGCTTGTCGTCGTGCGCGGGCGCGGACGCGCGCGCGTCGTCGGGCGACGCGCCGAACAGGTCGAACTGCCCGTCGGCGTGCGACTCGTCCGGTTCGTCGCGCTGCTGTCGTTGCGGCGGCGTGCTGCGCCGCGTCCTGCCGTCACCCATGCATGCCCAGCGTGAAGTGCCGCCTAGCGCGGCAGCGTGTGTTCGTACATGTAGCGGCGCGACCACGGCAGCGTTTTCGCGCTGCGTCCGGCCTTGCGGCACACGATCTGGAAGATCGACACGTCGTCGTGCTCGAACGCATACGCGCAGCCGGCGAGATACACGCGCCAGATGCGGAATTTTTCGTCGTCGACGAGCGTGCGCGCCTCTTCCGCCTTCGCCTCGAAGTTCTCGGTCCAGATTTCGAGCGTGCGCGCATAGTGCCGCCGCAGGCTTTCGACGTCAATCGCCTCGAGCCCGCCGCGCTGCGCCGCTTCGAGCGCGAGGCTGATGTGCGGCAGCTCGCCGTCCGGGAACACGTAGCGGTCGATGAATTCGCCGCCGCCGAGCGCCGTTTCGCCGCTTTCCGCGTCGGTCGACGTGATTCCGTGGTTCATCGCGATGCCGTCGTCGGTGAGCAGATCGTGCACGCGCGAGAAATAGAGCGGCAGGTTCTTGCGGCCGACGTGCTCGAACATCCCGACGCTCGTGATGCGGTCGAACTGTCCCTCGATCTCGCGGTAGTCCTGCAGACGGATCTCGATCTTGTCCTCGAGCCCGGCGGCTTTCACGCGCGCGGTCGCGAGATCGAACTGGTTCTGCGACAGCGTCACGCCCAGGCACGTCGCGCCGAACTTCTGCGCGGCGCGCAGCACGAGCGCGCCCCAGCCGCAGCCGATGTCGAGCAGGCGCTGGCCGGGCTCGAGCTGGATCTTGGTCAGGATATGGTCGATCTTCTTGATCTGGGCGGTCGAAAGATCCTCGTCGCCGTTCTCGAAGTACGCGCACGAATACACCATGTTTTCGTCCAGCCACAGCTGGTAGAACGCGTTCGAGACGTCGTAGTGATACTGGATCGCCTTCCTGTCGGTGTTTTTCGTGTGATTGAAGTAGCGCTTCACGCGCGCGAGCTTGCTTGCGCTGGTGACCGTGCTGCGCGCGAGCGAGTAGCTGATGTTGATGATGTCCGACAGCCTGCCCTCGATGTCGATCTTGCCCTTCACGTACGCCTCGCCGAGATTGTCGAGGCTCGGTTCGAGCAGCAGCGGCAACGCCGACGCGCTGTTGACCTTCAGCGTGACCTGCGGCGCGCTGAAGGTGCCGAAATCGAGTTGATCGCCGTTCCACAGCACCAGTCGCGCCGGTATGTTCGCTTTCGCCCGTACTTCGTCCGCCCACTGTGCCAGCTTCTTTTCCCAGAACATTTGGATTCTCCGTTTGTTCGTTGAATCGAATACAGCCAAGTATCTTGACCGGCGCCCATGCCTTGCGACGTGGGCGCCCGGATGCAACACGAGACACGGCCGGCGCGCGCCGGCACTGCGGCAGCCGCGCTTACGGCGACAGGCGCGAGATCGTCCAGCCCGATCCTGCCGCGGCGTCGCGCGTATAGAGCAGGCGGTCGTGCAGCCGCGACGGGCGGCCCTGCCAGAATTCGATCGCGTCGGGCACGACGCGGTAACCGCCCCAGTGCGGCGGGCGCGGCGGGTTCTCGCCGTAGCGTTCGATCACGGCCTTTTCGCGCGCTTCGAGCGTCGCGCGGCTGTCGATCACGGCACTCTGCTCGGACGCCCACGCGCCGATGCGCGAGCCGAGCGGGCGCGACGCGAAATAGCGGTCGCTTTCGTCGGCGCTGGTTTTCTCGATCCGGCCTTCGATGCGCACCTGGCGCTCGAGCTCGATCCAGTAGAACAGCAGCGCCGCATGCGGATTGGCGGCGAGATCGCGGCCCTTGCGGCTTTCGTAATTGGTAAAGAAGACGAACCCGCGTTCGTCGACACCCTTGATGAGCACGATTCGGGCCGACGGCCGGCCGTCGTCGCCGACGGTGGCGAGCGTCATCGTGTTGGGCTCGGGGAGCTTGGCGGCGAGCGCCTCCTTGAACCAGCGATCGAACTGGGCGAAGGGGTTGGGGGCAGCATCGGCTTCGTCGAGCGAAGCACGCGAATAATTGATGCGGAGATCGGCGAGAGTCGTCATGTTATGCAAACGCTTCAATCTGGGGCCAGTATAGCGAACGCGCGAGAATCGTGCGTGCACAGGGACGTGTGTCGGCGGGGAGTTCAGGCAAAATAGAGGGCTGCACGACTTACGTTTTCCTTGCTGCCATGTCCGCTGCCGACACTGCCCCGCACAGTTCCTCTGATCTTACCCCGAGCCCGACAATCCAGCTTGACGTGGATCGCGAGCGCCGCTTCGGCGGCATCGCGCGCTTGTACGGCGCCCCCGCGCTCGCCGCGTTCGAACGCGCGCACGTCGCCGTGATCGGCATCGGCGGCGTCGGGTCGTGGACGGCCGAGGCGCTCGCGCGCAGCGCGATCGGCACGTTGACGCTGATCGACCTCGACAACGTCGCGGAAAGCAATACGAACCGGCAGATCCATGCGCTCGACGGCAATTACGGCAAGCCGAAGGTCGACGCGATGGCCGAGCGGATCGCGCTGATCGATCCCGCGTGCCGTGTGAACCGGATCGAGGATTTCGCGGAACCCGACAACTTCGACGCGCTGCTCGGCGGCGGCTTCGACTACGTGGTCGACGCGATCGACAGTGTGCGCACGAAGGTCGCGCTGATCGCGTGGTGCGTCGCAAAAGGGCAGCCGCTCGTCACGGTCGGCGGCGCGGGCGGGCAGCTCGACCCGACGCGCATCCGCATCGACGATCTCGCGCTGACGATCCAGGATCCGCTGCTGTCGAAGGTGCGCGCGCAGTTGCGCAAGCAGCACGGCTTTCCGCGCGGACCGAAGGCGCGTTTCAAGGTGAGCGCCGTGTATTCGGACGAGCCGCTGATCTATCCGGAAGCGGCCGCGTGCGACATCGAGGACGGCGCGGAGCCGTCCGCCGCCGCGCATGTCGCGGGGCTCAACTGCGCGGGGTTCGGTTCGAGCGTATGCGTGACCGCGAGCTTCGGCTTCGCGGCCGCCGCGCATGCGCTGCGGGCGATCGCGGCGCGCGCTGCGGGCTGATCGGCGAGCAGATCGACACGCAGAGGAATGTCGCGGCGCGGCAGACCTGCCGTGCCGCGACAAGGCGATTCGGCCAGGCCATCGCGGCCCGGCCGGTCGTTCGTCAGTTGAGCGCCATGCTCAGCTTGCGCCGCCATGCGGCGACGAGTTCGGGGCGATCGCCCGCCAGCTCGAACACCGAGATCATCGTGCGGCGGCCGAGGTCGTCGCCATACGCGCGGTCGCGCAACACGATTTCCAGCAACTGCTCGAGCGCGCCTTCGTATGCGCGTCGCGCGATCAGGCTCTGCGCGAGGTCGAAGCGTGCGTCGAGATCGGCGGGATTCGCCGCGATGCGCGCTTCGAGCGCGTCGGTCGGCGGCAGGTCGGCCGTCGCGTCGAGCGCATCGAAACGGGTCTTGATCGCCTGGTAGCGCGGATCGCCGCTCTGTATCGTCTGCGGCGACAGGCGCTCGGCCTCGGCGCGCGCGGCGCCCACCTGGTTGTTCGCGAGCAGCAGTTCGATCAGGTCGAGCCGTGCGTCGTCGAAGCCGGGGTTCAGCGCGAGCGCCGCTTCGAGGTGGGTCAGCGCATCGTCGTAGCGCGATTCGGCGATCGCGTCTTGCGCGGCGCGGCGCTCGGCTTCGTCGGGCGCCGGCAGCAGCCGGTCGAGGAATGCGCGCAACTGGCCTTCCGGCAGCACGCCGATGAACTGGTCGACGGGACGCCCGTCGGCGAACGCGATCACGTGCGGGATGCTGCGCGTCTGGAAGTGCGCGGCGAGTTCCTGGTTCTCGTCGACGTTCACCTTCACGAGCTTCCAGCGGCCTTCGTAGTCGGCTTCGAGCTTTTCGAGCAGCGGACCGAGCGTCTTGCAGGGGCCGCACCACGGCGCCCAGAAGTCGACCAGCACGGGCGTGTCCAGCGACGCCTCGATGACGTCTTTCTCGAAAGTGGCAAGCGTGGTGTCCATGTCGTTCTCTTCCGTTCGAATGTCGTCAGGATGGGGGCAGCGTGCCCCTTTTTCAACGCGGCTTCGATTCGGGCAGCGGAATCCACTCGGTTTCGCCGGGCACCTTGCCCATTTCCTGGTTCGTCCACGCCTGTTTCGCGCGCTCGATCGCGTCGCGGCTGCTGGCGACGAAGTTCCATTCGATGAAGCGCTCGCCGTCGATCTTCGCGCCGCCCAGCAGCATCGCGCGTGCGCCGCCGCCGCTCGCGAGCGTGACGGTGGCGCCGGGCGCGAGCACGGCCATCTGTTCGGCCGGCACCGGCGTGCCGTCGATCGAGAGGTCGCCGTCGACCACGTAGACCGCGCGCTCCTCGTGCGACGCGTCGAGTTCGAGGCGGCCACCGGCCGCGAATTCGGCGGCCACGTACAGCGTGCGCGAGAACGTCGTGACGGGCGAGCGCAGGCCGAACGCGTCGCCGGCGATCACCGTCAGCGACACGCCGTTCTCGTCGCGCTTGGGCAGCGTGTCGGCCGCATGGTGCTCGAACGACGGCTCGGTGGTCTCGTGGGCGACGGGCAGCGCGACCCAGGTCTGGATCCCGTGCACCGTGTGGCCGCTCGCGCGCTGCGCGTCGGGCGTGCGCTCCGAATGGACGATGCCGCGACCGGCCGTCATCCAGTTCACGTCGCCCGGCACGATTTCCTGCAGCGAGCCGAGGCTGTCGCGGTGCAGGATCGCGCCGTCGAACAGATAGGTGACGGTGGCGAGTCCGATGTGCGGGTGCGGGCGCACGTCGAGCCCGGTGCCGGCCGGCAGCGTCGCGGGCCCCATGTGATCGAAGAAGATGAACGGACCGACGAGGCGCGCGGCGAGCGCGGGCAGCGTGCGGCGCACCTGCAGGTTGCCGATGTCGCGAACATGCGGCTTGAGCAGGGCTTTGATCGAATCGGTCATGGCGGGCCTCGTGGGCAACGGCTGGAATGCCGGTCATTGTACTGGCGGCGCGGTGGCGACGTGCGTGACGGGGCGCGGGCGCAATGTTTCCCCCGCGATGCGGACGTGCGGGCACGCGTCGTGCGGCCGCCATGTCCGTTGCCCGTCGCCGATTCCATGCACGCCGCGCGGGTATCGGGCCGCACGGCGAAATTGGGTAGACTGAGCGGCTTCAGGAAACCATCTGACAATTGAGGAGACGCCGATGATGGCCCCGAAGGACTTGCTGCTCGCGCTGGTCGTGATCCTGGCGTGGGGCGTGAACTTCGTCGTGATCAAGGTCGGCCTGCACGGCATGCCGCCGATGCTGCTCGGCGCGCTGCGCTTCACGCTCGCGGCGGTGCCCGCGGTGTTCTTCGTGCGCCGGCCGCAGATTCCGTGGCGGATGCTGATCCTGTACGGCGCGACGATCCAGCTCGGCCAGTTCGCGTTCCTGTTCACCGGCATGTATGTCGGCATGCCGGCCGGCCTCGCGTCGCTCGTGCTGCAGTCGCAGGCATTTTTCACGCTCGTGTTCGCGATGGTGTTTCTGGGCGAGCGGCTGCGCGTGCAGAACCTGATCGGGCTCGCGATCGCCGCGGGCGGGCTCGTGGTGATCGCGGCGCAGGGCGGCCGCGCGATGACGCTCGCGGGCTTCCTGCTGACCATCTGCTCGGCCGCGATGTGGGCGTTCGGCAATATCGTCACGAAGAAGGTCGGCAAGGCCAATCTGGTGTCGCTCGTCGTGTGGGCGAGCCTCGTGCCGCCCGTGCCGTTCTTCCTGCTGTCGCTCTGGTTCGAGGGGCCGCAGCGGATCGGTGCCGCGCTGGCCGGGCTCGACGGCGCGTCGATCTTCGCGGTCGTCTATCTCGCGTTCGTCGCGACGCTCGTCGGCTACG
This sequence comes from Burkholderia sp. RF4-BP95, assembly GCF_001521985.1. NCBI lineage: Bacteria > Pseudomonadati > Pseudomonadota > Betaproteobacteria > Burkholderiales > Burkholderiaceae > Burkholderia > Burkholderia sp. RF4-BP95. The sequence goes on along the minus strand of NZ_LOSX01000027.1, from coordinate 33,695 downwards.
GCCTGTGGAGCCGCCTGATGTCGCGCTATCCGGCCGCGCAGGTCGCGCAGTTCTCGCTGCTGGTGCCAGTCGTCGGGCTGGCGTCGTCGGCGCTGCTGCTCGACGAGCATCTGACGGACGCGCAGCTGATCGGCGCCGCGCTCGTGATGGGCGGGCTCGCGGTGAATGTGTTCGGCGGAAAGCTGGTGCGCCGCTTCGCGACGTCGTGACGCGCCGGCACGCAGCGCGTGCCGGCGGCGGGGAAGGGCGGCCGGTCAGGCCATCCGGTTCTTCGCGAGCGGCGGATTCGCGGCGAAGTAACGCTTGATGCCGCGGAAGATCGCGTCGGCCATCTCGTCGCGATAGCTGTCGTCGTTGAGCCGGCGTTCTTCGTCAGGGTTGCTGATGAACGCGGTCTCGACGAGGATCGATGGAATGTCGGGCGCCTTCAGCACCGCGAACCCGGCCTGCTCGACCGAGCCCTTGTGCAGCTTGTTGATGCCGCCGACTTCCTTCAGCACGTAGTTGCCGTAGCGCAGCGAATCGCGGATCTGCGCGGTCGTCGACATGTCGAACAGCGCGCGGCTGACTGCCGCGTCCTGTGTCTTGATGTTGATGCCGCCGATCAGGTCGGACGAGTTCTCCTTGTTCGCGAGCCAGCGTGCCGCGGCGCTCGACGCGCCGTGATCGGACAGCGCGAACACCGACGAGCCGCGCGCGGACGGTGTCGTGAATGCATCGGCGTGGATCGACACGAACAGGTCGGCGCCGACGCGGCGCGCCTTCTGTACGCGCACGTTCAGCGGCACGAAGAAATCCGCGTCGCGCGTCATCATCGCGCGCATGTTCGGCGCGCCGTCGATCTTCGCGCGCAGCTTCTTCGCGATGTCGAGCGCGATGTGTTTCTCGTACGTGCCGCCGCCGCCGATCGCGCCCGGATCCTCGCCGCCGTGGCCCGGATCGATCGCGACCGTCAGCAGGCGCACGGTGCCGCCCTTGCCCGATTTCGGCGCGGTGAACTTGTAGGTGTCGCCGTCGTCTTCGCTGTCGTCGCGGCGTGCGATGACGGGCGGCGGCTTGACGGCCGGCTTCGCGGGTGCGGAAGGTGTCGCGGCGGCCGGCGGCGTGCGCGGGGTGGTCGGCGTGTTCTGCGCGAAGCGCTGGAAGAATGCGTCGCTGTTGTCGCCCGCGGCGGGCGGCGGCGCGGCGGGGCCCGCGAGCGTGGTCGGCGGCTGCACCTGCTGCGCGCGCGCGCTGTCGTTGAGCGCCTGCTCCTTGCGCTCCGTCTGCGCGATCAGGTCGGTCAGCGGATCGGGCGCGACGGCCGGATACAGGTCGAACACGAGCCGGTACTTGTAGGTGCCGACCGGCGGCAGCGTGAACACCTGCGGCTTCACCGAGCCTTTCAGGTCGAACACCATCCGCACGACGTGCGGTTGATACTGGCCGACGCGCACCGACTGGATCTGCGGATCGTTCGGCGCGATCTTCGACACGAGGTCGCGCAGCGCCTGGTCGAGATCGAGTCCGTTCAGGTCGACGACGAGCCGGTCGGGACCCTGCAACAGCTGTTGGCTATTCTGCAGCGGCTGGTCGGATTCGATCGTGACGCGCGTGTAATCGCGCGCGGGCCACACGCGCACGCCGAGCACCGACGATGCGTGCGCGAGCCGCGGCGCGGCGAGACCGAGCACCAGCGTCGACGCGCCCGCGCGCAGGATCTGACGGCGCCGCCAGTTGTGCGTCGCGGTGGCCGCCGATTCGATCGAGCGGAACGGTTTGATCAACATCTTTCGAGACATGCCTTTCCTGAAGCGCTGAACGCCCGGACGGTGAGGGCGCGGCCGTCGCCATCCACGTCGAGCGAGAAAACCAGATCGGGCACGCCGAGCAGGGTGCCCGCCTGTTGCGGCCATTCGACGAGGCAGATCGCGCTGGAATTGAAATATTCGCGAAAGCCGGCGTCGGACCATTCGGCCGGATCGTTGAATCGATACAGATCGAAGTGATAGACCTCAAGTTCCCCATCGTCGCGTGCGAATGCGTATGGTTCGACGAGCGTGTAAGTCGGGCTGCGCACGCGCCCGTGGTGGCCGAGGCCGCGCAGGATCGCGCGCACGAGGGTCGTTTTGCCCGCGCCGAGGTCGCCGATCAGTTGGAGCTGCAGCCCGTCGAACGCGTGTGCATGGGCGAGTTCGCTGCGTGCCGCGTCGAGCGCGTGCGCGAAGCGGGTGCCGAAGGCCTCGGTCGCCGCTTCGTCGGCGAGTGCGATCACGCGCTCCGCGAGCGGGACGGGCAGCGTGTCGGCATGAGGCGTATGGGGCGTGGCTGGCATTCTCGTAAAATAGTGCGATGAACCGATTACCGGAACTCGCCGCATCCGACAGACCTTCGACACGTGCCGAAGGCGCGACGCCATGCGCGCTCGATGATGCGACGTTGACAGCGCTCGCCGCGCGCATCAGGGCGTGGGGGCGCGAATTGGGTTTCGGGGCGATCGGCATCAGCGATACCGATCTCTCGGATGCCGAAGCGGGCCTCGCCGCCTGGCTGGAAGCCGGGTACCACGGCGAAATGGATTATATGGCGAAACACGGGATGAAACGCGCGCGGCCGGCCGAACTTGTGGCCGGTACGCGACGCGTGATCTCGGCGCGACTCGCCTATCTGCCGGCCGAAACGCTCGCCGCCGACACCCCCGATGCGTCATCCGGCGCGCTCGTGCCGCACGACTGGCGCGCACGCGAGCGCGCGCGTCTCGACGATCCGCAGGCGGCCGTCGTGTCGATCTACGCGCGCGGCCGCGACTATCACAAGGTGCTGCGCAACCGGCTTCAGACGCTCGCGGAGCGCATCGAGCGCGAGATCGGCGCATTCGGCTACCGCGTGTTCACCGATTCGGCGCCGGTGCTCGAGGTCGAGCTCGCGCAGAAGGCCGGCGTCGGCTGGCGCGGCAAGCACACGTTGTTGCTGCAGCGCGACGCGGGTTCGCTGTTCTTCCTCGGCGAGATCTACGTCGACGTGCCGTTGCCGACCGACGCGCAAACCGCGCCCGACGTCGCGCCCGAGACGCCCGGCGCGCATTGCGGCAGTTGCACGCGCTGCATCGGCGCGTGCCCGACCGGCGCGATCGTCGAACCGTATCGCGTCGACGCGCGCCGTTGCATTTCCTACCTGACGATCGAACTGAAAGGCAGCATTCCGGAGCCGCTGCGGCCGATGATCGGCAACCGCGTATACGGCTGCGACGACTGCCAGCTCGTGTGCCCGTGGAACAAGTTCGCGCAGGCCGCGCCCGTCGCCGATTTCGACGTGCGGCACGGGCTCGACCGCGCGACGCTCGTCGAGCTGTTCGGCTGGGATGCCGACGCGTTCGACACGCGGATGCAGGGCAGCGCGATCCGGCGCATCGGATACGAAAGCTGGCTGCGCAATCTCGCGGTCGGGCTCGGCAATGCGTTGCGCGCGCCGGCCGACCGGCTCGCGCCCGATGCGCGCGACGCGATCGTCGCCGCGTTGCGTGCACGGGCCGACGATCCGTCGCCGGTCGTGCGCGAGCATGTCGAATGGGCCCTGCGTGCCGCATGAAGGCGGCGTAAAGTGTCGTCGGCGCGCGGCGGTGCCGCGCGTTTCACCGGTGAGGAGAAGCTCATGTTCAACGCAGTCATCGACGCACCGTTCGGCAAGGTCGGCATTCGCACCGATGCCGCGGTGGTGCGCGAGATCGTCTATCTGCCCGAGTCGGTCAAATCGGTCAATCCGGACTCGCCGCTCGCGCAGCGCGCGGTCGAGCAGATCGAACGTTATTTCGAGCGCGCGTCGGCGCGTTTCGACCTGCCGCTCGCCGACGTCGGCAGTGCTTTCCAGCATCGCGTGTGGAACGTGATCAGCGACATTCCGCCGGGCACGGTGCTGACTTACGGGCAGGTCGCGAAGCGGATCGGCAGCGCGCCGCGCGCGGTCGGCCAGGCGTGCGGCGCGAACTATTTCCCGCTCGTGATTCCGTGCCATCGCGTCGTGGCGGCAGGCGGTCTCGGCGGCTTCGCGAACCACGACGACAATGGCTATTACCAGAAAGTGAAGCGCTGGCTGCTGGCGCACGAAGGCGTGCCGTACTGATGAGTGAACCCTTGCTTTCCCCCGATTCCGACTCCGCCCCCGTCGCCAATGGCGACGAGGCCGCGGCCTCGCCCGCGCTGCTCGCGAGCCGCGCGTCGATCGACGTGTTCTGCGACGCGCTGTGGCTCGAACACGGGCTCGCGCGCAACACGCTCGACGCGTACCGGCGCGATCTGATGCTGTTTTCGCACTGGCTGGCCGCGACGCACGACGCGTCGCTCGACTCGGTCGACGAAGCGATGGTGACCGGCTACATCGCCGCGCGCAGCGACGGCAAGGCGACGTCGTCGAACCGGCGGTTGTCGGTGTTCCGTCGCTATTACGGCTGGGCCGTACGCGAGCATCGCGCGAGCGCGGACCCGACGCTGCGGATCACGTCGGCGAAACAGGCCGCGCGGTTTCCGTCGACGCTGTCCGAGGCGCAGGTCGAAGCGCTGCTCGGCGCGCCCGACATCGGCACGCCGCTCGGCCTGCGCGATCGCACGATGCTGGAGCTGATGTACGCGAGCGGGCTGCGCGTGAGCGAACTCGTCACGCTGAAGACCGTCGAGGTCGGGCTCAACGAGGGCGTTGTGCGGGTGATGGGCAAGGGCTCGAAGGAACGGCTCGTGCCGTTCGGCGAAGTCGCGCACGGCTGGATCGAGCGCTACCTGCGCGACGCGCGGCCCGCGCTGCTCGGCGCGCGCGCAGCCGACGCGCTGTTCGTGACCGGACGCGGCGACGGGATGACGCGCCAGCAGTTCTGGAACATCATCAAGCGCCACGCGCAGCAGGCCGACGTGCGCGCGCATCTGTCGCCGCATACGCTGCGGCACGCATTCGCGACGCATCTGCTGAACCACGGCGCCGACCTGCGCGTCGTGCAGTTGCTGCTCGGCCACAGCGACATCTCGACCACGCAGATCTACACGCACGTCGCGCGCGAGCGGCTGAAGACGCTGCACGCGCAGCACCACCCGCGCGGCTAGCGCGGGCCACACGCGGGATGCAGCCCGCGCCCGCGCGTCACGCGAGTTCGCGCAGCTTGTGCTTCAGCACCTTGCCCGTCGATGCGGCCGGCAGCGCATCGAGCACGCGGATGCGCGCGGGGCGCTTGTAAGGCGCGAGCCGTTCCGCGCACCACGCCTGCAGCGCGGCCTCGGTCGCGGTCGCGCCCGGCACCAGTTCGACGAATGCGAGCACTTCCTCGTTGCCCTCGACCGCGCGTCCGACGACGGCCGCCTGCACGACGTCCGGGTGCGCGTTCAGCACCTGTTCGACTTCGACCGGATACACGTTGAAGCCCGAGCGGATGATCAGCTCCTTGCTGCGGCCCGCGATCGTCACCGAGCCGTCGGCTTCCTGGCGCGCGAGATCGCCGGTGCTCAGCCAGCCGTCGGGCGACACGGCCGCGCGCGTGGCCTCCGCGTTGCGGTAGTAGCCGAGCATCACGTTCGGCCCGCGCACGCGGATTTCACCCACTTCGCCCTGCGGCACGTCGGCGCCGTCCGGCGCGACGATCCGCATCTCGACACCCGGGATCGGCATGCCGACCGAGCAGTCGGCACGCGGCGCGTCGAGCGGCGTCTGCGTGATCGTCGGGCTGCTCTCGGTCATTCCGTAGCCGTTGTGCAGCGGCACGCCGTACACGCGCTCGACGCGCGCCTTCAGGTCGGCGTCGAGCGGCGAGCCGCCCGAATACGCGAAACGCAGCCGCGGCGCGCGCCACGCGTGCGCGTGCGTGTGCAGGTGCTCGAGCAGCTTCGCGTGCATCGCGGGCACGCCCTGGAAGATCGTCACGCCTTCATCGGCAAGCGCGACGCGCACGGCCTCCGGCGAGAAGCGCGGCGCGAGCCGCAGCGTCGCGCCAGCGTACAGGCTGCCGAGGCAGACCGATGCGAGCCCGTACACGTGCGACACGGGCAGCACCGTGTAGACGAGGTCGTCCGGCGACACGCGGCGCAGCGCGCTCGACGTCGCCGCGATGAACAGCAGGTTGCGGTGCGACAGCATCACGCCTTTCGGCGAACCCGTCGTGCCGGTCGTGTAGATCAGCGCAGCGCATTGCGCGGCGCCATCGGCCGCCACCGGTTCGTCGGGCGCGCTCGGGTCGACGCGGTACGACCACGCGCCGATGTCGACCGGCAGCGCGTCGGCCGGCGTCGCGTCGTGGCGCGCCGCGTGCGCGCGCGCATCGGGCGATGCCTCCGTCGCGAACGCGATCAGCTTCGGCCGCGCATGCGCGGCGATCGCATCGAGTTCGCCGGCCGACAGCCGCGCGTTCGACACGAGCGCCCATGCGTCGACGCGCGCCGCCGCGAATAACAGCACGATCTGCGCGATGCTGTTTTCCGCGACGATCATCACGCGATCGCCGCCGTGCACGCCGAGGCGCGCGAGCCGCTCGGCAGCCGCATCGACCGCTCGCGACAGCTCGCCGTACGACAGGCGGCGCGCATCCTCGATCAGTGCCGGATGCGCGGGCGCTTGCGCGGCCCAGCGGGCGGGCACGTCGGCGATGCGCTCGGGCAAGGCGGCGAGCAGCGCCGGGACGTCGAGCGGCGCGGATGAACGGACAGGCGAGGACATGGCGTCTCCAGAAGAAGGGCCGGGCGGCGGCGCGGCAAGTTTTGCGAACGATCGTGCCATGACGGCGGGCGCGCCACAATCGGCCAATCGGGCAATAGCACTTCGCGATGTGCGCAATGATGATGGACGGGCGCGCCGCGGCGACGGGTGCTCGCCCGGGACACCGGTGCAAAAGGGCCGCGAGTATACCGCCGGTGCGCGGCATGCCGCCCCGAACACGGGACGGTGCGGTCGTGTGTCGACGCCCGCCCGGCGGTCGTTCGCCATTAAAATGCCGCGATGAGCAAATCCAGACACGTGTCCGAGACACCCGCAACCCAGCTGCTGCGGCGCCACGGCGTCGCCTTCGGCGAGCATCCGTACGATTACGTCGAGCACGGCGGCACCGGCGAGTCGGCGCGCCAGCTCGGCGTCGACGAACACAGCGTCGTGAAGACGCTCGTGATGGAGGACGAGCACGCGAAGCCGCTGATCGTGCTGATGCACGGCGACCGCACGGTGTCGACCAAGAACCTCGCGCGGCAGATCGGCGCGAAGCGTGTCGAGCCGTGCAAGCCCGACGTCGCGAACCGCCATTCCGGCTATCTGGTCGGCGGCACGTCGCCGTTCGGCACGCGCAAGACGATGCCCGTGTACGTCGAGTCGACCATCCTCGAATTGCCGACGATCTACCTGAACGGCGGCCGCCGCGGCTATCTCGTCAGCCTCGCGCCGACGGTGCTCACGACGCTGCTCGGCGCGACGCCCGTGCAGTGCGCGAGCGTCGACTGAGGGTTTCACCTTCGTGGCAGGCCGTGCTCGTTCGGTAGAATGAGCGCCGTTTCGGCCGGTCGGCCCGCACGGCCGGCCGCCACGGCCCGCCGGCGGTTCGCCGCGACGGCGCCCGCCGCAACCGGCCGGCATGCCGTGCCCGGCCGCCCCTTCACCGATACGTTGAAAGAAGAGTTCTCCGCATGCAGATCCTGCTCGCCGCACTTGTTGCCTACCTGATCGGTTCGGTGTCGTTCGCCGTCGTCGTCAGCGCCGCGATGGGCCTGGCCGATCCCCGTTCGTACGGGTCGAAGAATCCCGGCGCGACCAATGTGCTGCGCAGCGGCAACAAGAAGGCCGCGATCCTGACGCTCGTCGGCGATGCGTTCAAGGGCTGGCTCGCCGTCTGGCTCGCGCGGCACTTCGGGCTGTCCGACGTCGCCGTCGCGTGGGTCGCGATCGCCGTCTTCATCGGCCACCTGTATCCGGTGTTCTTCCGCTTCCAGGGCGGCAAGGGCGTCGCGACCGCGGCCGGCGTGCTGCTCGCCGTGCATCCGGTGCTCGGCCTGGCGACCGCGCTGACCTGGTTGATCGTCGCGTTCTTCTTCCGCTATTCGTCGCTCGCGGCGCTGGTGGCGGCCGTGTTCGCACCGGTGTTCGACGTGTTCCTGTTCGGCACCGGCCACAACCCGGTCGCGTGGGCCGTGCTCGCGATGAGCGTGCTGCTCGTGTGGCGCCACCGCGGCAACATCTCGAAGCTGCTGGCGGGGCAGGAAAGCCGGATCGGCGACAAGAAGAAAGCTGCGTCCGACGGCGGCGCGCAGGACGGCGGGAAGGTCTGAGGAGGGGGATGACTGCCGCCGCCCGCCGGGGCGCCCCGCGTGCGGGGCCCGGCGGCGCGGCATGACCGGTCGACGGCGTCGATCAGTCGCGGAAGTTGTTGAAGTCGAGCGGGGTGTCGGTCACGTCCTTGCGCAGCATCGCGATCACGCTCTGCAGGTCGTCGCGCTTCGTGCCGGCCACGCGCACCGCGTCGCCCTGGATGCTCGCCTGCACCTTGATCTTGCTGTCTTTCACGAGCCTGACGATCTTCTTCGCGAGGTCGCCCGTCACGCCCTTCTTCACGGTGACGATCTGCTTGACCTTGTCGCCGCCGATCTTCTCGACCTTGCCGTAGTCGAGGAAGCGCACGTCGACGTTGCGCTTCGCGAGCTTGTTGATCAGCACGTCCTTGACCTGGCCGAGCTTGAAATCGTCGTCGGCGAACAGCGTCAGCTCGCGCTCCTTCTGCTCGACGCGCGCGTCGGAGCCCTTGAAGTCGAAGCGCGTCGAAATTTCCTTGTTCGACTGCTCGATGGCGTTCTTCACTTCGATCATGTTCGCTTCGGAAACGACGTCGAACGATGGCATGGCATTCTCCCTTGAGATGCGGGCGCCCGGCTCGCGCGCGGGCACTCGCTATAATTGCGGACTGTTTGCCATTTTACCGATGCCCCTCCGTTTGCCCAAGGCCGGCCGTGAGCCCGCCCGGCGGACGTGACCGCGAATGCCGATGCCTCCTGACGATTCCGCCCTGTCGCTGCTCCCCGACCATCCGCTTGCCGCGCACAATACGTTCGGCATCGCCGCGAAGGCGCGCTTTGCCGCGCGCATCACGCAGGCGGCGCAGTTCGAGGCGCTGCACCGCGACCCGCGCGTCGCGTCACTGCCGCAGCTCGTGCTCGGCGGCGGCAGCAACGTCGTGTTCACGCGCGATTTCGACGGCGTCGTGCTGCTCGACGAGATCGCCGGCCGCCGCGTCGTGCGCGAGGACGACGACGCATGGTACGTCGAGGCCGGCGGCGGCGAGATCTGGCACGCGTTCGTCGCGTGGACGCTCGAGCACGGGATGCCTGGCCTCGAGAACCTTGCGCTGATTCCGGGCACCGTCGGCGCCGCGCCGATCCAGAACATCGGCGCGTACGGCCTCGAGATGAAGACGTATTTCGACTCGCTGGTCGCCGTCGAGCTCGCGACGGGGCGCAGCGAGCGCTTCGACGCCGCGCGCTGCGCGTTCGGCTATCGCGACAGCTTCTTCAAGCGGGAAGGGCGCGGCCGCTTCGCAATCGTGGCGGTGACGTTCCGGCTGCCCAAGCGCTGGACGCCGCGGCTCGGCTACGCCGATGTCACGCGCGAGCTCGACGCGCGCGGCATCGCGCCGGACGCGGCAACGCCGCGCGACGTGTTCGACGCGGTCGTCGCGATCCGCCGCGCGAAGCTGCCCGATCCGCTCGTGCTCGGCAACGCGGGCAGCTTCTTCAAGAATCCGGTGATCGACGCCGCGCAGTTCGACGCGCTGCGCGCGCGCGTGCCCGAAGTGGTGTCGTATCCGCAGCCGGACGGGCAGGTGAAGCTCGCGGCCGGCTGGCTGATCGACCGCTGCGGCTGGAAGGGGCGCGCGCTCGGCGCGGCGGCCGTGCACGACCGGCAGGCGCTCGTGCTGGTGAATCGCGGCGGCGCGACGGGCGCCGAGGTCCTCGCGCTGGCGCGCGCGATCCAGGACGACGTGCGCGAGCGGTTCGGCGTCGAGCTCGAACCCGAGCCGGTGTGCCTGTAACGCGGCGCTTCGTACCGCGCATTTCATTCGCTCTCGCCGCGTACAAACAAAAAGCGCCGATCGACGATCGGCGCTTTTTTTCGCATGCCGCCCGATGCCGGCGGCGCGCGGGTGCTGCGATCAGTGCTTGAGGCGGCCGAGCAGCAGGAACTCCATCAGCGCCTTCTGCACGTGCAGGCGGTTTTCCGCCTCGTCCCACACGACGCTCTGCGGGCCGTCGATCACGCCGGCCGTCACTTCCTCGCCGCGGTGCGCGGGCAGGCAGTGCATGAAGAGCGCGTCCGCGTTCGCGTGGCCCATCATTTCCTCGTCGACGCACCAGTCGGCAAATGCCTGCTTGCGCGCTTCGTTCTCGGCTTCGAAGCCCATGCTCGTCCACACGTCGGTCGTCACGAGATCGGCGCCCTTGCACGCTTCGTTCGGATCGTCGAACACCTCGTAGAACGGCGCGCTGTCCGGCGACACGAGCTTCATGTCGAGCGCATAGCCCGGCGGCGTCGACAGGCGCAGCTTGAAGCCGAGGATCTGCGCGGCTTCGATCCACGTGTACAGCATGTTGTTCGCATCGCCGACCCAAGCGACCGTCTTGCCGGCGATCGGGCCTCGGTGCTCGTAGTACGTGAAGATGTCGGCGAGCACCTGGCACGGGTGGTATTCGTTGGTCAGGCCGTTGATCACCGGCACGCGGGAGTTTTCCGCGAAGCGCGTGATCACGTCCTGCTCGAACGTGCGGATCATGATGATGTCGACCATCCGCGAGATGACCTGCGCGGAATCCTCGACCGGCTCGCCGCGGCCGAGCTGCGTGTCGCGCGTGCTCATGAACACCGCGTGGCCGCCGAGCTGGAAGATGCCGGCTTCGAACGACAGGCGCGTGCGCGTCGAGCTCTTCTCGAAGATCATCGCGAGCGTGCGGTCGTGCAGCGGGTGATAGGTCTCGTAGTTCTTGAACTTGCGCTTCAGGATACCCGTGCGTTCGAGCACGTACTCGTAGTCTTCCAGCGAGAAATCCTTGAACTGCAGGTAGTGACGAATGGTTTTGGCGGTCATGAAACGAAATACGGCGGGTCTGAACCGGCAGCGGGGCCGGACGGCGCCGCCGTCGGGTGTGGATAACTCAAAGCAGCATAAAGGATTTTCTGTGCTTTGACGAGCCGCGCCGAAAACCGGGGCGGGATCGTCGCGCGCACGGGAGGATGCCGGAAGAGGGGCCGCGAGACGACGCGCGATGTCGCGCTGCGGTATAATCCAAAAGTTTTCTCCAGCCCGGCAGGCAAGGCTCTTCGCGCTCTGCCGGACACAAGCCATGCGCTGCACAAATCCGGTGCGGCGCGCCGGCGGCACGCAGCGACGTCCTGTTTTCGGGATATCGGAGCGCATGTGTCGCCGTCCACTCCAGCTTTGTGTTCGCGTATCCAGGCGCCGTCGCCTGGACATCGCCGGGCCGTCACTTGGGTAACCACATGGCTGAAACCCCTCCGACCGAATTCTTCATCCAGGGCATCACGAAAGACGGGAAAAAGTTTCGCCCGAGCGACTGGTCGGAGCGTCTGGCTGGCGTGATGGCCTGTTTCGGGCCGGGTGCGAGCGGGCCGAACGCGCGCCTGAAATATTCGCTGTACGTGCGCCCGACGATGCTCGGCGACCTGAAATGCGTGATCCTCGATTCCCGGCTGCGCGACATCGAGCCAATGGCGTTCGATTTCGTGCTGAACTTCGCGAAGGACAACAACCTCGTCGTCACCGAGGCGTGCGAGTTGCCGGACTACAACGAGAAGAAGTGAGTTGGGCGGGCGAGGGGAGCATCCCGCGCCCGCATTTGATGGTCGCCCGGCGCGATGCGCAGGCGACGCACGACAAAAAGCCCGCCTAGGCGGGCTTTTTTGCGATCGCAGGAAACAGGAACGCCCGCGAGAGCGGGCGCACCGGATTTACGCTGCTGCCTGCAGACCCTTGACGGCTGCGGCGAGGCGGCTCTTGCTGCGAGCGGCCTTGTTCTTGTGAACGATCTTCTTGTCGGCGATCGTGTCGATCGTCTTCACGGCAGCCTTGAACAGCTCGGCAGCCTTTGCCTGGTCGCCGGCTTCAACAGCCTTGCGAACCGACTTGATCGCGGTACGGAATTTCGAGCGCAGCGCCGAGTTGTGCGAATTTGCCTTCGCGGCTTGGCGGGCGCGCTTGCGTGCTTGTGCGGAGTTAGCCATGACGGTTCCTTATCCTGTCCTGTTTCCAGAGCTTGGAGCCTGACGGCCAAGCGCTGCTTTTCGATCCGTCCCCTGAGAACGATTGCCCAGGGGCGCATAAAAAACGGTGATTTTAACCGAGGCCGAGACATGAAAACGACAGGCGCCGTGCATGTAACAGGCTCAGAAACCGGCGATTATAGCAACAAAATCAAGCGCGTGGCAAGGTCAACGTGACGTCGGCCGGACGGGGGCGCCGGCGACATGGGCCCTTTTCGGCATCCGTCCGTGCCGGGACACGCAACGTCCGTATAATAAGCGCCCCATGAATCTATTCCGAGCCCTGCTGACGGTCAGCGGCTTCACGCTGCTGTCGCGCGTGACCGGACTGGCCCGCGAGACGCTGATCGCCCGTGCGTTCGGCGCCAGTCAATACACCGACGCGTTCTACGTCGCTTTCCGCATCCCGAACCTGCTGCGCCGCCTGTCCGCCGAAGGCGCGTTCTCGCAGGCGTTCGTGCCGATCCTGGCCGAGTTCAAGAACCAGCAGGGACACGATGCGACCAAGGCGCTGGTCGACGCGATGTCGACCGTGCTCGCCTGGGCGCTCGCCGTACTGTCGGTCCTCGGGATCGCCGGCGCGTCGTGGGTCGTGTTCGCGGTCGCGTCCGGCCTGCATACCGACGGGCAGGCGTTCCCGCTCGCGGTCACGATGACGCGGATCATGTTCCCGTACATCGTGTTCATCTCGCTGACGACGCTCGCGTCCGGCGTGCTGAATACCTACAAAAGCTTCTCGCTGCCGGCGTTCGCGCCGGTGCTGCTCAACGTCGCGTTCATCGCCGCGGCCGTGTTCGTCGCGCCGCACCTGAAGGTGCCGGTCTACGCGCTCGCATGGGCCGTCATCGTCGGTGGCGTGCTGCAGTTCATCGTGCAGCTGCCGGGGCTGAAGAAGATCGACATGGTGCCGCTGATCGGCCTCAACCCGGTGCGCGCGCTGCGTCATCCCGGCGTGAAGCGCGTGCTCGCGAAGATGGTGCCCGCGACGTTCGCGGTGTCGGTCGCGCAACTGTCGCTGATCATCAACACCAACATCGCGTCGCGGCTCGGGCAGGGCGCCGTGTCGTGGATCAACTACGCCGACCGCCTGATGGAATTTCCGACCGCGCTGCTCGGCGTCGCGCTCGGCACGATCCTGCTGCCGAGCCTGTCGAAGGCGCACGTCGACGCCGATTCGCACGAGTATTCGGCACTGCTCGACTGGGGGCTGCGCGTCACGTTCCTGCTCGCGGCGCCGAGCGCGCTCGCGCTGTTCTTCTTCGCGACGCCGCTCACCGCGACGCTGTTCAACTACGGCAAGTTCGACGCGCATACGGTCACGATGGTCGCACGCGCACTCGCGACCTACGGGATCGGCCTCGTCGGCATCATCCTGATCAAGATTCTCGCGCCGGGCTTCTACGCGAAGCAGGACATCAAGACGCCCGTGAAGATCGCGATCGGCGTGCTGATCGTCACGCAGATCTCGAACTACGTGTTCGTGCCGCTGATCGGCCATGCGGGCCTCACGCTGAGCATCGGCGTCGGCGCATGCCTGAACTCGCTGCTGCTGTTCCTCGGGCTGCGCAAGCGCGGCATCTACCAGCCGTCGCCGGGCTGGCTGCGCTTCTTCATGCAACTGATCGGCGCGGCGCTCGTGCTCGCGGGCCTGATGCACTGGTGCGCGATCAGCTTCGACTGGACCGGCATGCGCGCGCAGCCGCTCGATCGCATCGCGCTGATGGCGGCGTGCCTGGTGCTGTTCGCTGCACTATATTTCGGTATGTTGTGGGTGATGGGCTTCAAATACGCTTACTTCAGAAGGCGCGCCAAGTGACGACCGCAATGACCCGCGTCCTCGACTACTTCAGCACGCTCGTGGCGGACGACGACAGTCTGCCCGTCACGGAAACCGCGCTGTCGCTCGCACAGGACGCGTATCCCGACCTCGACCTGCAGGGCACGCTGGCCGAAATCGACATGCTGGCCGCGCGGCTGCGCCGCCGGCTCGCCGACGATGCGGACCTGAAGGACCGCGTCGCCGCACTGAACGAGTTCTTCTTCCGCGAACTCGGCTTCGCGTGCAATCACAACGATTACTACGACCCCGATAACAGCCACCTGAACGCGGTGCTGAAGCGGCGGCGCGGGATTCCAATCTCGCTGTCGGTGCTGTACCTGGAGCTCGCCGAGCAGATCGGCGTGCCGGCGCGCGGCGTGTCGTTTCCCGGCCACTTCCTGCTGCGCGTGACGCTGCCGGACGGCGACCTGATCATCGATCCGACCAACGGTCATTCGCTGTCCGAAGCCGAGATGGTCGAGATGCTCGAGCCGTACGTCGCGCGTGCGGCGGGCGCGGTCGACAGCGCGTTGCGCGCGCTGCTGCAGCCGGCCACGAGCCGCGAGATCATCGCGCGGATGCTGCGCAACCTGAAGACGATCTACCTGCAGACGGAACGCTGGCAGCGGCTGCTTGCCGTGCAGCAGCGGCTCGTGATCCTGCTGCCGGAACAGCTCGACGAGGTGCGCGACCGCGGCTTCGCCTATGCGCGGCTCGACTATCTGCGCCCGGCGCTCGAGGATCTCGAGCAGTATCTCGGCGAGCGGCCCGATGCGGACGACGCGACCGTCGTCGAATCGCAGGTGACCGAGTTGCGGCAGCGGATGCAGCGCGACGACGAGGACTGAGCCGTCGCGGTAGCGCCGAAACGCCGAACGTGAAAACGCCCGCATCGCGGGCGTTTTTCATTTGCAATTGCGTGGCCCTTACTTCGGCTGCATCCGGATCGCGCCGTCGAGGCGGATCACTTCGCCGTTGAGCATCGGGTTTTCGACGATCTGGCGCACCAGCATCGCGTATTCGTCCGGTTTGCCGAGCCGCGGCGGGAACGGCACCATCGCGCCGAGCGCGTCCTGCACGTCCTTCGGCATGCCAAGCAGCATCGGCGTCTCGAACAGCCCGGGCGCGATCGTCATCATGCGGATGCCGCTGCGCGACAGGTCGCGTGCGATCGGCAACGTCATGCCCGCGACGCCGGCCTTCGACGCCGCGTACGCGGCCTGGCCGATCTGTCCGTCGTAGGCCGCGACCGACGCGGTGCTGACGATCACGCCGCGCTCGCCGCCGTCGTTCGGCGCGGTCGCAGCCATCGCAGCGGCCGCGAGCCGGATCATGTTGAAGGTGCCGACCAGGTTCACGTTGATCGTTTTCGCGAATACGTCGAGCGGATGCGCGCCGTCCTTGCCGACGGTTTTCGCGGCGGGCGCGATGCCCGCGCAGTTCACGAGGCCGCGCAGCGTGCCCGCGCGCGTCGCGGCGTCGACAGCCGCCTGCGCATCGGCCTCGCTCGACACGTCGCAGCGCACGAACAGGCCGCCCAGCTCGGTCGCGAGCGCCGTGCCGGCCGCCTCGTTCAGGTCGGCGAGCACGACCTTGCCGCCGGCCTGCGCGAGCATGCGGGCCGTTCCGGCGCCGAGGCCCGATGCGCCGCCCGTGATCAGAAAGACGTTGCCGCGAATCTCCATCACTGTCTCCTTGGTTTTGGGTCCGATGCCGGTCGATCGGAGGAAAGGCCGGTGCGCCGGTCCACACGTCGCACGCGTTCGATCGATTGTACGGGGCGCCGTCGCGCGCCGACCAGTGCGGCACGGTCGTGCGAACCCAGGTCAGACGAAACGGCGGCAGCAGACGAAAAAAAAGCCGCCCGGAAGGGCGGCTTGCGGTGCACGACGCTGTGCTTACTTCAGTGCGTCGAACGCACGCTCGCGGATTTCGTCGACGCTGCCGAGGCCCGAGATCTTGCGATACTGCGGGGCCTTCAGGCCGTTTTCCTCGCCGCGCTGCGCCCAGTCGCCGTAGTACTTGATGAGCGGCTTGGTCTGCGCTTCGTACACTTCCAGACGCTTCTTGACGGTTTCTTCCTTGTCGTCGTCGCGCTGGATCAGCGGTTCGCCCGTCACGTCGTCCACGCCCTCGACCTTCGGCGGGTTGAACTTGACGTGGTACGTGCGGCCCGACGCCGGGTGCGTGCGGCGGCCGCTCATGCGCTCGACGATCTCCGAGAACGGGACGTCGATTTCGAGCACGTAATCGATCGCGACGCCGGCGTCCTTCATCGCGTCAGCCTGCGCGATCGTGCGCGGGAAGCCATCGAACAGATAGCCGTTCGCACAATCGGCTTCCTTCAGGCGCTCCTTCACGAGACCGATGATCAGGTCGTCCGTCACGAGCTTGCCTTCGTCCATGAAGCGCTTCGCCTCGATGCCGAGCGGCGTGCCGGCCTTGACGGCCGCGCGCAGCATGTCGCCCGTCGAGATTTGCGGGATGCCGAACTTTTCCTTGATGAAGTTTGCCTGGGTGCCCTTTCCCGCGCCGGGCGCGCCCAACAGGATCAAACGCATGGTGATATCTCCAGTATGTAGATTCGTATGGCGAGACGTAAAAGCGTCGGCGACAGCGTGCGCGGGGCTTGCCTTGCGCGCGGCGGACCGGTCTGATGCGGCGCGTCGGCGAAAAGCGACGCGCGGCTGCCGGGGCGGGCCGTGGCGGGGTCAAGCGAGGACGCGCGGGTCGCGGACGGCTCGCACAATCGCCTGATTATGCCACGGGTTATTTTGAACCCGGCCGAAAAAGGGCCTGCACGCGTGCGAGATCGGCCGGCGTGTCGATGCCGGCTTCGGGCGCATGTTCGGTGATCAGCACCGCGATGCGGTCGCCGTGCCACATCGCGCGCAGCTGTTCGAGCTGCTCGGCCTGCTCGATCGGTGCCTGCGCAAGCGACGGATAGGTGCGCAGAAAACGCGCGCGATACGCGTAGAGGCCGATGTGACGATGGACCGGAAAGGCCGGTGCCGGCATGGCCGCGACGTCGGGCCAGTGCGGCTGGTACGCATCGCGGCTCCACGGAATCGGCGCGCGCGAGAAGTACATCGCGACGTTGCGCGCGTCGAGCGCGACCTTGACGATGTTCGGGTTGAACACGTCGGCGGCGGCGTGGATCGGGTGCGCCGCGGTCGCGATCGCGCAGTCCGGATGCGCGGCGAGGTGCGACGCTACGTCGCGCACGAGCGCCGGGTCGATCAGCGGTTCGTCGCCCTGCACGTTGACGACGACGGTGTCGTCGCTCCACCCGAACGTCGCGGCGACTTCGGCGAGCCGGTCGGTGCCCGACGGATGGTCGGCACGTGTCAGCACCGCTTCGAAACCATGGTCGCGGGCCGCGTCGAGCACGCTCTGCGCGTCGGACGCGACGAGCACCTGCTGCGCGCCCGCTTCGCGCGCACGCTCGGCGACGCGGACGACCATCGGCTTGCCGCCGAGATCGGCGAGCGGCTTGTTCGGCAGACGCGTCGACGCGAGCCGGGCAGGAATGACGGCGATGAAGGGCTGCGGATGAGTCATCGGGGCTGGGCGGTGAGAAGAGCGGGGCGGGCGGCGCGTCGAAGGCGGGCCGCCCGGGGCAGGGGCCGGCACGCGGCCGCGGCGAACCGCGGCCGGGCGCCGGTGCAGCGCTGCGGCGTCAGCTGCCGGCCGGGCCGGCGGGGTCGACCGGCGTGCCTTCGACGGTCTGGCGTGCTTCGTCGACGAGCATCACGGGGATGCCGTCGCGGATCGGGTAGGCGAGCTTGTCCGCGTTGCAGATCAGCTCCTGCGCGGCGCGGTCATAGTGGAGCGGGCCTTTGCAGATAGGGCACACAAGGATTTCAAGCAGGCGAGCGTCCACGGAGTTTCTCCACAACGAGGGCAATGAGGCGAGGATCGAGCGCGGCTTCGACGGGGACGACCCACAGCCGAGCGTCGCGCCAGGAAGCGCCCAATTTTACTGCATCCTTCTCGGTGATCAGGATCGCATCGACCGCGTCGTCGACGAACGGATTGTCGGCGAACGCGTAGTGGTCGGGCAGCGCGCGCGTCGCCGGTGCGAGGCCGGCAGCGCGCAGCGTCGCGAAGAAGCGTTCCGGCGCGCCGATGCCGGCCGCGGCGAGCACGCGCTCGTTCGCGAATTGCGACAGCGGGCGGCGCAGCGCCGGCTGGTCGAGGTGCCACGCGGCGCCCGGCGTGAGCGCGAGCGCATAGGTGTCGGGCCACGGCGGCAGCGCGCCGCTGTACGGATCGTTGACGAGCGTCGCGTCGCGGTGGCGCGACAGCGGCTCGCGCAGCGGCCCGGCCGGCAGCAGGAAGCCGTTGCCGCCGAGCCGGTGGTCGAACACGACGAGCTCGACCGTGCGGGCGAGACGGTAGTGCTGGAGGCCGTCGTCGCTGACGATCACGTCGACGTCCGGGTGCGCGGCGCGCAGCGCCTGCGCGGCCGCGACGCGGTCGGGGCACACCCACACCGGCGCGCCGGTGCGGCGCGCGATCAGCAGCGGCTCGTCGCCGGCCGCGCTCGCGCGCGATGCGGGCGTGACCGCGGTGGGGGCCTTCACGTTCGCGCCGTAGCCGCGCGACACGATGCCCGGCGTGAACCCGGCCGCGCGCAACGCGTCGACGAGCGCGATCACGGTCGGCGTCTTGCCGGTGCCGCCGACGGTCACGTTGCCGACCACGACGACGGGCACGCCGACGTCGACCGGTTGCTTCCAGCCCTGCGCGTAGGCCGTGCGGCGCAGCGCCGCGCACAGGCCGAACACGCACGCGAACGGCGTGAGCGCCCAGGCGAGGGCGCCGCGTCGCTGCCATTCGCGCGTGAGGCGTGCTTCGAGCCGCGCGAGCGGGCCGCCGGGCGCGCTCATCGGGCCGGATGCGGCGCGTCGTGCGCCGCGGCGTGGGACGGATTCATCAAGACGGATTCTCCGTTGGGCGGCGCATGCCGCAAGGTCTTCGGAAGGCGGCACTCTAGCGCGCCGCACGCGGGCGCGGCAAGCGCGGCCGGGCGACGCATCCGATGGGGGCAGATCGGAGCGGGTTGTGGATAACTCTGTGAAAAACTCCCCGCCCATCCGCGTCAAACGCCCGCCGGATGGACTTCGAATCGGCGTCGAACAAAACTGTAAGGTTTAAAAATATATAAAAATCAACGCGTTACGCGGAATTGTCTGGTTTTTTTCGCGGTTTTCAAGCGTTTTTGGCGGACGATTGCCAGAGTGTGGACACCTTCCGCGTGTTGCAGTGCGCGCGGCCGGCGCTGGACGCCGCGCGCGTGTCGGACTATCGTGTCGCCGCCAGCATTCATCCGACCGCACATGCTTTCCGACTCTCCTTTTTCCGCTCCCGGCGCCACGCGCGGCGGCGACGAAGTGATTCCCGTTTCGGCGCTCAATCGCGCGATTTCGACGATGCTCGAGCGCTCGTTTCCGCTGCTGTGGATCTCGGGCGAAGTGTCGAATTTCACGCGTGCCGCGAGCGGCCACTGGTATTTCTCGATCAAGGACCAGCAGGCGCAGATGCGCTGCGTGATGTTCCGCGGTCGCGCGCAGTACGCGGAATTCACGCCGCGCGAAGGCGACCGGATCGAGGTGCGCGCGGTCGTCACGATGTACGAGCCGCGCGGCGAAGTGCAGCTCAACGTCGAGGCCGTGCGGCGCACGGGCCAAGGGCGCTTGTACGAGGCGTTCCTGCGGCTGAAGGCGCAGCTCGAGGCCGAAGGGCTGTTCGCAGCCGAGCGCAAGCGGCCGCTGCCGGCGCACCCGCGCGCGATCGGCATCGTCACGTCGCTGCAGGCCGCCGCGCTGCGCGACGTGCTGACCACGCTCGCGCGCCGCGCGCCGCACATTCCGGTGATCGTCTATCCGGCGCCCGTGCAGGGTGCCGGTTCCGCCGAAAAGCTCGTCGCGGCCGTGCAGACCGCGAATGCGCGGCGCGAGGTCGACGTGCTGCTCGTCTGTCGCGGCGGCGGGTCGATCGAGGATCTGTGGTCGTTCAACGACGAAGCGCTCGCACGAGCGATCGCGGCGAGCGAACTGCCGGTCGTCAGCGGCGTCGGCCACGAAACCGATTTCACGATCGCGGACTTCGCGGCCGACCTGCGCGCGCCGACGCCGACCGGCGCGGCCGAGCTCGCGAGTCCGCAGCGCGCGTTGCTGTTGCGCGAGGTTGCCGACCGTCAGCGCGCGCTTGCGCGCAGCCTGGAACGCGGGCTCGAGCAGCGTGCGCAGCAGCTCGACTGGCTCGCGCGCCGGCTCGTCAGCCCGGCCGAACGGCTGCAGCGGCAACGCACGCACGTCGAACAACTGGCGGTGCGGCTCGCGTCGGCGGCGTCGCGGCCGGTGCGCGACGCGCGTGCGCGTTTCGCGCTCGCGCAATTGCGCTGGCAGCGCGCGCGGCCCGACCCGGCGCAGGCGCGTCAGGCGCTCGCCGGGCTGTCGCAACGTCTCGCGGTGGCGCTGCAGCGCCGTCACGAGCGCGATACCGCGCGCGTGTCGGCCTGCGCGGCGCGGCTCGAGGTGCTGAGCCCGCAGCGCACGCTCGAGCGCGGCTATGCGGCGCTGATCGACACGCAGACCGGTCGCGCGGTGCGCGCGCCGAGCGCGCTGAAGCCGCAGCGCCGACTCACCGTGCATCTTGCCGAAGGCTCGGCCGACGTGTCGCTCGCCGACGTGCAGCCGCGGCTGACCGACACGATGTGACGACGGCGGCGTAAGCGAAACGAAGGTCGCGCGCCCGGCGGTCCGGATATACCGGTCGCCGGACGCGGGAACGGATGCTGCGCATCGTCGTCCCGTCCTGCCGGATGAAGCGCCAGCGGCGATTTTCTGCATACCGCGGATAAATGCCCGTGAGTTTGCGGGGATATTCGGACTCGCCTACAATCGGACGCTCGGCAGCATTCAACACAGCCTCCCTACATACTCAACGAAGGAATCGCCATGGCTCATACGCTCCCGCCGCTCCCGTACGCTGAAGACGCACTCGCGCCGACCATCTCGAAAGAGACGATCGAGTACCACTACGGCAAGCATCACCAGGCATATGTGACGAACCTGAACAATCTGATCCCGGGCACGGAATTCGAAAACCTGTCGCTGGAAGAGATCGTGAAGAAGTCGTCGGGCGGCATCTTCAACAACGCCGCGCAAATCTGGAACCACACGTTCTTCTGGAACAGCCTGTCGCCGAACGGCGGCGGCGCACCGTCGGGCGCGCTGGGCGACGCGATCAACGCGAAGTGGGGTTCGTACGACGCATTCAAGGAAGCGTTCACGAAGGCCGCGGTCGGCACGTTCGGTTCGGGCTGGGCATGGCTCGTGAAGAAGGCCGACGGTTCGCTCGACATCGTGTCGACGAGCAACGCCGCCACGCCGCTGACGACGGCCGACAAGCCGCTGCTGACGATCGACGTGTGGGAACACGCGTACTACATCGACTACCGCAACGCACGTCCGAAGTTCGTCGAAGCGTTCTGGAACATCGTGAACTGGGACTTCGCAGCGAAGAACTTCGCGTAAGTCCGGGCATCCTGCGCGCCTCCGCGGCGCGCGGCACACCCCAAAAAAAGCCCTCGTCGCGAGGGCTTTTTTGTTTTCGTCGGGCGTGAGTCGACGCGCGGCATTCGCCCGATCAGACGATCATCCCCGACAACCAGCCGAGCGCCGCGCTCGCGATCACGACGGCCCACGGCGGCATGCGCCAGAACACGAGCGCGACGAATGCGACGAGCGCGGCCGCGAAGTCGCGCGGCGACACGATCGTGTCGCTCCACACCGGGTGATAGAGCGCGGCGAGCAGCAGCCCGACGACCGCCGCGTTCACGCCCGCGAGCGCGGCCTGCATGTGCGTGCTGCGGCGCAGGCGTTCCCAGAACGGCGCCGTGCCCGCGACGAGCAGGAACGACGGCGCGAAGATCGACACCAGCGCGATCGTCCCGCCGAGCCAGCCATTCGGCGCGTCGCGCAGCGATGCACCGAGGAAGGCCGAGAACGTGAAGAGCGGCCCCGGCACGGCCTGCGCGACGCCATAGCCGGCGAGAAATGCCGAATCGCCGACCCAGCCCGGCGCGACGACGGCCGCTTGCAGCAGCGGCAGCACCACGTGGCCGCCGCCGAACACCAGCGCGCCGGTGCGGAAGAATGCGTCGACGACGGCGAGCGTGTGCGAGTGGAGCGCGCTCGCCGCGACCGGCAGCACGACGATCAGCGCGGCGAACAGTACGAGCCACAGCACGCCCGCGCGGTGCGACACGTGCAGCGGCAACGGATCGTGGGCGCCGCGCTCGGGCTGCGGCAACAGCATGAGACCGGCGGCGCCTGCCGCGACGATCACGACCACCTGCAGCCACGCGGCCGGGACGAGCAGCGCGATGCAGGCCGCGATCGCCATCAGCGTGACGCGGCGCGCATCCGGGCACAGCGTGCGAGCCATGCCCCACACCGCCTGCGCGATCACCGCGACCGACACGATGCGCAACCCGTGCAACGCGCCTGCCGCGACCGGCATGCCCGTCGCGTGGACGCCGAGCGCGAACAGCATCATCAGCAGCGCGGACGGCAGCGTGAAGCCGAGCCATGCGGCGAACATCCCCGCGTAGCCCGCGCGCGACAGGCCGATCGCCATCCCGACCTGGCTGCTCGCCGGCCCCGGCAGGAACTGGCACAGGCCGACGAGATCCGCATAGGCGCGCTCGGTCAGCCAGCCGCGCCGCGTGACGAACGCGTCGCGGAAGTAGCCGAGATGCGCGACGGGGCCGCCGAACGACGTGAGGCCGAGCCGCAGGAACGCGACGAATACGGGCCACGCATGGCGGGACGGAGTGGTGACGGTGGACGTGTTCAAGAGCGGATGCGGGGAGGGCGAACGAGCCGCCACGATAGCGCAATGCGATGACGGCGGGAATGCCGCGTGGCGGCGATTGCGCGGCGGCGTCGGGGTGCGGTCAGTGCGTGCCGTCGGACAGGCCGCTCGCGCGGCGCAGCGCGTCGACGTCGACGAGCTCGATTTCGCCGACATGCAGCCGCACGATGCCGTCGGCCTGCAGCGCCTTCAGCAGCTGGTTGGTGGTTTGCCGCGTGAGCGACAGCATCGCCGCGAGCTTTTCCTGCGACAGCCGGATGCGCGTGCGGCCGGCGCTGATTCCGCCGTAGCCGTCGGCGATCATCAGCAGCCGCGCGGCAAGCCGCTGCGCGGCCGGCATCACGCTCATCGATTCGACGGTCAGGAAGCTCAGCCGGAGCTTTTGCGCCATCAACAGCGCGAGCTGCCGCCAGTATTGCGGCGTCGCGTCGAGCATCGCGAGCAGCGCGGCCTGCGGGACGTGCAGCAGCAGCGTGTCGTCGAGCGCGATCGCGTCGTGCGTGCGCCGCTGGCCGTCGAACAGCGCGATCTCGCCGAACCATGTGACGGGTTCGGCGACCGTCAGCAGCGCTTCCTTGCCCTGCGGATCGACCGCGCCTATGGTGAGGGAACCGGCCAGCACCGCATACAGCCCGCACGGCGGGTCGCCGCGGCGGAACAGCGCTTGGCCGGCCGGCAGGTGCCGCAACGCGGCGCGGGCGAGCAACGCCTCGCGCAACGCGGGCGGCAGCGCGGCGAACCACGGGTGCGCTTCGAGCTGCGGCAGGTACGGGGCGAGCGGCGAGGGCATGGACACGCGATGTCGGGTAGCTGACAGAGGTTGTCGGGCGTGACGCGCATCATAGCGCCCAATGATCGTTCAGGAGACACCATGAAGACGCTCGAGGATCACCTTTCCCAGTATGCGGCCTACCATCGCGACGCGCGCAACATCGCGACGCATCTGGTCGGCATTCCGATGATCGTGTTCGCGGTCGAGGTGCTGCTGTCACGGCCGGCGATCGGCGTGCTGGCGGGCGTCGCGCTGTCGCCGGCGCTGCTGCTCGCGGTGGCGTTCGCGGTGTTCTACCTGCGTCTCGACCTGCGCTTCGGCTTGGTGATGACCGCGCTGTTCGCGCTCGGCCTGTGGGCCGCGCAGACGCTCGCGGTGCTGCCGACCGCGCAATGGCTCGGGATCGGCATCGGCGCGTTCGTGGTCGGCTGGATCGTGCAGTTCGTCGGGCACTGGTTCGAGGGGCGCAAGCCCGCGTTCGTCGACGACCTGGTCGGCCTGATGGTCGGGCCGCTGTTCGTCGTCGCCGAAGTCGCGTTCTTCGCGGGCCTGCGCGGCGACGTGCGCCGCGAAGTCGAGCGGCGCGCGGGCCCGGTTCACGGCGGCGTGCACTCGCATGTCTGACACGCCAGCCGCGCCGGTCTGAGGGTTCGGCGCATGCTCGACCGATCCGGCCGGCAAAGCCGCCAGGGCCGCCGCGCGGCTCGTGCTCGCCGCATAGGACCCCGCGCCACACCACGCGCGATGCGCAACGGCTAAGATGCGGGATGCGTCGCACGACAGGACGCGTACGCGGAGCAATCGCCATGGTGGATCGCCCGACTCTCGATGCCTACGAAGCCCATGCCGCGCAATACGCGCAGGACTGGCTCGACCAGGCCGCCCCCGATGACATGTATGCGCTGCTCGAGCAGTATTTCTCGCCGGGGCCGACCGCCGACGTCGGCTGCGGCGCGGGGCGCGACACTGCGTGGCTCGCGTCGCAGGGATTCGACGTGCGCGGCTACGATGCGAGCGCGGCGCTGCTCGCCGAGGCACGCTTGCGTCACCCGTCGCTGACGTTCGAACTGGCCGCGCTGCCGGCGCTCGCGGGCGTGCCGTCCGGCGCGTTTCGAAACGTGTTGTGCGAGACGGTCGTCATGCATCTCGAGCAGGCCGATGCCGCCGCGGCGGCCGCGCGGCTGGCCGCGCTGCTGATGCCCGGCGGCACGCTGTACCTGAGCTGGCGGGTGGCCGGCAACGGCGCGTTGCGCGACGAGCGCGGCCGCTTGTACACACCGCTCGATTCGGCGCGCATGCACGCGGCGCTCGGCCCCGGCATGCACGTGATCGACGAGCACGAGGTGGTCAGCGCGTCATCCGGCAAGCGCGTGCATCGGCTGATCGCGCGCCGGGACGACGCCATCGATGGCGCCGCATGAGCGCGGCGCGCGAACTCATTCGCGGTTGAGCGCCGCTTCCCAGTTGATGTCGACGCACAGCACCTGCATGCCGGTCGCGGCCGGCGCGGCGATCGATGCGGTCACGCACAGGTGCGCTTCGTTGATCGACAGGTACGGCGGCGTCAGATGCACGCGGCCCGGCGCGCGCATCGCGTGGATGAAGTAGGGGCGGCGCTCCCAGCTCGCGCCTTCCGAATGCAGCAGCGGCCGGAAGCGTTTCGCCCGCTGCGATACGCTGCCGCGCGCGAGCACGTTGTCGCCGATCTGGCGGCCCGATGCGTCGAGCAGGAAGCAGCGCGCGGTTTCCGGCAATCCGAGCACGGCGCCGGCCGCGTCGATCAGCGATTCGCCCGCGACGAGCTTCCGGCTCGCTTCCTCCAGCGCGGCGACATACGGCGCGAGGCGTTCGGCCTGCGTGCGCTCGCGTTGCGCGACGCGCAGCCGCAACGCGGCCGACAGCGTATCCATGCAGCCCGCGGCGGCCTGCGGCTGCACGGGGTCGACGCTCGGCCCCGCGAAGTACTGCCCTTGCACGAAATCGACATCGCATTCGAGCGCGATCAGCGCGTCGCGCTCGGTCGAGAGCCCGCCCATCAGCACGAGCTGGCCGGATTCGTGCAGCAGCGACACGAGCCCCGGCAGCACACGCTCGAGATGCGAGTGTTCGCTCGCCTGGGCGAGGATCCCGCGGTCGAGCGTGACGATGTCGGGATGCAGGTGCCACACGCGGTCGATGTTGGAATGTTTCGCGCCGAAGCCGCCGAGCGCGATCAGGAAGCCGGCCTTGCGCAGGCCGTCGACGATCGCCGCATAGCGCGGCGTCTCGCCGCCTGCCTGCTCGGGCACTTCGAGCACCACGCGATGCGGCGGCAGGCCGAGCGCCTTCAGGTTCGCGAGCAGCGCGTCGCCGTAGACGGTGTCCATCAGCGCGGCCGGATGCAGGCTCAGGAAGAGCCATTCGTCGTGACTGTCGAACGCGTGGAAGTTGCCGAGATGCAGCGATTCGGCGAGCCGGCCGAGCTCGAGCAGGTCGCCGCGCCGCGCCGCCTGCGTGAACACCTCGTGCGACGCGACCTGGCGGCTGTCCTCGTCGTGCGCGCGCAGCGACGCGTGGTAGCCGATCGCGCGGCGGTGCGACACCGAGAAAACGGGCTGGAACACGCTGAACACGGTGTACGCACCGTACAGCACGGTGCGCCGCTTGCCGTCGTCGCCGGCGACGGGGCGGGGCGGCTGGAAGCCGGGTGGATCGATGTCGATCATGCTCATGATGTCGGCCGAAGGAAGACTGCCAGTTTACCTACAGAATAGGCGAGCAAGAAGCATGCACGGCATCGGGCCCCGTGCGGACGCCCCGTCGCGGTCGCCGGGTGCCGCGCGGCGCAGCCATGCTGCACCGACATGGTGCGTGGCGCGCCGTCGTGGGGTTTTCCGGCACGACGCGCGTCGTGCGTCACGCGCGCTCGGACGGATCGGTCTTGTGCTGCGCGCGGGCGCGGATCTCGGGCGCGAGCTGCGCGAAGATCCACGCGGACGCGGCCGTGATGATCCCGACGCAGATGAAGGTCGCATGGAACGCGGGCAGCGTGTTGCTCGGCGTCACCGTGCGCAGCATTCCGGTGAAGGTGGCGAGCAGCGCGCCCGCGACCGTGACGCCGAGGCTCATCGACAGCATCTGCACGAGCGAGAACAGGCTGTTGCCGCTGCTCGCGCCGCCGGTGCCGAGATCCTTCAGCGTCAGCGTGTTCATCGCGGTGAACTGCATCGAGTTGAAACCGCCGAACAGCGCGAGATGGACGACCTTCACCCACACGGGCACCGTGTCGCGCATCAGCGCGAAGCTGGCCATCATCACGCCGACCATGATCGTGTTCACGAGCAGTACCTTGCGGTAGCCGTGCTGCGTGATCAGCCGCGTGATGATCCGCTTCGAGAACATCCCGGCCGCCGCGACCGGCAGCATCATCAGCCCGGCCTCGAATGCCGAATAGCCGAGGCTCACCTGCAGCAGCAGCGGGATCAGGTACGGCATCGCGCCGCTGCCGATTCGCGCGAACAGGTTGCCGAGCAGGCCCACGCTGAACGTGTGGATCTTGAACAGTTCGAGCGAGAAGATCGGCTGCGGCGCGCGCACCGCGTACAGCCCGTACGCGACGAAGCACGCGAGGCTCAGGATCAGCAGCACGAGCACGGCCGCGTGCTGCATGCCGAGATCGGCGAGCCCGTCGAGCGACAGCGAGATCGCGACCATCCCGATCGTCAGCAGCAGATAGCCCTTCAGGTCGAAGCGGCCGACGGCCGGGTTGCGCGCGTCGGGCATCGAGTAGAAGGTCGCGACGCAGCCGGCGATGCCGACCGGCACGTTGATCAGGAAGATCCAGTGCCACGACGCGATCTTCACGAGCCAGCCGCCGAGCGTCGGCCCGATCAGCGGACCGATCAACCCGGGTACCGCGACGAACGACAGCGCGGCGAGGTAGCGTTCGGCCGGGAACGTGCGCAGCACGGCGAGCCGCCCGACCGGCAACAGCATCGCGCCGCCCACCCCCTGCACGACGCGGAACACGACGAGCTGCGACAGCGTATGCGCGTTCGCGCACAGCAACGAACCGAGCGAGAACACCAGGATCGCGCTGAAGAACACGCGCCGCGTGCCGAACGTGTCGGCGAGCCAGCCCGAGACGGGAATCATCACCGCCATCGTCAGCGAGTATGCGATCACGACCGACTGCATCCGCAACGGCGATTCGCCGAGGCTCGCGGCCATCGACGGCAGCGCCGTGTTGACGATCGTCGCATCGAGCGTCTGCATGAAGAAGCCCGTCGCAACGAGCCAGAGCATCACGGTGAGGTTCTTTTCGCCGGGAGCGGCGGCGGGCGGGCGTTGGAACATGGGGACGGACCGAGGGCGCGGGACAGCCGCCATTGTAGGCAAAGCCGCCGTCACACGCAGGATCGGCAACGCGGGCGCCGGACGCCCGTCCGTCAGCCGACCGGTACAGTTCAGCCGAAAGTGTCCGCAGGCGTATCTGTCCGTGTGTTGCCGCTGTCCGAAATACTGGCGTCATCGAACCCACGCGACCCGGAGGCGGCCATGCGAGAACTGCGACTCTACGAGATGGACGGCAACGAGCCGGCCGGGCGGTGGCGGATCGTCGATCGCACCGCGCTGCAGGTCGCGGACGGCGATCTGTGGGTGACGATCGAGGGCCGGCCCGACGATCACTGGCTGCGCGCCGGCGAGACGCTGGCGCTGCTGCCCGGCATGCGCGTATGGATCAGCGCGGCGGCGGGCGGCGCGGTGTTCGCGTTCGGCCCGCAGGCGGCGCCGGCCCCGCAGGCCGAGCCGATCGCGTGGCGACGGTTCGCCGCCGCGTGGCGCGGCGGCCGTGGTCAGGCAGCCGCGTCGCTGCCGATGTAGCGCGCGCGGGGCCGGATCAGCCTGCCGTCCGCATATTGTTCGAGCGCGTGCGCGATCCAGCCCGCGGTGCGGCCGGCCGCGAACAGCGTGAACGCGGCGCCGTCCGGCAGCGCGAGCGTGCGTTCCAGCACCGCGAGCGCGAAATCGATCGACGGTCGCAGGCCGGTCGCGGCCTCGACACGCGCGGCGAGCGCACGGGCCATGCGTAGCGGCGTCCTGTCGGGCAGCATCGCGTGCAGCGCGTCGAGCAACGCGCGGGCGCGCGGGTCACCGTC
The DNA here is from genome assembly GCF_001521985.1 of Burkholderia sp. RF4-BP95. Lineage (NCBI taxonomy): Bacteria > Pseudomonadati > Pseudomonadota > Betaproteobacteria > Burkholderiales > Burkholderiaceae > Burkholderia > Burkholderia sp. RF4-BP95. Next base: position 4,825 of record NZ_LOSX01000027.1, on the reverse strand, counting down.
GGGATAGAGCGGGTGCGCGAAACCGGACAGCGCGGTGCGCGCACCGTCCGCCCGTTCGTCGTGCGCGACGCGCAGCGCGAGGTAGCGGTCGAGGTCGGCGGCGCGCGCCGCTTCGTCGAGCAGCGCGCCCGCGCGGAACGTCTCGCCGCCGTGGCGCGGGCCCGACAGCGCCGCGAGCCCGCCCGCGATCGCACCGAACAGGTGAGTGCCGGTCGACGCGATGCAGCGCACCGCAAAGGTCGACGGGTTCAGTTCATGATCGGCGCACAGCACGAGCGCGCGGCGCAGCAGGTCGGCTTCGTCGCGTCGCCGCAGCCGCCACGCCGCGGCGAGCTGCCGATGCACGGGGGCGTCGCCCGGCGCGATGCCGGCCAGCGCGGCCGTCGTCACGCGCAGCAGCAGCGTGGCCGCGTCGAACTGCGCGTCGCGCCCCTGCGCCCACAGGCGCGGCAGCGACGCGGCCGCGGCGGGGAGCAGCACCAGCGTGCGCTCGAGCGGCGCGAGATGTGCCCAGCGGCGAGCCCAGTCGTCCCACTGCGCGGTGTCGAATCCGGTCGACGCGAGCGATGCCGCGCCAAGCCGCGCGGGCGGACAATCCCACAGCAGTGCGGCCGTTTCCTCGAGCGTCGCGTCGTTCGCGAGTGCGATCGCATCGGCGCCGCGATAGTGCAGGCGGCCGTCGGCGATCTGCGTGATCCGCGATTCGAGCACGGGCACGCCCCAGTCGAGCGAGCGTTCGGCGACGCCGCCCGCGCGTTTCGCATCGGCGCGGCGGCGTGCGAGCAGGCGCACCTCGTCCGCGTCGTAGCGGCGGCGCTTGCTCGCGCCGTCGGGCAGCGAGCGCAGCAGGCCGCGGCTCACATACGCGTAAAGGGTGCTCACGCTGACACCGAGGATGCCGGCGGCTTCCGGCGCGCTGAGGGACGTCATGCCGATCGCTCCTGTCGGGGCGCATGAAGCGCGGCCCGGCTACAACTATTCGTTATGCATTGATTCGCGCAATCAAGATTGATCGCGCCCGTCGCGAATTCTAGACTCGAATCCGTCTCCTCAACGATTCGCGCCCACCATGACACCCGAACTCGCATTGACCCGCTTGTGGCAACTCGCGCACGGCGAGCCCGGCGCGCTGGCCCGCGCGGCCGTGACGGGGCAGGACCCGACGCTGCCGTCGACATTCCACGTCGGCACGCTCGCCGCGGCGACGATCGCGGCAGCCGGGCTCGCGGCGGCGGAATGCCACCGGCTGCGCACGGGCGTCGCGCAGCGCGTCGACGTATCGATGCGCGACGCGCTCGTCGCCTTTCGCAGCGAACGCTACCTGCGCGTGGACGACGGCCTGCCGCCCGAGCCGCGCCATCCGGTGACGGGCTTCTACGACACGCGCGACGGACGCTGGATCCAGCTGCATGCGAACTTTCCGCATCACCTGCACGGGATTCTCGACGTGCTCGGCTGCGGCCCGCAGCGTGACGACGTTGCCGCCGCGATCCGCACGTGGGACGGCGCGGTGCTCGATACCGCGCTGGCCGAGGCCGGCCTGTGCGCGGCATTGATCAGAACCCCTGACGAATGGCCGGCGCACGACCAGGCACGCGCGCTCGCGTCGCTGCCGTTGTTCGAGATCGAGCGAATCGGCGACGCGCCCGTCGAGGCGATCGGCCGCGGCGAGCCCGACCAGCCGCTCGCGGGCGTGCGCGTGCTCGATCTCACGCGCATCATCGCGGGGCCGGTCGCGGGCCGCACGCTGGCATCGCACGGTGCGCAGACGCTGCTCGTCAACGGTCCGCACCTGCCGAACATCGCATCGCTCGTGATCGACAACGGGCGCGGCAAGCGTTCGACGTGGATCGACCTGCGCGAGGCGGCCGGTGTTGCCACGCTGCGCGAACTCGCACGCGATGCCGATGTATTCCTGCAGGCCTATCGCCCCGGCGCGCTCGCGGCGCGCGGGTTCTCTCCGCAGGCGCTGGCGGAATTGCGGCCCGGCATCGTGTGCGTCTCGGTATCCGCGTACGGGCACGCGGGGCCGTGGTCGATGCGGCGCGGCTTCGACAGCCTCGTGCAGTCGGCGAGCGGTATCGCCTGGCACGAGCAGCATGCCGCGCACGCGGACGGCCCGCGCCATCTGCCGTGCCAGGCGCTCGATCATGCGACGGGCTATCTCGCGGCGTTCGGCGCGATGATCGCGCTCGCGCGCCGTGCGACGGAAGGCGGGAGCTGGCACGTGCGGCTGTCGCTCGCGCAGACGGGGCGCTGGCTGCAATCGTTCGGCACGGTGCCGGACGGCCTGCATGCACCGGATTTCACGTTCGACGACGTGCGCGACCGGATCGACCGGACCGCTTCGCCGTTCGGCGTGATCGATGCCGTGCGTCCGGCCGAACGCCTGTCGGCGACACCGCCGCGATTCACGCGGCCGCCCGTGCCGCTCGGCACGGACGAAGCGCGCTGGCGATGAGCGCCGGCGGCGCCGCGCGCATTACTTGCGCAGCTCGACGACGAAGTCGTAGTAGTCGTTGCGGCAGTAGGTATCGGTGAGCTCGATCGCGCGCTGGTCGGCCGTATAGCCGATTCGCGTGATCAGCAGCAGCGCGTCGTGCGGCGCGATGCCCATCTGCTGCGCGATCTCGTCGGTCGCGTTGACCGCGCGGAAATGCTGCAGCGCGCGCACGATCGGCGTGCCGCGTGCTTCGAGATAGCTGTACAGCGACCCGCCGATCGCTTGCGGATCGGGAATCAGCGTGGCGGGAAACGTCGAGTTCTCGACGGCCATCACGATGCCGTCGGCGAGACGCAGGCGTTTCAGCCGTGTAACCGATGCGGCCGGCGACAGGCCGAGCTGGATGACTTCGTCGCGGTTCGCCGGCTGAATCTCGCGTTCGAGCCACTGCGAGCTCGGCTTGAAGCCACGGCGCTCGAGCATCTCGCTGAAGCTCGACAGCCGCGACAGCGGATCCTCGTAGCGCGGCTGGATGAAGTTGCCGGCGCCTTGCGTGCGGCGGATCAAGCCCTGCTCGACGAGCAGCGCGATCGCCTTGCGCGCGGTGATGCGCGACACGCCGAGCGCTTCGGACAGCACGCGTTCGGACGGCAGCGCCTCGCCGGCCGCCCAGCGATTGTCGTGGATCGCGTCGCCGAGCTTGCGGGCGAGCTGCAGGTAGAGCGGCGTATCGTTCTCGGGGTCGGGGCGCAGGTCCTGCCAGCGGTCGTCCGTGGGTGCCTTCATGGAATGGGTATCGATCAGATTGCCGGCCATTCTAAGTCATCATGCGGCGCCGTTATATCCGGTTTTTGCCGTGCAGCAGGTGGACGCCGCACCGATTGACTACACTGATGCGTCGTATTCGATGCTACGGCCGCGGGTGCGCGGCCACCAATCCGCAGCGAGGAGCGCATGACAGACACGATCGCCACGGTCGTCCTGCCGGACGGCGAGACCATTCCGAAGCTCGGCCTGGGCACGTGGGAAATGGGCGAGCGGCCCGCGCGTCGCGCGGACGAGATCGCCGCATTGCGCGAAGGGATCGCGCTCGGGATGACGCTGGTCGACACCGCGGAGATGTACGGCGACGGCGCGACCGAGGTGCTCGTCGGCGAGGCGCTGACCGGATTGCGCGACGGCGTGTTCCTTGTCAGCAAGGTGTATCCGCATCATGCGAGCCGGCGGGGCGTCGTCGCCGCGTGTGAAGCGAGCCTCAAGCGTTTGCGTACCGACCGTCTCGACCTGTACCTGCTGCACTGGCGTGGTTCGGTGCCGCTCGAGGAGACGGTCGAGGGATTCGAGGCGCTGCGGCGCGCGGGCAAGATCCGCCATTGGGGTGTCAGCAACTTCGATACGGCCGACATGGCGGAACTCGTCGACGAGGCGGGTGGCGGCGCGTGCGCGACCAACCAGATCCTCTACAACGTCGCGCGGCGCGGCCCGGAATTCGATCTGCTGCCATGGCTCGCCAAGCACCGGATGCCGGCGATGGCATACAGCCCGGTCGATCACGGGCGGCTGCCGAAGCGTTCGCCGCTCGACGAGATCGCGCGGCAACGCGGTGTGTCGGTGATGCGCGTCGCGCTCGCCTGGGTGCTCGCGCGGCCGGGTGTATTCGCGATCCCGAAGGCGTCGCGGATCGAACATGTCCGCGACAATCGCGCGGCGCTCGATCTCGTGTTGAGCGATGACGAGCGCGCGCAACTCGACGGCTATTTCCGTCCGCCGCGTAGCAAGCGCGCGCTCGAAATGCTCTGACCGTAGCGGGTCAGGCGATGCGTCGATCAGTGGCCATGGCCACCGGCCGATCCGCCGTTGCCGCCATTGCCGTTCCCGACGCCGTTGGCACCACCGTTGCCGGCGCCGCCGCTCCCGTTGCCATTACCGTTGCCGCCGCCGTTGCCGTGGCCACCGTTGCCGCTGCCGCCGCCGGTGCCGCTGCCGCCACCATTACCGTGACCGCCGTTGCCACCGCCGGCACCGCCGCCACCGTTGCCACCGCCGCTGCCACCGCCGGTACCGCCACCGCTGCCGCCGCCGTTGCCGCTGCCGCCACCATTACCGTGACCGCCGTTGCCACCGCCGTTGCCACCGCCGTTGCCACCGCCGTTGCCACCGCCGCTGCCACCGCCGCTGCCACCGCCGGTACCGCCACCATTACCGTGACCGCCGTTGCCGCCGCCGCTGCCGCCACCGCCACCATTACCGTGACCACCGCCGCCGCCGCCGCCGCCGTTACCACCGCCGTTACCACCGCCGTTACCACCGCCCCCATGCCCACCCGAGGAGCCGCCACCCGAGGAGCCGCCACCCGAGGAGCCGCCACCCGAGGAGCCGCCA